>NZ_JBIAIN010000001.1:0-445202 GCF_042871445.1 Streptomyces sp. NPDC005794
ACCGCTTCTGGTACTTGCTTGCCACCTGGTCACTGCTTCCTCTGGAACCACTCAGGTCCCAGTTTCCAGGTGTTCACGATCAAGGGGAAGCTTCAGCCGTCATCATCATCGCTGCGTGCCCCAGGCTCATGACCGCCGAGCCAGGAGTCCGCCGCTTCCGCCACCTGGTCGTCACGTCCGACAACTGGCCGGGCGTAGTGCCGAGTCGTCACGCTGGCGTTCGAGTGCCCGAGCCGATGCGCGGCGGTCATCACGCCAAACCGGTCGGCGACCCACGTCCCGTGCGAGGCGCGCAGGTCGTGCGGCGTGATGTTTGTGAGCCCGGCCGCCGCCACCGCAGGGTCGAAGTAGGCCTCGCGCCACTGGGTTGTAGCGCAGGGGCCCTCCCCGCCGGGCAGCGTCTCCAGGTGCCGGCCGATCCGCGTCGGTGACCAGCAGGGAGAGGACACGGTAACGGCCCCTGACCGATTCAGCTGGTCAGGGGCCGTTCACCTGCGGTGGGTGTGGGATTTGAACCCACGGTGACATCGCTGCCACGACGGTTTTCAAGACCGTTCCCTTAGGCCGCTCGGGCAACCCACCCTCGCCCCGCCTACCTGCGGCGGAGCGCCTACAGCGTACCGGTTCGCCGACCCTGCTGGGCGATCCTGGCCAGAGGTTGGCCACAGGCCACCCTGCCGGCCACGGAATCGGCTCTGCCGGAACCCGCAGACCGTGCGAGTTTCTCACTCCCCCGCACTGCGCCACACACCTCAGGTGTCTGAGGTGTCGCCCTCCCTGCGCGACGACGGAAGGATGAGGTCTCGCTGGGGATGCTGTTCGCCTTTGACGCTGCCCTGCACCCCAAGGTCCATGCGGGCAGCTTCGTGGAAGTCATTGATCTCTCGGAAGGCTGCTCGGTTCCGCGACCGCCACTCGTCCAGAGTGCCGACAGTCTTACCCTCGGCCTGCCAGTCGATCGCGAGCGCCGCGGTGTTCAGCTCGTGCCCCGCCTCCACAACGGCGTCGCCACCCAGAAGCATGACCCGCTCGAAGGCCCGCCCCCGAAGGCGGGCTGCTTCCAGCAGTTCCTCAAGCAAGTCGCCCTCGGACTTCCCGCTCGGGCGAATGCCTTCTTTGTGCTCGTAGAGCTGTACCGACAGGAAGATGCCGGCCCTGACCCTGTCGACGTAGCCCTCGTAGGCGTCGATCTTCCTGTCGTCCCACCGCGTGACCAGCGCGTACTTGTTGCGGCTCCGCTCCATGACGTACGTGGTCAGGTGCGTGGTGAGCGCGCCCAGCAGCACGGCCGCGATCGTGACGAGTTGCTCGCCGTTTCCCAACTCGTCCCCCTGGTAAGGCTACTGACGATGACTGGGCGATCGTACGAGGCGGGGCGGTCCAGATGTAAGGGAGGGCCGAAAGAGCGGAGTCACGACGTGCCGCATCCCAGGCCGATGTACTCGCCAGGCCCCCGTGACCACACCACGCGCATCCCCGTCCGGGCACTGGTTGCGTACGGCCTCCAAGAAAAGGTTGAATTCGAGCTCCCGAACACGCCCTCAATCAGCATCCAGCTCTTGGGTACACGCCCCACATCGAGGCCCTGATGCCGTGCGTCGACGGAGGTGGACCATGGAGGCAACCGGCCTCCGACGCCGCGGTCCCCGGGCGCACCACGGAGAGACGAGCGGATGATGCATCCCCTGGTAGAAACACTGGTCACCTTGGGCCGTGGGTACGTGCGCCGCGCTCCTGGCTCGATCGGTCATTCTCCGATCGCCGCCCACTTCCTGAACCCCCGTCTCCGGGACAATCCCCGCCGGCGCGCTGTCGACACCATCCATGGAGCGACGTTCGCCGTCGACACTCAGGACCTCATCCAGCGCTACATCTACATGTTCGGCGTATGGGAGCCCCACATGTCCCGCTGGCTCAGCCGGAGGCTCCGCCAGGGCGACACGTTCGTGGATGTCGGCGCCAACGTGGGCTACTTCAGCGTGCTCGCCTCAGAACTCGTGGGAGCGGACGGCCGGGTGGTGGCCATCGAGGCTTCGCCGGTCTTCCATCAACGGCTCCTGCAGCAGGTGCGGCTGAACGGCTACGAGAACGTCCGCGCGGTGAATGTGGCCGTCGATGACGAACCCAGGACCCTGACCTTCGTGTTGGCCAGCTCAGCCAACATGGGGGCCAACAGCATCGTTCCGTACAGCGGTCCCGCCGAGTCGACGTTCGAGATCGAGGCCGTCCCGCTGACCGACGTACTTGAACCGGCAGAGATCGCTCGTGCGCGCGTGATCAAAATCGATGTGGAGGGCGCCGAGGGCCGTGTCGTCCGTGGGCTCGAGCCGCTCCTCGACAAACTCCGGCCGGACGCAGAAGTCACCGTGGAAGTCACCCCCTCGCGGATGGCTCAGCTCGGTGACTCGGTGGAGGAGCTGTTGGCAACCATGAGCCGGCACGGCTTCCATACCTACCGCCTGGCCAACGACTACGCACCGGGCAGCTACCCGAGGATGCTGCGTGACGAGTCCGTCGTGCCGGTTCGATGGCGGGGGCCGGTAGTCGAGGAGAGCGACCTGATCTTTTCTCGCGTCGACGCCGAAACGCTCCCCTGACTGGCGTGGCCCGACTCTCCGTTGAGAGCCGGGCCGCGGCGTCGAGGGAAGCGCCGCTGTACTGCAGCAGTGATGGGCAGGCGGTCGAGGCGGCGGACATCGTCGTCCCTGCCGCGTTCGGCGAGATCGTCTACGAAGTGCCCGTAGCCGGGTAGCTCCACCCCAGGCAGCCCAGTTCGCGGGCCCTCGCCTCGACGACCGCCATGCGTGCGTCGCGTTCGCCCGCATCGGTGTGCTCGGCCTGGCTGGTGGCTTGGCCGGGCCACTTCCGGTACAACAGCCCGACCTCGGGTGAGAACCATCCACGGCTGGTGGCATTCAGCGCCAGGAGCAAGCCTGTGTCCTCCGACGCGGGAAGGGCCATCCAGCCGCCGAGCGCCAGGAGTAGACCGCGGCGGGCGAACAGGGTCGCGGGATGAACCTGCGCCCGGAACCCGTTCTCCTTCCAGAAGTCCAGTACGGCTCCTCGCTCGATGACGCCGCCCTCGGGATCCCCGGGGAACCCTGCCGTCGAGCCGTCGGGCAGCAGGTCCAGGACGCGCGAGGTGGCCCACCCGATGCTGGGGTCGTCTTCGAGAGCGGCCAGATCCCGCGCCAGCGCACCGGCCGGCAGCTGGTCGTCCGCGTCAAGGATCTTGACGTACTCGCCGTGCGCATGCGCGAGCGCCATCGTCCGGGCGACGCCGGGCCCGCCCGGACGCCCCTGCCGGAAGGTGACGCGCGTGTCGTCAGGCACATGAGGGGCGACGTCATCGGTCCGCCCGTCCTCCTGGATGAGCCAGTGCCACTCCCACCCGTCCGGGAGCTCCTGCTCGCACAGGGACTTGTAGGCGTCGGCCAGGAACGGGGCAGACGGAGCGTGCACAGCGGTGATGATGATGACGCGCCGGCGCACGGCACTCACCACCTTTCCAGGGGAGTAGTGAAGAGCATTTCCGTGCGGTCGCCGGGCAGCGTGACGTCGGACATCTCCACAGCGCGTCCGGTGGTGTCGAACGATGTCTTCCTGAGGAGCAGGACGGACGTCCCCGGGGGGAGCTCCAGCTCCTCCGCCTCTTCCGGGGTAGGGGGCCGAGCCGTCACGTGCTCCTCTATACGGCCGAGTTCGATTCCGACCGTGAAGAGCTGGCTCTGCGTGCCGCCTGGCCAGGGCTCGTTGGCGCCGTCCAGGAGGTCCGGGTTCTGCGCGATCAAGTCCCGGACGATGTAGGAGGTCACCAGGCTGAACGGTGCCGTCTCGACGGTGTACCGCGTCCGATACGTCCGCTCCAGGACGGCCGTTCCTTCAGGGACGTCGAAGATCTCCGACAGACGCTCGTCCGACTTGATCTCGCGGTAGGACGCGCGGAAGTCGAGATCGTTGATCTGCAGCCCGGTGTCATGCTCAGTCGCACCCGTCTTCAGCCGCTCCGGCTTCGGCTCGCGAGCCCGGTCCTTCTCCCACTGATGGCGGACGTCGGAGCGCGACACAGTGGTCCGGGGCTGCCGGACGAAGTTGCCACGGCCGTGCTGTTTCACGATCAGCCCTTCGTCCCGGAGCAGGCGAAGTGCGTCCCGAATCGTCGGAACGCTGCGCCTGTACTGCTCGGCGAGCTTCGACTCAGCCGGCAGGCGGTCTCCCGGACTCAGCTCACCTGCACGAATGGATTGCCTGAGCTCATCCGCGATCCGCTCGTATGCGACTGCCATGTGGTGCTCACCGTCCTGTCGATCTGGCGGGCTCAGCCTACGACTCCTCAAGAGGTCTTGACGAGTCCAAGAGAGGCACGCCACAGTCGAGTTGCTTGGGGGACGCCGCCCAGCCAGGAGGGGGACGCGCGAACTCGGATCTCCGAGGTGCCGCACTCCCTCCGCCACGAAGGCAGCACCAGACGAGCTCACCGGCGCCGCCCCGGATGAGCAGGTCGGGCCAGAAGCGCCCGAGCGATGCAACAGCCCCGCCCCGTCCCCAGTGGAGCCGGTACGCAGGCGCACAGATTCATCCGCCGTTCAAGGCCGGAAGCCGCTGATCTCAGCCACGCGAGAGGGGCGCCGCCCCACATCGCAAACGGAGCGAAACAAGCAGCAGCAAAGCTGCGCTATGCCCTCACCCGCACACCGCCCACACAGGATGATTCACCCTGATGATCAGCTACTGTCGCGAACTACTATCGAAGCGCCGAATGCGGACCAACCGCCCCGCAGTTCATCAAGAGCCCGCACCATGAGATGCCCGGCGTCCACAGGGCATGGAAGCGCCCGACCGCTGGAGACGGGGGATGCACCAGCGATCGGGCTGTAGTCAACAGTAACAAGACTGTCTGTCCGGCGGGAGAACCACCTGGCGGCAACGATGATTTGTGATCGAGGTCATGCACGCGGTCCGCACCACTCTCAGCTCCGTCACTGATCGCACGGAGGCTTGTACGAGAGGCGGGGAAGGTACTCGAGCCATTTTTCCGGCGTCAAGACACCCTGAGTGGCTGAGCAAATTCGACTGATTGCCCTGTCGACATCCAGGTTCCACAGCCGGACGGTATCGGCGCCGCTCGACACTCCGAGCATGTGGCTGCTCCGGTTGAACGACAAGAAATTGCCTGTCTTGGCATTCGGACTCATCGATTGACCGACAGGAGTGGCCCTGGACGGATGCGTGACATTCCATAGCCGGACCGTGTCGTCATTGCCACCGCTCGCCAGAGTGCGCCCGTCCCCGCTGAACGTCAGTGACACCACCGCTTGGGTGTGGCCCGTGAGAATGGAACCCAGCCGGGCTCCCTTGCCAGGGTCGTTGACGTTCCAGAGCCTGACCGTGCTGTCGTCGCTGCCGCTGGCCAGTGTGCGGCCGTCCGGACTGTAGGCGAGCCCGTTGACGGGTCCCAGGTGCCCGTAGAGAGGCGCGCCGAGTTGGGAGGCATGGCGTGGGTCGGTCACGTTCCAGAGCCTGACCGTGCCGTCAGCGCTGCCACTGGAGAGAGTGCGGCCATCAGGGCTGAAGACGAGGGTGTTGACGTAACCCTTGTGGCCTGTGAGCGGCGCGCCAACCGGAAGAAGGCGGGACGGGTCCCCCACGTCCCACAGCCGTATGGTGCGGTCGTCGAGGGCGGTTGCCAGAGTGCGCCCGTCCGGGCTGAACGCCAGCGCGTCGGGGCCCGCGAATCGTGTCTTCAGCATGACAGGTGGCCCGTAGGAGACAGGCCGGGACGGGTCTGTGACGTTCCACAACTGCACTGCGCGGTTTCCGGTCAGCACCGCAAGTGTGTGGCCGTCGGGGGAGAACGCCAGCGACCGCACGTCGCCGTCGCCCGGCATGAACGGTCTGCTCACCAGGACGGGCCGGTTGGGGGACTCCACGTTCCACAGCCGGACCTTGTCGTCGCGCGCGGCCGTGGCGAGCACCCGCCCATCCGGACGGAACGCTCCGATTCGGCCGATCATGTCCGACGCCGGTATCGACCACAGGCGGACCTTGTTGTCACCGCTCCCGGTGGCGAGAGTCCGGCCATCAGGACTGAAGCCCACGGCGTACATCTCGCCGCTGCTGCCCGTGAGAGGCTCGCCGACCTGTGAGGGGTATGCCGGATTGATGACGTTCCACAGACTCGCCGTGCTGTCTGCACTGCCGACCGCGAGCATGGTTCCGTCGGGGCTGAAGGCCACTGACCATACGGGGCCGGTATGACCGGTGAGAGGCGCGCCGAGTTGGGCGGCACGGCGTGGGTCGGTCATGTTCCAGAGCCGAACGGTGTCGTCCGCGCTACCGGTGGCGAGAGTGCGGCCATTGGGGCTGAAGGCCACGGAATGCACTGTGCCCGCGTGGCCGGTCAGCGCTGATCCGATCGAATCCGGGTGACGCGGATCAGCCACGTCCCACAGCCTGATCGTGCCGTCGTCGCCGCCGGCTGCCAGCGTCCGCCCGTCAGGACTGAACGCCACGGAGCGCACGGCGGCCGTGTGGCCGGTCAGGGTACCGATCGCTTGTGGCCGGCTCGGATTGTCCACATCCCAGAGCCGCACGGTGTGGTCTTCGTTCGCGGAGACCAGGGTATGTCCGTCGGGGCTGAACGCGAGGAGGTAGGCCGTGCCGCCACGGCCGGCCACTGGTGAACCGAGCAGCTGCGGGCGGCTGGGATCCCGCACGTTCCACAGCCGGATCGTGCCGTCGTCCGACGTGCTGGCGAGGGTGTGGCCGTCCGGGCTGAAGACCGCGCTGCTCACCCAGCTCTTATGGCCCGTAAGGGGCTTGCCCAGCTGTTCGGGACGAGTCGGGTCCGTCACGTCCCACAGCCGAACGGTTCGGTCGTAACTGGCGGTGGCCAGAATCCGTCCACTTGGGCTGAACGAGGTGAGGTAGACGGCTCCGGCGTGGCCGAGAAGGGGGGTGGCCAGTGGCGCGTTCACTATCGAGATCAGCCGATTGTTCGTGCCCTCGTCGTCCGGCCGTAGACGATGTGCCACCAGGCCGAGCTGAGCCGACAGAGACGGATCGGTGTACTGGACGCGATCGACTTCGGCGACCACCTGTTCGAACACGGCGTCGTCCCGCTCCTGCCACGCGACCACCGCCGAACCGACGGCCAGGATCGCCAGGACGACCAGAGCCGACACCGCACCACGGCTGATCCAGACCGTGCGCTTGCGCAGCCTGGCCGAAGCGGCCAGGAAATCCACCGCGCTCCTGGTCAGAAAACCTTCACCGGCAGATTTTTCCCAGCTGCCGGCCTGCTCCAGCCGGGAACCCCGGTAGAGAAGTGACGCGTCGCGATTCGCGGACTCCCAGGCGCGCCCGTCCTCCTCCAGTTGCTGGCGCAGCAGATTGCCGTTCCTGTCCTCGTCTATCCAGTCACGCAGGCGTGGCCAGGCGTGGAGCAGTGCTTCATGGGTGATCTCCACGTTCTCCGCGTCGAGCGTCACCAATCGGGCGTGCACCAGCGCCTCGAGCGATTCCTCTGTCTTGTCAGGGTCCGTCGACTCTTCCGCCAGCTGGCGCCGGGTCTCCCGCCTACGGGTCGCCTGGGTGTCTTCACCCAGGCGGACCAGCCTGAGAAGGAGCAGTCTCGCGGCCGTGCGTGCCGCCGGTCCGAGGCTGGACCAGGCCCGCTCGGCGGTCGCCGCCACCGCGCCTTGGATTCCGCCCGCCGCGCTGTAGCCGGCCAGCGTCAGCCTTCCCGCACTGCGTCGCTGCCAGGTGGCGAGCAAGGCGTGGGAGAGGAGCGGCAGCACCCCCGCGTGCGTGCCGCGGGGGCCGTCAGCGCTCACTTCCCGGACAATCAGCTCCGCCAGTCCCGGTTCGAGTCCCAGACCCACGGCCTTGGCCGGGCTGGTCACCGCCTCGCGCAACTCCGCGGTGGTCAGCGGCCCGAGAACCATGTGCCGGTGCTGCAGCGCGTCAGCCAGTTCGGGATACCCGAGACATTGCTCGTACAAGTCGGCGCGTATGCCGAGGACTACCAGTACGGGAGCGGAGCCGTCCGCGTCGGCGGGCGTGCACGCAGCATGGAGGAGCTGGATGAACGTGCCCCTGTCCGCCTCGTCGGAGCAGAGGGTGAACGTCTCCTCGAACTGATCCACGATGACGACCGGACAGGCGCGGGAGGACGATGTCTCGCGGTGCGCCCATTTTGAGAAAGCATCCCTCGCCAGGTGCGCGAATGGGGGTGTACCGGGTTCCTCGGCGGCGGAGAGGACGGGCGCAAGTTCAGGTATGCGGCGAGTCAGCTCCGCGAGAGGATCGCTTCCTGGGAACAGTTGGAGAACCTCCCGCGCCTGGACGCCCCCCTCGCCCAATGCGCCGTTCCGTAACGTGGGCACCAAGCCGGCGTTCAGGAGAGAGGATTTCCCTGCTCCCGAGGCGCCCACGAGCATGACCAGGCCCCCCGTCTTCTCCGCTGCCCGGAGCTGAGCGACGAGGGCCTCCGTGCTCCGCTCCCGGCCGAAGAACCACTGAGCGTCCTGCTGACGGTACGGAGCCAGTCCTCGGTAGGGGCACACACCACCGGGGACGGTCAGGGTTTCGCCCGGGGGGCGTTCCTTCTCTTCCGCGGATGCCGCGAGTGGGTCGCCGACCGGGCCGTCCACCGCGCGCTCCCACAGGCGCTGCCACTGGGCCAGGTCGTACAGGCCCGTGGACACCGGCACCGTTCGCAAGCGCCGTGCTTGGGGGACCAGGACGTGCAGCACGGCTGCGAGGGCGACGAACTGGGCCGGCACGTTCCTGGCCCGTCGCCAGTCGCTGATCCGTTGAGCGGACACCCGCACGGGGCGCCCTCGTTCGTCGACCCGCTGAAGCCGGGCGACCGCCTCGGAAACACTCTTGAGGGGCGGGTTGCCCGCCTCCTTGTACAGCAGCGCAAGGCGTTCCGCCAGGACTGTGCGTGCCCCTGAGTCGGAGCTCAAGGTATCTACCCCTTACTTCCCCCGCGCCTGGACATCCGGACCGGAAAACTCAGCTTATCTGCCTGACCTGCGGATAGTTGTGAACCCGGATTCCGGAACGTCCTGGGCGGGAGTCACAGCTGACAGGATCTCGAAGCAGTAGCGCATCAACCGGACGTCGCCCGGAAGAAAACACACGCTCAGCACTCGGAGCCCATCATGCCGCTGCATGCTCTCCGCCGGATTCCGCCGTAGTCACGAGACGGGCGGTGGTCGCGCCACCAGAGCTCGAGAGATCCGTGGAGCCGGTCCCACCCGGACCGCTGTCGCATCCACCACGGGCCCGGCCTCTGGTTCGATTCGCGCCGAACACAGCGCGGATCGGCTCCACACGCGTTGTTCGACACCGGTCCCCACGAGGGGAGGGACCGGCACCGAACGGCGCGTGTGGAGCCGACACAGGTCAAGGCCGAGCCCTCTACCGCAGAACTCCGCTACGCACCGGGAGCTGCGTCAGGGGCCGCCGTTCCCGCCATCGGCGGCGACACGGCCCGGGTCCGGTCCTGGCGACATCCGGTCATCCGGTCGCGGGCGGCACCGTCGCAGCGTGAGCTCAGCGCCCGGCCCAGGCCCGTAGCACCCACCGGTAGACGTACGACAGGACAGCGAGGCCGTGTGAGAGGGGCTGCCGAGTGCTTCGGCAGCCCCTCTCACACGCAGCTTTCTCAGCTGCCGAGACTCTGTGGTCCCGCCCGGGAAACCGGGCCGGGAGCGGTCGAGGTTCCCAAGACCGTTCCCTTGGGCCGCTGGGGCAGCCCACCCCACGTCGTCACCGGGCCCGGTGGCCCGGGCCGGCTCGATGCGTGGGACACGCCCAGCCGGTCAGCTGTCACCCTTGCGCTCGCCCAGGGTGAGTTCGGCCGTTGCCGTCCTGCCGTCGCGCTCGTAGGTGAGCGTGACCCTGTCGCCCGGCTTGTGGGTCCAGATCTCGCCGATCAGCGTCGGGCCGCTGTCGACCACCGTGTCGTTGAACTTGGTGATCACGTCACCGGACTTCAGCCCCGCCTTCGCCGCCGGGCCGTCCGCAGTGACGGCGGGGGTACCGGCCGCGCCCTCGTCCGAGATGACGGCGCCGCCGGTCTTCTCCTCCATCGTCACCGTCGCGCCGATCACCGGGTAGACGGGCTGGCCCGTCTTGATCAGCTGCTCGGCGACGTTCTTCGCCTGGTTGACGGGGATCGCGAAGCCGAGGCCGATGGAGCCCGCCTGGGACTGGCCGACGCCGCCGCCGCTGGTGGACTGGATGGCCGAGTTGATGCCGATGACCGCACCGCCCGCGTCCAGGAGCGGACCGCCCGAGTTGCCCGGGTTGATCGAGGCGTCGGTCTGCAGGGCGCTCATGTACGAGTTCTTGTTGCTGGAACCGTCACCGGAGGCGACCGGCCGGTCCTTCGCGCTGATGATGCCGGTGGTGACCGTGTTGGAGAGGCCGAACGGCGCACCGATCGCGATCGTGGAGTCGCCCACCGCGACCTTGTCGGAGTCGCCCAGGGCCAGCGGAGTCAGGCCCTCCGGCGGGCTGTTCAGCTTCAGCACGGCCACGTCGTAGCCCTGGGCCCGGCCGACCACCTCGGCGTCGTACTTCTTGCCGTCGGAGAACGTCGCGGTCAGCTGGCCGCTGTCCGCCGCGGAGGCCACCACGTGGTTGTTCGTGAGGATGTGGCCCTCCTTGTCGTACACGAAGCCGGTGCCCGTTCCGCCCTCGCCGTCGCCGGACTGCGCGTCGATGGTGACGACGCTGGGCAGCGCGCTCGCCGCGACGCCGGCGACCGTGCCCGCTTCGCGCTTGAAGTCCTTGGGGCTGTTGGAAGCGGCGACCGTGGTCGACCCGGAGGAGGAGCTGGAGTCATTGCTGTCGGCGGCCCAGTAGCCGAGGGCTCCGCCGACGCCGCCCGCGACCAGTGCGGCCACCGCGACGGCGGCGATCAGACCGTTCGCGCGGCGCTTGCGCGGGGGCTCGGGCTCCGAGGGAACCGGGGCTCCCCAGGCCGGGGAGCTGCCGCCGTCGGCGTACGCGGGGACGGCGGGAGGGGGCGGCGGCCAGGCGGCCGAGCCGGCCGGCGGCTGCTGCTGCTGCGACGGCGGCGGAGCGTACGGGTACGGCTCGTGCCCTGCGGTGGACGGCTCGGGGCTCTCCTGGTGCGTCGCCATCGGAATCGGGGCCGTCGGCGCGTCCGCGGGCGGGGCAGGCGGGGCCTCCGGCGCGGGCGGCCCTGCCTGCGGGGTGCCCTCAGGAGCGGCAGCCGGCACAGGAGGTGCGGACGGAACAGACGGTACGGACGGAACCGCGGTGCCCTCGTTGCCCTCGTTCTCGGTGCTCACAGCTCTTTACTCCTCGGTTCCACTCGGCATTCGGCAAGAGATCCGCTGTGCACGTGTCTGCGGTCAGCTTTTCCCACAGCACGTCAGGCCACTGTAAGCAGGACCTGTGCATCCGCACACCAATCTTTACATCAGGCAAAACGGTCCCCTGTCACAAGGTGTCAACACCTGACGTGTCCCGATGACACGATGGCGCGGTGACCCATGCACGTCTGCCCTCACCCCAGCCTCCTATCCAGGTCATCGCCCACCGCGGGGCCTCGGACGACGCCCCCGAGCACACCCTGGCCGCGTACCGGAAGGCCATCGAGGACGGGGCTGACGCCCTGGAGTGCGACGTTCGCCTCACTGCGGACGGGCAGCTCGTCTGCGTGCACGACCGCAGGGTGAACCGCACGTCGAACGGCCGGGGCGCCGTCTCCGCCCTGGAACTGGCGGATCTCGCCGCCCTCGACTTCGGCTCGTGGAAGGACCACGAGGAGTCCCCGGACTGGGACCCGGTACCGGGTGAGCTCACGTCCGTACTCACCCTGGAACGGCTCCTCGAGCTGGTTCACGACGTCCGGGCCGCCGGCCGGCCGCTCCAGCTGGCCATCGAGACCAAACACCCCACGCGCTGGGCCGGCCAGGTCGAGGAGCGACTGCTCCATCTCCTCAAGCGGTTCGGCCTGGACGCCCCGCCTGCGGACGGGCCGTCCCCGGTGCGCGTCATGAGTTTCTCCGCACGGTCCCTGTACCGCGTCCGGGCCGCCGCACCCACCCTGCCCACGGTCTTCCTGATGCAGTTCGTCTCACCACGGCTGCGTGACGGGCGACTCCCCGCCGGGGCCCGGATCGCCGGCCCGGGGATGCGGATCGTACGCAATCACCCGGGCCACATCGAGCGGTTGCACCGGGCGGGGCACCGGGTGCACGTGTGGACCGTGAACGAGCCGGAGGACGTCGAGCTCTGCGTGCGCCTCGGAGTGGAAGCAATCATCACCAACCGACCGAAACAGGTCCTTGCGCAACTTGGCCGCTCTTCACATCAGTGACAGGGGGTGCACCGGCGCATTCACTCCGCAATCGATCGTTACGAGTGCATCACTGACAGGGCTTTGGCCGGTTTCCGGCGCAGTTCAGGGGGGCATCCAATCCGTGGCGTGGGGGCAAAGGAGGTCTCGGGGGTGGCGTTTGTGGTGGCACAGGAAGTGCCCACGTCGTCGAGCATGGCCGTACCCCATGGCCCTGCGGGCGTGGGGCAGGCGCGGCATCGTATGCGTGAGCAGCTGCGCAGCAACGGGGTCTCGGACACCGTGGTCGACGACGCGGTACTGATCCTTTCCGAACTTCTCAGCAATGCCTGCCGGCACGGCAGACCGCTGGGGCAGCACTCGGAGGTGGGGGACGGAGACATCCGTGCCGCATGGCGCGTGGACAGAAGGGGCGACCTGACCGTCGAGGTCACGGACGGCGGCGGGCCGACCAGGCCGGTCCCTGCCACGCCGTCGGTGACCGCGCGCGGCGGACGCGGACTCAACATCATCAGTGCCCTCGCCCAGGAGTGGGGCGTACGGGACGACGCAGTCGGTGAGGTCACCGTCTGGGCCCTGGTCTCCGCGGACCACGGACACGGCGGCTTCACGACGGCGGCCCCGGGCCCCGCGAGGTCCGCCCGCCGCGAGCGGTCCGGGCTGAGCGGACGGCGCGCGATGCATGGATTCGGCTCGCTCGACGGGCTGGAACTCGCGGACGCTCTCGACGCCTTCGACGACGCGGGCTGAGAGCGGTACGGCACGCGCGCGGCGGAACAGGCCGGGAGGGTGCCACGGCAGGTGTGCCCCGGCAGTGACGGGGACGGCTAGGCTCGCGCCCGAGACCGCACTGTCGCAATCGGGAGAACGTCCACCATGGCCAAGAAGCGCCCTCAGTCCAAGGCCGGGAAGCCGCAGCTCAAGGACGGTGAAATCCCGGTCGTAGGGGCCCGTGAGCCCTGCCCGTGCGGTTCGGGCCGCCGCTACAAGGCGTGTCACGGACGCGCCGCCGCGCACGCGGTGACCGAGCTGGTCCAGCGCCCCTTCGAGGGAATCTCCGGAGAGTGCGACTGGATCGCCCTGCGCGAGCTGGTCCCCGCAGCCACCGTCGAGCTGACGCTGAAGGGCGGGCTGCCCGCGGGCGTGCCGTCCGTGTCGCTCGCGACGGTGCTGCCGATGGCCTGGCCGGCGCTGCGCCGGGACGACGGCTCCGTCCTGCTCGCCCTGCAGAACGACACCTCGTCCGGCGACCTCAGCCGCGACCTCGCGGACACCCTGCAGCGTGCGCTGGAGGCCGAGCCCGGCTCGCCGGTCGCCGCCCGCCGGGTGCCCGCCGACGGTCCGCGCCTGCAGGACGTCCTCGACCCCGACGCCGCGTTCGAGCCGGTCGTGCACTCCGGTTTCGAATTCTGGGTCCCGGACGCGGAGAACGCCACGGCGGAGGTCTCCGCCTCCCTGGAGCGTGCCAACGCGGCGGCCATCCCCACCACCCGGCTCTCCGGCGTGGACGCGGCCTACTGGTGCGAGACTCCGGAGAAGAACCACCTCCGCTGGGTCATGCCGCACCCCGAGGAGCAGCTGCTCGACGCCCTCGCACGGCTGCACGCGGCGGGCACCTCCTCGCTCGGCGAAGGGACCCGTCTGGTGGGCTCGTTCCGCGCCCACGGGCTGATGGTCCCGGTCTGGGACCTGCCGAGCGCGATGGGGGCCGAGGAGTGCGAGAAGCCCGCGGCGCGGTTCGCCGAGCGGCTCACCGAAGCCCTCGCCTCGGACGCTCCGCTGACGGGCGAGGAGCGCCGGGCCCGCGGTGGTCTCACCAACCGACAAGTGACGCTCAGCTGACAGTGACGAGAGCCGGGAGGCGGTCGGTGACCCCGTCACAACTCCCCGTACCCGTCGGTAAATCGGTGTCCGAATAGGCGAGATCGAATTTGCTAACGGCAGATCTCTTGTTACGGTTCTGGAAGTCCGGTCGCTGGTGCATCCCCCGTCGCCAGCGGCCGGACATTCTCGTTCCCGGGCCCGGACAGGCCGGGGCGCACGCCGGAGCACTCGTCGCATCGGCGGCCTGCGGCGCCTGTCCGGCCCCGCACCTGCCTCCCGCCCTCGCGCACCCCGTCCCGCCACAGGTCCGCACCCCGACAGCCCCTGTGCGCCAACCCGGTTCCGCTCCGCGCCGGAGCGGCGCGCGCACCGGCCGGCCGGTCGCACCACGCGTTCGCTTTCGGACAGAAAACCCGGGATGCGCGCCGGACGCCGTCGATGGGCCCACAGCACTCGGGAAACGCGCACATGGAACACCTGGGAATCATGCACACCGGAAGCACCACGCGCACCGTTCGGACCATCCGCGAA
Source organism: Streptomyces sp. NPDC005794 (assembly GCF_042871445.1). Taxonomy (NCBI): domain Bacteria; kingdom Bacillati; phylum Actinomycetota; class Actinomycetes; order Kitasatosporales; family Streptomycetaceae; genus Streptomyces; species Streptomyces sp. NPDC005794. Next base: position 14,702 of record NZ_JBIAIN010000001.1, read on the forward strand.
CGGCTGCCAGGAAGCCTGCGGTCACCGGCTTTCACGAGGACGCGGTTCACGCCTGCCGGGACGCGCCGCCCGCTCAGTATGTGAGCCGACTGCCGCCGTCCGGAGCTCCGTTGCTCGCCTCGACGAGCGCGTCCAGGACCGATTCCACATCCGGGAGCCACAGCGCGGCGTCCCCCGCCGCCGGTGCGCGCTCCCAGCGCACCTGCCCCGAACCCACCTCGGACGGAGGCAGGATGAGGTAACCGCCCTCTCCGTGGAACCGCAGGGAGCTGGGCACCCGGTCCTTGGCATGCAGCAGTTCGCCGAGCCGTTCCAGGGTGTAGGGGGCCACCAGCAGCGACCACCGGGTCGGGGTCGCCACCACGGGGCCGAGCCGCACCCCCATGCCGTCGAGTGCGGTCAGCGCCCGCGCGCCGGCGACGGCGGACAGACTCAGCGCGCAGGGTGCCTGGCCCCCGGTGGCCAGGACGACGGGGGCGGTGGGCCGGTTGGTCCACCACCAGCGCACCATGCGCGCGTCGGTGGTCGCCGCGAGGAGACCGGGGTCGAAGGGGTGTGCGCCGGGTACGGCGCACTCGGGGTCGGGACAGGCACAGCCACGGCCGCGTTCGCCGCGCACGACTCCCGTCGCCAGCCCTGCTCCTGGGAGCACGGGCCACTTCCGGACGGTGGCACAGATCAGCGCCGCGTCGAGCTGGGCGGAACTTCCCTTGCGCCGGGGCCGGTGCCTGCGTCGCCTTCCGAGGATCTCGCGCATGAGCGCTCGTTCCTTTCCGTTGAACGCCGAGGTCCACATCACACCACGTGCTCGTTACAGCACGTGTGCGTCTCTTCGCTGTGCGTGCTTGCTCATCGGGTCTGCGGTACGGACGGATAGTCGGTGCCGAGCGTGAGCCGAGCCGAGCAGAGTGGAACCGAACAGAATGGAGCCGAGCCGAGTCGAAACCGAGCCGAGTCCAGTCAAAACATCGCGCGGTCGGCGTGCGCATCGCGCGTGCCGTCCCTTGTGCAACCCCGCCACTCGGGGGTGGGCGGGCGACCGTCATCCATGAGGACGCCCGGGCTCGCTGTCGGGTTCCGGGGCGGTGGCAACTGCCCCTGGCCATCCACGATTACGTACCCAGGATGTCCGGGATGACGCTCCCTCCGGCATTTCACCCCGAGGGCGCCCCTTGTTCGAGCGCACCCAGTCGACCGCAAAAAACGGCCCGGGGGTGCATTTTTCAGCCAAGTTAACTGTCGCACAGACACCATAAACACCGTACGGACAATGCTGGACATCAGCTTACTTGTGCGTGTAGATGTGGGGACGTGTACCTGTGGTTGCACCGATAGCGGCGCAGAGCGACATGGGGGTTTGCGATGCTATTCGATAGAACGCACCGGTCGGAAAGCCGACTGCCATGAGCGCCCCCCACGTTCCGAAAGTGGCTGGAATCGATCCCATGGTTCCCGTTTCAACGCACACTGCCGCGCCCGTGGCGGGTGTCCCCTCCCCTCCGGGAGCCTTCATCCAGGACCGGCTGGCCGGCTGGGTCTCCGACCTCACCACGTTGCACGAACTCACCGAACGACTGGCGGGAACCAGCACCCTGGACAGCGCCCTTCATGAACTCCTGGGCGCCGGGGCGGCCCTGGTGGGAGCCGGTCGGGGGCTCATCGTCCTCGAACCCGCCGACGGCCGCGGCCCCTCCCGCACGATCGGGCTGGGCCTCGCCCACGCCGAGCTGGGCCACATCGAGACGGTGCCCCGCAGCGCCACCCCGTACGGCCGTTTCCTCGACGGACTGCCGGACACCGACGGCCCCCGGGCCACCCCCGACATCCTCGGCGACACCGGCCTCGACCCCCGCTGCCGCGAGGTCGCCGCCCGGCTCGGATACGCCGCCAGCTACGCGCAGCCCCTCGCCACCGAAACCGCCGGCCGGCTCGGTGCGGCCGTCTGGCTGTACGACGAACCGGCCGAACCACTGGAACGCCAGTGTCATCTCGTCGGGGTGTACGCCCGCTACGCCTCCGAGCACCTGGCCCGCCTGCTCGAACTGGAACGCGCCAGGGCCGATGCCGCCGTCATCGCCGAGGAACTCCTCCCCAGCAGGCTGCCCCGGATCCCCGGAGTGTGGCTGGCCGCCCGCCGCCGGGCCGCACCCGAGGGCGGCGGCGACTGGTACGACGCGCTGAGCCTGCCGGACAACGCGCTCGGCCTGGCCGTCGGCTCGGTCGGCCGATCCGGGCCGGCCGCCATGGCTGCCACGGGCCGGCTCCGCGCCGGACTGCGGGCCTACGCCGTGATGGAGGGCGAGGACCCCGTCGCCGTACTCTCCGACCTCGAACTGCTGCTGCGGCTGACCGAACCGGCCTGCGCGGCGACCGCCCTCTACGCGTACTGCGAACCCGACCGGCGCACTCTCGTACTCGCCGGCGCCGGGCACACCCCGCCCCTGGTGACCGGCGACCGGCGCACCGAATTCGTGGAGACGACTCTCTCCGCGCCGCTGGGCATGCTCTCCTGCTGGGAGGCGCCGAGCGTGGAGGTCGCGGTCCGGCCCGGCGAGACGGTGCTGCTCTACACCGACGGACTGCTGCACCGGACGGGAGACACCATGGACCGGGCGTTCGCGCGGCTGCACGCGGCGGCGGCCGGTGTGCCGAACGCGCTGCGCCTGGATCCCGGAGCCGTCGCGGACCACATCCTGCGAACCGTCCTGCCGGACGGCACCGAGGACGTCGCTCTGCTGGCCGCGCGCTTCGACTGAGGGCCACGGACAGCGGCCTCAGGCGGTAAGAGGTCTTCCGGCACCTGGCCGCCCTTCCGTACGCCCGTACGATGGAGAGGGTCCAGTGTCGTACAAGGAGGACATAACGTGTCTGAGGAGCTCGCCCCGGAGACCCCGGAAGCAGCAGAAGCAGAGCCGATCAAGCAGCGGAAGAACGGCCTGTACCCGGGCATTTCCGATGAGCTCGCCGAGAACATGAAGTCCGGCTGGGCCGACACCGAGCTGCACGGCCTGGAGCCGATCGCCCAGGCCTCGTACACCGCCGCCCGCCGCGCCGCGCTCTCCGCGCGCTTCCCCGGCGAGCGGCTCGTCATTCCCGCGGGCAACCTGAAGACCCGCTCCAATGACACCGAGTACGCCTTCCGCGCCTCCACCGAGTACGCGTACCTCACCGGCGACCTGACCCAGGACAGCGTCCTGGTGCTCGAACCGGCCGCCGGCGGACACGAGGCGACGGTCTACCTGCTGCCCCGCTCCGACCGTGAGAACGGCGAGTTCTGGCTCGACGGCCAGGGCGAGCTCTGGGTCGGCCGGCGCAACTCCCTCACCGAGGCCGAGCAGCTGCTCGGTATCCCGGCGAAGGACGTCCGGGAGCTCGCGGCCGCGCTGGCCGGGGCCACCGGCCCGGTGCGCACCGTCCGCGGACACGACGCGGGCATCGAAGCCGCCCTCACCGACAAGGTCACCGCCGAACGTGACGAGGAACTGCGCGTCTTCCTCTCCGAGGCCCGCCTGGTCAAGGACGCCTTCGAGGTCGCCGAGCTGCAGAAGGCCTGCGACGCCACGGCGCGCGGCTTCGAGGACGTCGTGAAGGTCCTCGACAAGGCCGAGGCGACGAGCGAGCGCTACATCGAGGGCACCTTCTTCCTGCGCGCCCGCGTCGACGGCAACGACATCGGCTACGGCTCGATCTGCGCCGCCGGCCCGCACGCCACCACGCTGCACTGGGTCCGCAACGACGGCGCGGTCCGCTCCGGCGAGCTCCTGCTGCTCGACGCCGGCGTGGAGACCAACGAGCTCTACACCGCCGACGTGACGCGGACGCTGCCCATCAACGGCACGTTCTCGCCGCTGCAGCGGAAGATCTACGACGCGGTGTACGAGGCCCAGGAGGCGGGCATCGCGGCCGTGAAGCCGGGCGCTTCCTTCCGTGACTTCCACGACGCGGCGCAGCGGGTCCTCGCCGAGAAGCTGGTCGAGTGGGGCCTGCTGGGCGACCTGTCCGTGGAGAAGGTCCTGGAACTGGGCCTCCAGCGCCGCTGGACGCTGCACGGCACCGGCCACATGCTCGGCATGGACGTCCACGACTGCGCCGTCGCGCGCACGGAGTCGTACGTCGACGGCACCCTGGAGCCCGGGGTCTGCCTGACGGTCGAGCCCGGACTGTACTTCCAGGCCGACGACCTGACCGTGCCCGAGGAGTACCGGGGGATCGGCGTCCGGATCGAGGACGACATCCTCGTGACCGAGGACGGCAACCGGAACCTGTCCGCCACGCTGCCGCGCCGGTCCGACGAGGTCGAGGCATGGATGGCCGGGCTCAAGGGCTGACACGGCCGACGCGGGGCGGCCGCCCCCGTGTGCCGGAGGGCGCGCTGCTCAGGACACCATGAGCAGCGCGCCCTCCCGCCATTTCAGGACCTTGTCGAAGCTCACCACCGCGCCGTGTCCCGGCCGGTTGCCGAAGTGGACGTGATCGGCGAGCTCCTCGATCAGGCAGAGTCCACGGCCGCTCTCGGCCGTGGCCGGGGGGTGCATCGCGCTGCACGTGTGCGAAGGACCGGCCGCCGGGCGAACGGCGGACGTCTGCGGATCCGACGGATACCCGGCGGATGGCTGTGCGGCGGTGCGAAGCCTGCGCCGGAAGGGGAACCCGGGCCCCGAGTCGGCGACTTCGATACGGCATTTCTCGCCGTCCAGATATGCGGTGACCCGGTACTGACCGCTGTCCTTCCCGGGCTGCTCGTCACCGGCGGAGGCGGGGACCTCGTCTCCGGCCCCACCCGCGTCACGTCGGTCGCCGCCGTGTTCGACGGCGTTCGCACAGGCTTCGCTGAGCGCGACCGAGAGGTCGTAGGAGATGTCCGGATCCACCCCCGCGGTCTCCATGGTGCCGAGCAGAAAACGACGGGCGAGCGGAACGCTCGCGGCTTCGCGCCGCAAATGGAGTGACCACCAGATGCTCATGCTCCGGCCTCCTGGCTGCGGCTCGACATACCGATACGTATTGCCGCGATGAGCACGTCGTAAGCACAGATCCGCTGTGACAGCCCTCATTCGGCGGATGCGGATATTCCGTCCACCGGTGTACGGGGCCCCCGACCGCGGCCTCGGATCAGCCATGAACAGGTGCAACACCCCCTGATCACTCCCTGATGGGGACGGATGCCGACCTTCCGGACCTGCCGTACGGAGGCCGGGTACGCAGTGGGATGATGACCCGGCCATGTCTATGCCTGTCGCACGCGCCGGGGCCGGTATGCGGCTCTTGAGGACCGCGGTGTTCACCGCGGTCTGCGTCGTGCTCGCCGCAGGCGGACATGGCCTCGCCGCAGGCGCCGGTGTGTCCGGGTGGAGTCTGCTGGCGGGCTTCGCCGGGGTCTTCGCCGTCGCGGCGGCGCTCGCCGGGCGGGAGCGGACCCTTCTCTCCATCACCGCCGCCCTCGCGGCCGGGCAGCTGGCCCTGCACATCCTCTTCGGGGCCGGGCGCCACATACCGGCCGGTGCGACGGGGTCCGGGGACGACTCGCTGATCCGCTTCGCCGCGGGGCTGATGTGCGGTGCCGGACCGGCTCAACTGAGCGCCGGTGAGGCCCACCGCATCGTGACCACGGCGGGCCTGGACCCCGCGACCGTGGCCCAGGGGCACACACATGTGGCGTCCGGCGCGGCCGACCCGACGTTCCTGGCCACGGTGATGTCCGGCCTGCCCAGCCTGTCCATGTTCCTGGGGCACCTGCTCGCCGCGCTCGCCACCGGCTGGCTGCTGCGCCGCGGTGAGATCGCGCTCTTCCGGCTGGCCAGGCTCTCCGCGCAGGGCGGCCGGCAGCTCGCGGCCGGAGCCAGGCTGCGCGCGCTGCGGGCGGCGATGGCTCTCGTACGCGCGCTGCGAGCGGGACTTCCGGGGCGGCCCACCACCGGGCCGCACCCCCTCCGCAGCGCCGTCGACGCTCCCGCGCCGGCCACCGGGGACCCTCTGCAGCACATGGTGATCAGGCGCGGGCCGCCGCCCGTGTACGTACCCGCAGCCTGAAACGACCCCTCCGCCGGATTCCGGTGACGAGGTGGTCGTGATGCCGTCGCGTCTCCGCGCGCCGGACCACCTTTCCCGTCTCCAGTGGAGTGACCCCTGCCATGAACGTTTCCCGCATCGCCCTCGCCGGCGGCGTCGCCGCGTCCACCGTCCTGCTCCTCGCCGGTACGGCCTCCGCGCACGTCAGCGTGCAGCCGCAGGGCGAGGCCGCCAAGGGCGGCTACGCCACCGTGAACTTCAAGGTCCCCAACGAGCGCGACAACGCCTCCACCGTCAAGCTCGAGGTCAGTTTCCCGACGGACCACCCGCTGGCCTCCGTCAGCCCGCAACCGGTGGCGGGCTGGAAGATCGACGTCACCAGGAGCAAGCTGGCCAAGCCGCTCGAGGTGCACGGCAAGAAGATCAACGAAGCGGTCTCCAAGGTCACCTGGACCGCGGACGGCGACGGTATCGAGCCCGGCTTCTTCCAGCAGTTCCCGCTCTCGGTCGGGCAGCTGCCCGAGGACGCCGACCAGCTCGTCTTCAAGGCGCTCCAGACGTACAGCAACAAGGAAGTCGTCCGCTGGATCGAGGAGCCCACCGAGGGCGGCGAGGAGCCTGAGAGCCCGGCTCCCGTCCTCGCGCTGACCGCCCCGGCTGCCGACACCCACGGTGCCGCCGCGGACCACAAGAGCGGTGAGGCCCAGGAGACGAAGGAAACGACGGCGTCCTCGGACGACGCGTCCTCGTCGAGCACCGACGGCACCGCCCGCGTCCTCGGCATCGTCGGCATCGTCGTCGGCATCGCGGGAGTGGCGTTCGGCGTCCTCGCCGGCCGTCGCCGCAGCGCCTGATCCCGCAGACTCACCCACCCGCATTTCACAGATCAGGAATCAGCTCCATGCACAGCAAGAAGACGGTGCTGGCCGCAGCGTTCGCCGCCGTGGCCGCACTGACCCTGTCGGCCTGCGGCAGCGGCGGCGACTCGGCGGACAACTCCGTCGCCGAGGTCTCCTCCGAGACCGAGTCCAAGCCCGCGACCGTGCTCGACCAGCCGTACACCAAGCCCGACCTCGTCCTCACCGACACGCACGGCAAGAAGTACGACCTGCGCGAGCAGACCAAGGGCAAGCCGACACTCATCTACTTCGGCTACACCAACTGCCCCGACGTCTGCCCGCTGACCATGAGCAACATCGCCATCGCGAAGCGTGCACTGCCCGAGGCCGACCAGGAGAAGCTCCAGGTCGTCTTCGTCACGACGGACCCCGAACGGGACACCCCGGCGTCCCTGGGCACCTGGCTCAAGGCCCAGGACCCCGACTTCACCGGCCTCACCGGCGACTTCCCGACCATCCAGGCCGGAGCACGCCAGATCGGCATCGGCATCGACGCGCCGAAGAAGGAGAAGGACGGCACGGTCGTCTCGATGCACGGCGCCCAGGTCATCGCCTTCTCTCCGAAGACCGACAAGGGGTACGTGCTCTACGGCGAGGACACCACGGCCGAGAACTACACCGAGGACCTCCCGGAGCTCGTCAAGGGAGAGACCCCGTGAACCGCCGCACAGTCGTCGCCGGCGTCCTGGCTCTCACCACCGGGCTGGCGCTGACGGCGTGTTCCTCGGACACCGTGCCGCAGCTGGAGGTGACCGGGGCCTTCATGCCACAGCCCGTCAGCGACATGGCGGCCGGTTTCCTCCTCGTCAAGAACACCGGCGCCGCCGACGACCGGCTCACCTCGGTGACCAGTTCGCTCTCGGACCACGTCTCCATCCACGAGACGAAGAACCAGACGATGCGGATGGTCACGTCGTTCGAGGTGCCCGCCGGTGGCGAGCTCGATCTCGAACGCGGCGGCAGCCACATCATGTTCACGGAACTGAAGCAGCGGCCCGAGCGGGGGGAAACCGTCTCCGTGGAACTGCACTTCGAGAAGGCCGACCCCATCACGGTCGACATTCCCGTGAAGGAGACCACCTACAACCCGAAGAAGCAGTGAGGTACTGACACCCCATGACAGCCACCGCCCCGCGCTTCGGGCCCTCTCCGACACGACGGCCGCTCGCCGCGGTCGCGCTCCTCGCCGCGCTGATCAGCTCGCTGTTCGGCCTGGCGCTGGCCGGCGCGAGCCCCGCGTCCGCGCACGCCGCTCTCACGGGAAGCGACCCGCAGGACGGGGCGGTGGTCGCCACCGCCCCCAAGGACATCACCCTCACCTTCTCCGAGCAGATCGCCATGGGCGAAGACTCGATCCGAGTCCTCGATCCCAGCGGCAAACGGGCCGACAACGGCGCTCCCCGTGATCTGACCGGCGGCGGCGCCGTGCGGTACGGCGTCCAGCTCCACAGCGGTCTGCCCGACGGCACGTACACCGTGGCCTGGCAGGCCGTGTCCGCGGACAGCCATCCGGTCTCCGGAGCCTTCACCTTCTCCGTCGGCGCCCCCTCGGAAACCACCGTGGTGCTGCCGTCGGACGAAGCCGGCGGCGGTCTCGTGGGTGCGCTCTACGGCATCGCGCGCTACGCCGCGTACGCCGGCTTCATCCTGCTCGCGGGCGGGTCCGCCTTCGTGCTCGCCTGCTGGCAGCGCGGGGCGGGCGCGCGGCCGCTGCAGCGGCTCGTCGTACGCGGCTGGATCACGCTCACCGCGGCCACCCTGGCCATGCTGCTCCTGCGCAACCCGTACACCGGATCCGGCAAGCTCGCGGATGCCTTCGATCTCGACGGACTGCAGTCCGTGCTCGACACCAAGCCGGGAGCCGCGCTGGTCTCCCGGCTGCTGCTCCTGGGCGCCTCCGCCCTCTTCATCGCCGTCCTCTTCGGGGCGTACGCACAGCGTGAGGACAAGAAGGAGAAGCAGGACCTCACCTTCGGACTCGCGACAGGCGGAGCGGTCATCGCCGTGGGCATCGCCGGTACGTGGGCCCTGGCCGAACACGCCTCGACGGGGATCCAGCCGGGCATCGCCATGCCGGTCGACGTGCTCCACCTGCTCGCCGTCGCCGGCTGGCTGGGCGGACTCGCCGCGCTGCTGGTCGCCCTGTACCGGACGCCGGACATCACGAGCAGCGCGGTACGACGGTTCTCGCGCGTGGCGTTCGCCAGTGTGCTCGTCCTGGCCGCGACCGGGCTCTACCAGTCCTGGCGTCAGGTCGGTTCGTGGTCGGCGCTGACCGGTACCCGGTACGGACAGCTGCTGCTCGTCAAGGTGGCGCTCGTCGCCCTGCTCGTCGGGGTCGCGTGGATATCCCGGCGCTGGACGGGGCGGCTGGCCGAGCGCGCCGCATCCGTGTCCGCCCAGGACGCCGACCAGGCCACTTCGGCGGAACCCGTGGAATCACCTGAGCCGGCCGCCGCCCCCGAGGAGGAACTGGCGCCCGAGCGTGCCGCCCAGCTCTCCCGGCAGCGCGCCGCGCTGACGGCGACGAAGGAGAAGCGCGACCGCGACGCCGATCCGGAGCGCTCCGGGCTGCGGCGTTCCGTGCTGGTGGAGACGGGCATCGCCGTGGTGCTGCTCGTCGTCACGACGATCCTGACGTCCACCGAGCCCGGCCGCACCGAGGAAGAAGCCGCCCGCGGCGGCAGCACGGCGGCGGCGCCGGTGACCGGCGGGCAGGTGAATCTCAGCCTGCCCTTCGACACCGGCGGCCGGAACGGCAAGGGGACGGTGCGCCTGGACATCTCGCCCGGCGGAACGGGCTCGAACAGCGTGCACCTCTGGATCGACGGACCCGACGAACGCCCGATGGACGTCCCCGAGGTGAAGCTCGCCTTCACGCTGGAGTCCAAGGACATCGGCCCGCTGCCGGTCGTCCCCGAACGCCTCGCCGAGGGGCACTGGACGGCGAGCGGTGTGCAGATTCCGATGGCGGGCGACTGGACGGTCGCCGTGACGGTGCGCACGTCCGACATCGACCAGACCACCATCGACAAGAACGTGAAGATCGGCTGAGCAGGGTGAGCAAGAAGAAGAACGGCACCGAGGAGAGCGGCACCCCCGCCGTCCGCCGCGAAGGATCCGGTCCCGGCGGCGCGAGCATCGTCTCCCGACGACGGCTGATCGGCAGCGCGGGAGCGGCCGGGGCGGCCGGCCTTGTCCTGGGCGCGGCGGGCGGTGCGGGCGGCTATGCGGCGACGCGCGGGGAGGAGCCGGCGCCGCTGACCACGGTCGGCGCGACCGAGGCGATGTTTCACGGGAAACATCAAGCGGGGATCACCACTCCGCTTCAGGCCCGGGGGCACCTGGTCGCCTTCGATCTGACGCCCGGCACGGGGCGCCGGGAGGCAGCCGCCCTGATGCGCCGCTGGTCGGCCGCGGCGGAACGGCTGATGGCCGGTGAGCCGTCGGACAGCCGGGGACACGACACCGGGGTGGCCCTGGACGCCGGGCCGTCCTCCCTGACCGTCACCTTCGGATTCGGACGGACCTTCTTCACCCGCACCGGCCTGACCGGCCACCGGCCGCCCGCCCTGGACCCGCTGCCGGCCTTCTCCTCCGACCACCTCGACACCAAGCGGTCCGACGGCGACCTCTGGGTCCAGATCGGCGCCGACGACGCCCTCGTCGCCTTTCACGCCCTGCGCGCCCTGCAGAAGGAGGCCGGCTCGACGGCCCGGGTGCGGTGGCAGATGAACGGCTTCAACCGCACCCCAGGCGCCACGGGCCGGCCCATGACCACACGCAATCTGATGGGCCAGGTCGACGGCACCAACAACCCGAAGCCGGCCGAGAGCGACTTCGACGAGCGGATCTTCGTGCCGTCCGGCAGCTCATCGGCGTACGCCTGGATGGCAGGCGGCTCGTACGCCGTGGTCCGGCGGATCAGGATGCTCCTGGACGACTGGGAAGAACTCACGGTCAAGCGGCAGGAACAGGTCATCGGACGGCGCAAGGCGAACGGCGCCCCGCTCAGCGGCGGCTCGGAGGACACCGCGATGGACCTGGACAAGGCGGGGCCGGACGGCAGGCTGCTGATCCCCGACAACGCCCACGCCCGGATCTCCTCCCCCGAGAAGAACGGTGGCGCCGCGATGCTGCGCCGCCCGTTCTCGTACCACGACGGCATCTCGGACGACGGCGCCCCGGACGCCGGGCTGCTCTTCATCTGCTGGCAGGCCGATCCGTTCAAGGGCTTCATCCCGGTCCAGCGCAAACTCGACCGTGGTGACGCGCTCTCGCCGTTCATCCGGCACGAGGCCAGCGGCCTCTTCGCCGTCCCCGGAGGTGCCGCGTCCGGGGAGTACGTGGGGCAGCGGCTGCTGGAGGCGTGAGGCGCAAGGCCCCGTCCGGCGTCCCATTAGGGTGACCGTATGTCAGCCACGCGCTATGCCTATCTCGGCCCCGAGGGCACCTTCACCGAGGTGGCCCTCCGCACGCTCCCCGAAGCCGCCACCCGTGAACTCGTCCCGATGGTCTCGGTTCCGGCCGCCCTGGACGCGGTGCGCGGCGGGGAGGCCGCGGCGGCGCTCGTCCCCATCGAGAACTCCGTGGAGGGCGGGATCAGCGCGACCCTCGACGAGCTGACCACGGGCGCTCCGCTGATGATCTACCGCGAAGTACTGCTCTCCATCACGTTCGCGCTGCTGGTGCGTCCTGGGACGAAGCTGTCGGACATCAAGACCGTCAGTGCCCACCCGGCCGCGCAGCCCCAGGTACGCAACTGGATGGCGGCCCATCTGCCCGACGCGCTGTGGGAGTCGTCGGCCTCGAACGCGGACGCTGCCCGGCTGGTCCAGGAAGGGCGTTACGACGCCGCCTTCGCCGGTGAGTTCGCCGCGGCCACCTACGGGCTGGAGCCGCTGGTGACCGAAATCCACGACGCGGAGAACGCCCAGACCCGCTTCGTGCTGGTCGGACGCCCGGCCAGGCCGTCCGCGCCCACAGGAGCCGACAAGACCTCCGTGGTCATCTGGCTCGGTGCCGACCGGCCGGGGGCTCTCCTCGAACTGCTCCAGGAGTTCGCCGTCCGAGGGGTCAACCTGATGCTGATCCAGTCCCGGCCCACCGGGGAGGGCATCGGGAACTACTGCTTCGCCGTGGACGCGGAGGGACACATCGCGGACCGTCGCGTCGGCGAGGCTCTGATGGGGCTGAAGCGGATCTGCCCGGAAGTGCGGTTCCTGGGTTCGTACCCGCGCGCAGGAGTGACGCCCGACGAGGTGAGTGATCTGCGGATCGGGACGTCGGACACGGACTTCGCCGAGGCATCCGACTGGCTGGCGCGCAGCCAGGACGGCCGGGTCTGAACCCTGCGGAGATCCAGATCGCCCTTCCGCACAGAGTTATCCACAGGTCACCTCTTTCGCCTGGGGACAAGTCGACACCACAACCCGACATGGTCGACAAATCGCCCCGGTGACCCTGGATCACCCAGGGAGCCCCAACCTCCTCGCACCCCTCCCATTCCACTGGTCACCCCGCCAGAGTGGGGAATACCCACCCGAATGAGTGCACGGGTCGGGTTTGAGGCGCGAACCCCTGTCCCGTCATGCCGGTTTCGGAATACCCCCTCCCGCATCCACAGATCTTCTTCACAGCCTGTGGATAACTAATGGGATTAAGGGAAGCCTGTGGACAACACATCCCCTCCGGCGCCCCAACTCCCCGACCGTGCACGGATCATGCGTCAGACGACAGGGGCACTTACTCCCCTTTCGAGGCAATGGGGCACTTTTATTGACGTCTCCGCCCTCCGACCCGGCCGCGATTCTCACCTGAATTATCGATTCCGGCAATTCAGACAAAGTGCCACGCTGGTCGATATCGGTTCGAGCGGTGGATCCCCGCACCGGTAGCCTTGAGGGGTGATTGACCTTCGCCTGCTCCGTGAGGACCCCGACCGTGTTCGCGCCTCCCAGCGCGCCCGTGGAGAGGACGTCGCGCTCGTCGACGCCCTGCTCTCCGCCGACGAGCTGCGCAGGTCGTCCGGCGTCCGCTTCGACGAACTCCGCTCCGAGCAGAAGTCGCTCGGAAAGCTGATCCCCAAGGCCACCCCCGAGGAGCGTGCCGAGCTCCTCAAGAAGGCCGAGCAGCTGAAGGCCGAGGTCAAGGCGGCCGACGCCGCACAGGACGAGGCCGACGCCGAGGCCAAGCGGCTGCTCCTGCTGCTCGGCAACGTCGTCCACGAGGACGTGCCGGTCGGCGGCGAGGAGGACTTCGTCGTCCTGGAGACGCACGGCACGATCCGTGACTTCGGCGCGGAGGGCTTCGAGCCCAAGGACCACCTGGAGCTCGGCGAGGCGCTGGGCGCCATCGACATGGAGCGCGGCGCCAAGGTGTCAGGGTCGCGCTTCTACTACCTGACCGGCGTCGGCGCGCTGCTCGAGCTGGCCCTGGTCAACGCGGCGATCGCGCAGGCCACCGAGGCCGGCTTCGTCCCGATGCTGACCCCCGCGCTGGTCCGTCCGCGCGCCATGGAGGGCACGGGCTTCCTCGGCCAGGCCGCGGAGAACGTGTACCACCTGGAGAAGGACGACTACTACCTCGTCGGCACGTCCGAAGTACCCCTCGCGGCGTACCACATGGACGAGATCCTCGACGCGGACAAGCTGCCGCTGCGGTACGCGGGCTTCTCGCCGTGCTTCCGCCGCGAAGCCGGTACGTACGGCAAGGACACCCGGGGCATCTTCCGCGTCCACCAGTTCGACAAGGTCGAGATGTTCTCGTACGTCGACCCGGCGGACGCCGAGACCGAGCACCGCAGGCTCCTGGACTGGGAGAAGCAGTGGCTCACCGCTCTCGAGCTGCCGTTCCAGGTGATCGATGTCGCCACCGGTGACCTGGGGGCGTCGGCCTCGCGGAAGTTCGACTGCGAGGCGTGGATCCCGACCCAGGGCAAGTACCGCGAGCTGACCTCCGCGTCGAACTGTGACGGCTTCCAGGCGCGTCGGCTCTCCGTCCGCATGCGCGACGGCAAGAAGGTCCAGCCGCTGTCCACGCTGAACGGCACGCTCTGCGCCGTACCGCGCACGATCGTGGCGATCCTGGAGAACCACCAGCTGCCCGACGGTTCGGTGCGTGTGCCGGAGGTCCTTCGTCCGTACCTCGGCGGGCGCGAGGTTCTGGAGCCGGTCTCCAAGTGACCTTCCCCTACAAGCTCGTCGCCACCGATCTCGACGGCACGCTGCTGCGCGACGACCACACGGTCTCCGAACGCACCCGTGAGGCGCTGGCCGCGGTCACCGCGGCCGGCGCGGCGCACATCGTCGTCACCGGGCGGGCGGTGCCGTGGACCCGGCACATCCTGGACGACCTGGGCTACCAGGGCCTCGCGGTGTGCGGTCAGGGTGCGCAGGTCTACCACGCCGGCGAGCACAAGCTGCTGACCTCCCTCACCCTGGACCGGCAGCTCGCCGGGCTCGCGCTGTCCAAGATAGAGGCGGAGGTCGGTCCGCTCGCGCTCGCGGCGAGCCGTGACGGCCTCGAGGGCGAGGTGCTGGTCGGGGCCGGTTACCGGGTGCAGGAGGGGCCGCTGCCCGCTGTCTTCATGAACGACCCCGCCGAGATGTGGACCGCTCCGCTGAACAAGGTCTACATCCAGCATCCCGGCCTCGACGACGACGCTCTGGCTCTGGCCGCACAGCAGGCCGTCGGCAGCCTGGTGAACGTGGTCATGGCGGGCCCGGGGGTCGTGGAGATCCTGCCCCTGGGACTGAGCAAGGCGACCGGCCTCTCGCTGGCCGCCCGCCGCCTGGGACTCAAGGCGTCGGACACGCTGGCGTTCGGTGACATGCCGAACGACATCCCCATGTTCGGCTGGGCGCGGCACGGCGTGGCCATGGCCAACGCGCACGACGACCTGAAGGCCGTGGCGCACGAGATCACCGCGTCGAACGAGCACGACGGCATCGCGGTGGTGCTGGAGGAGCTGCTCCGGACGGCCACGCGCGCGTAGACGGGGCTGTTCTTCGGGCTCCGGCGGAGGATGCGCGGATCGAACGCGCGCGGGGTTACGCCCCGACGACGGCTTAGCAAGCCGCTGCCTTACCACTCGGCCAATCCTCCGGGGGGGGTGGCCACCCGCGCGACGCGCGGCGGGGGCCACCCGGGGGTCCTGCTGCGGGCGCCCGCGGGCAGCTGATGAAGCTACCGCGGCGCCGGCTGCGGACCGCCCTGTCGGGAACACGACGGACTCGGACTCCTGGTCATCGCCGTGCTCCTCTCCCCGTCCCATGATCGGCACCTTCCCCCCGTGCCGCCCCCTCACTGTGCCGGAGACCGGAGTCCGGGGGCCACCCATTTTTCAGGTGGCCCCTTTTTCAGGTGGCCCCTTTTTCAGGTGGCCCCCGGACGTACGTCAGCCGCTCCTTCGGCGACCCAGATCCCTCAGCCGGTGGGCGAGTTCGTCCATGCGGGCATCGAGCCGGATGACGTCGTGCGAGACGTCGGTGAGCCGGATGCTGATGGCACCGACGGCCTGGTGCGTGACATCGAGCTTCCGGTCGAGCGAGTCGAGCCGCTGCGACATCCGGCCGAGCACGGGGCCGAGCTCCTGGAGCGCGCTTCCCACGTCTGCCAGGCAGCCCTCGATGCGGGTGACGCGCCGGTCGAGCGAGACGTAGGACGCCCTGAGGTCCTCCTCCGCGTCGAGCAGGTGGGTCCGGACGCTGCGCGCGATGTCGCTGTCGCGAAGAAGCATGGCGACGTTGAGCACGGTCCTGCGGGTGTAGAGCGTGAGCTGCGTGGCCGCCTGTGGATAACTTTCCGCCGCATCGCCGCCCCATAGGGACACCATGTCCCTATGGAAGATGCGCAGCTCAGCGCCGCGCAGCAGCCTGAGGCCGTTCTGCTCCACCTCGACTCGGTGGCGTTGCGTCAGCTTCTTGACGACCTCTGTGGATACTTCGAAGTACTGCGCCACCTCCTCTGTGCGAAGGTGAATTCCATCAGGGAGCATGACAAGGCTCTTGACCTTGTCGAGGACTTCGACGCGCCCCATCTGCTCAACCCGGAGGGCTTGGGATTCGAGCAGGGCTACTTCCGTGGGCATGGGTGTGCCTCTCGTGCGTGGGAACGACAAGGAGAGCCCTGTCCCCGGGCTGCGAGGGCGGAGGACGCTCACGGTTGCCACTCACTCGATGACCGGCCGGGCGGGCTCTGCCTCACCGCTGCCGGCATTCCCCGAATTCACGAAAGCTCGACGCCACAGATTCCAACTGCCTCCACGCACTCTGCGCAACGAGCCGACGACCGCACAGTCACGCGGTCCTCTCGCCGCACACAGAACAACCCCCGCCCGGTGGGCGGGGGTTGCAGGGTGTGCGCGGCGGCCGGTCTCACTCCTCGCCGGCGAGCTTCAGTGCCCGCAGCTTCTGACCGGCGTACCACGTGGCCACGACCGTCACGCCGATCAGCAGGACGGTCGCGAGCGGGAGGCCGACGTCCGAGGTGACCGCACCCTCCCCGGCGACCTTCTCTGCGACCGAGAGGGACCACTGCTGCACGCTGAGCGTCCTGGCCCCGGGGACCAGGCTGCCGAAGAGCGCCTCCCACACCAGTGCGTACACCAGGCCGAAGACGACCGCGTGCCGGCTGACCGTGCCCAGCAGCAGGAACAGCGCGCTGTACGCGATCGAGGCGACCAGCGCCGCGATCGTGTAGGCCACGGCGATCTGTCCGCCGTTGCCGTTGAGGATCAGGCCCGCGACGAACGTCGGCAGCGCCGAGAAGAGCATCGTCACGGATACGGCGACGATCAGCTTGGTGAAGATGATCGTGGGCCGCTTCACCGGCTTGGCCAGCAGGTAGACGATCGAACCGTCGTCGATCTCCGGCCCGATGGCGCCGGTGCCCGCGATGACGCCGATGAGCGGCACCATGGTGGCGATGGCGAAACCGCCCAGCACGCCGGACGCGACGCCGTCATCGGCCCCGGCGAACGTCCGCACCGCCACGGCGATGGCCACCAGGAGGACCGGCAGGACGAACAGGATGGCGGCCCGGCGCCGGCCGAGCAGGGCCCGGTAGGTGAGCCGGGCGACTGTGGGGTCGTACATGACGCTTCACAGCTCCTTTCAGGCCACTACTCAGGCCGCTACGAGATAGGAAAAGACCGATTCGAGGGACTCGTCGGACGGGGAGACGGTGAGCAGCCGGATGCCGTGTTCGCGCGCGACGGTCGGCAGCAGCGTCGTGAACCGCCCGAAGTCGACCGCCTGGATGCGCAGGGCCCCCTCCGTCACATCGACGTCGATCCCCGCCGTCGAAGGGTCCGCGATGAGCGCGGCGGCGAGGGCACGGTCGTCGCTGGACCGGACGAGATAACGGTGCGGCCGGTCCGTCATCAGCCGGCGGATCTTGCGGAAGTCACCGGACGCGGCATGGCGGCCCGCCACGATCACCTCGATGTGCGAGGCGAGCTGCTCGACCTCCTCGAGGATGTGGGAGGAGAAGAGCACCGTGCGCCCCTCGGCGCCCATCCGGCGCAGCAGTTCCATGAGCTGCATCCGCTGCCGCGGGTCCATTCCGTTGAACGGCTCGTCCAGGAGCAGCACCGACGGGTCGTGGACCAGCGCGGACGCCATCTTCACGCGCTGGCGCATGCCCTTGCTGTACGTCGAGATCTTGCGGTCTTGCGCGTACTCCATCTCGACGGTGGCCAGCGCCTTGTCCGCGGCCGCGTCGCCCAGTCCGTGCAGCTCGGCATTGGCGACGACGAACTCGCGGCCGGTCAGGAAGTCGTACATGCCCTCCCGCTCCGGCACGATGCCGATCGCTTTGTAGACCGCCTCGTTGCGCCAGATCTGGGTGCCGTCGAGCGTCACCTTGCCGGTCGACGGCGCGAGGAAACCGGCCATCATGTTGATCAGCGTGGACTTACCGGCTCCGTTGGGGCCGAGCAGCCCGGTGACTCCCGGACCCACGGTCATGCTCACGTCGTTGACGGCGACCACGTTGCCGAACCAGCGGGAGGTGTGGTCGATCTCGATGGTGGTCACAGCCCGACCCTCCGGTAGCGGCGCATCAGTACGGCGTACGAGCCGGCGACGAGCGCGAGAACAACGATCAGATAGACCACACCGGCGGCGGCTCCGGGGCCCTCACCACCGGGGAAGGCGGAGGAGGCGCCGAGGAACGCGGTCTGCACCCCGTCGATCAGCGTGATGGGCGAGAACAGCCCCAGCCAGGTGATGGCATCGGCCGAGTCCGTCTGCCAGGCGATGGCCTGGACGGTGGAGACCGCGCCGTAGGTGATGGTCAGTACGGCGATCACGGCGGCCACGCCGAAGCCCCTGCGCGGGGTCAGGGCGGCGACCACCAGTCCGAGTCCGGCGAACAGCACGGAGAGCAGGGCCACCGAGACCATCCCCTGTCCGAAGCCCTTGGTCTGATCGGCGAAGTCGAACTCGGCCAGCAGCGCGCCCACGTAGAGGATGACGAGGGGCAGCCCGGTGAGGAGGAGCAGGGCCGAGGCCATCGCGGCGAACTTGGCGAGTACGTAGTCGACGCGTTCGATCGGCCGCGAGAAGTACAGCGGCACGCTCTTGAAGCGCAGGTCCCTGGACACGGACTGCGGCGCCTGGGAGGCGATGAAGAGTCCGATCACGGCCTGCAGGTAGATCGCGAAGTCCGTGTAGCCGATGGGAAGTTTCGTCATACCGGGCGCGGCGATGGCGACCGCGACGAGAATCAGCGCCACCAGGCACATCACCCCGCAGAGCAGCATCGGCAGCACCTTGGACTTGGCGGACCTGCCCAGTCCGAACGAGCCGCGCAGGGACTGCGAGTACAGCGAGCGGCGGGCGTAGGCCCGTCCCAGGCGTGCTCCGCCGTAGGAGCGGTATCCGATGTTGTGGATCCGGGAGCTGTCGCTCCCGGTGGCGGTCCCGGTCTCAGTGCTCATCGCGACCGCTCCCCTTCTGCTGTCCGGCACCCGCTGTCGCGGCCACGGCCGCCTGCGGTGCCTGTTCGGTGCGGAAGACCTCGGCGATGTGATGGCGCCGCTGTTCCATCCGGATGAGGCCCAGTCCCAGGTCGGCGACGCTGTCGCGGACCACGTCGTACGTCTCCTCGCCCGTGGCCTCCACCAGGAGGATGTGGCCGGCTCCCGGCAGCCCCTCGGCGTCGAGGCCGTCGTGCCCGATGAGTGTGACCCCCGCCCCGGTGAGGGTCTGGCGCAGCGCGTCGGTGCCGTCCGGGTGCCTGTCGCTGTCGGTGACCTCGACCGCCAGCGTCGTGGTGGTCCGGGTGAAGTCTCCGGTGGAGCTGGAGCGCAGCAGCGCGCCGCCGTCGATGACGACGACGTGGTCGCATGTCCGCTCGAGCTCACCGAGGAGGTGCGAGGTGACCAGCACCGAGATGCCGAAGTCGGTGTGGACACGACGGATCAGGCCGAGCATCTCGTCCCGGCCGACGGGGTCCAGGCCGTTGGTCGGTTCGTCGAGGAGGACCAGCTTCGGGTCGTGGACCAGTGCCTGGGCCAGCTTCACCCGCTGCTTCATACCGGTCGAGTAGCCGCCGATGGGGCGGTAACGCTCCTCGTACAACCCGACGTGGCGCAGGGTGTCGGCGGTGCGTTCGCGCGCCGCGGTGGGCGGCAGTCCGGACATCCGCGCCATGTGTACGACGAACTCGGTGGCCGACACGTCGGGAGGCAGGCAGTCGTGCTCGGGCATGTATCCGACCCGCTCCCGGATGGCGGCGCCCTCGGTGGCGACGTCGAGCCCGAGCACCGCGGCCCGGCCTTCGGTGGCGGGGGACAGACCCAGCAGGATCTTGATCAGCGTGGACTTGCCGGCCCCGTTGGAACCCACCAGGCCGGTTACGCCCGGTCCGATGTCCAAGGAGAGCCGGTCAAGCGCGGTCACCCTCGGGAACCGCTTGCTCAGGCTTTCGGTTGCGATCACAGTCACGTCTACGAAGGTAGTGGCGCGCACCACAGGAGTCGTCAGACCAGACGGCTGTATCCGCGTCCGACTCCAGGCGTACGGACCCGTAGGGGGAACCCCACGAGGGAGGACACCGCGGTCCGGGCCGATCCCGCGTTGTCCACAGGTTCGGGGCATCCCTTGACGTGACCGTACGTCGCTTGCCACATTCAGCGGTGTCACGTTACGGACGCGTACCGCAACGCCGGCACGGGACCGAGGAGGCGGCGTGGATCTGCGAGGCGCGCACGAGCGCTGGGTGCGTACGGGCGGGGTCGAGCTGTGCGTGGCCGAGACGGGCGATCCGTCACGGCCGACGATCGTGCTGGTGCACGGGTATCCGGACAGCAAGGAGGTCTGGTCCCAGGTCGCGGAACGACTGGCGGAGCGGTGGCATGTGGTGTTCTACGACGTGCGGGGGCACGGCAGGTCGACGGCGCCCCGGCCGCTGCGCGGCGGCTTCACGCTGGAGAAGCTGACCGACGACTTCCTGGCCGTCGTGGACGCCGTGAGCCCGGACCGTCCCGTCCATGTGGTCGGCCACGACTGGGGCTCGGTCCAGTCGTGGGAGTTCGCGACGGTGGAGCGGACCAAGGGACGTATCGCCTCGTTCACCTCGATGTCCGGCCCGTCCCTCGACCACTTCGGGCACTGGATCAAGCAGCGGATGTCCCATCCGAGTCCGCGCCGCGTCGGGCAGCTGCTCGGCCAGGGCGTCAAGTCCTGGTACGTGTACGCGCTGCACACGCCGGTACTGCCGGAGCTGGCCTGGCGTGGGGTGCTCGGCAGACAGTGGCCGCGGATTCTGCGGCGCATGGAGAAGGTGCCCGCGGACGGGTATCCCACGGCATCGCTCCCGCAGGACGCGGCACACGGCGCCTGGCTCTACCGGGACAATGTCCGGGACCGCCTGTGCAGGCCCCGCCCGGACGCGTACGCCCATGTACCGGTGCAGCTGATCACACCGACCGGTGACGCCTTCCTCTCACCGTCGCTCCACGACGAACTGGACGCGTGGGTGCCCCGGTTGCGGCGCCGCTCCCTGCCTGCGAAGCACTGGGTCCCGCGCACCAGGCCGGATCAGCTGGCCGCCTGGATCAGCGAATTCGTGGACGACGTGGAGAGCGGCGGCCGGGAGGGCACCGCTGGAGCAGGCACGTCCGGCGCGGTGGCCACGGGTGTTCATGCGGAGCGGTTCGGCGGCCAGTTGGTGCTGGTGACGGGGGCGGCAGCCGGCATCGGGCGTGCCACAGCACTGGCGTTCGCGGAATCCGGCGCGCGGGTGGTGGCCGTGGACCGGGACGCGGAGGGCGTGGCCCGGACGGCGGAGGCGGCCCGGCTGATCGGCGCGCCCGCCGCGTGGGGCGAGGTGGTGGATGTCGGTGACGAACGGGCGATGGAGAAGCTCGCGGAGAAGGTCGCCTCCGAACACGGCGTCGTGGACGTCCTGGTGAACAACGCCGGTATCGGTCTGTCGGGTCCCTTCCTCGAGACGACGATCGAGGACTGGCGGAATGTCCTCGACGTCAATCTGTGGGGAGTCATCCACGGATGCCGGATCTTCGGCAGACAGATGGCCGACCGGGGCCAGGGCGGCCACATCGTCAACATCGCCTCGGCGGCCGCTCATCAGCCGTCACGTGTGCTGTCCGCGTACGGCACGTCCAAGGCGGCGGTGCTGATGCTCAGTGAGTGCCTGCGCGCGGAACTGGCCGAGCGGTCGATCGGAGTCAGCGCGATATGCCCGGGTTTCATCAACACGGGCATCACCGGTACCGCACACTTCGCCGGGGCTGACGACGCGGAGGAGGAGCGGCTGCGGAGGCGGACGTCGCGGCTGTACTCGTTGCGTAACTACCCCGCGGAGAAGGTCGCTCAGGCGATCCTCGATGCCGTGGTGCACGACCGGGCCGTGGTGCCGGTGACGACCGAGGCCCGAGGCGCACGCCTGCTGTCCCGGATCAGCCCTCGGATACGCCGTCGCGTGGCTCGGCTGAGGCCGCCTCTGTAAGTCCGGGGCCGGGACCGGTGGTCAGCGCTCGTGCCCGGCCAAGCCTTCGTGCGGACGCCCGGCTTGGCGTGCTTCGGCGCCCTCGTACCCCAACTGAGCGCCGCAGCAGATTACTTCGCCGAACGCCTGAGTGCAGGCCCCAGTTGGGCATACACATACATCTCAGTGACCATATGGGCATGATATCCACCAAGTTGGGCAAACAGCCTTTATGGCACGCCACTTGTCCACAGCGCAGCCAAAAAGCCTGTGGATAACCCGAGTTGGCTGTGGATCAAACCTGATGACGGTCGTGAATACCGAAACGTCGAGTGAAATCGAGGTGCGCCGAAAACAGCGCAACGGGCACGCTGAGGAGATGGACGAACGACGCACCGTCAAGGTGTCCAGATACCTGTCGAAACACCTGCGCCACAGCCCCGACCGGATCGGGATCAGTCTCGACCCCCAGGGCTGGGTTGCCGTCGACGAGCTTCTGCGGGCCTGCGCCCGGCATGGCGTCGCCGTCACCCGGGACGAACTCGACCACGTCGTCGCGGCCGACGACAAACAGCGCTTCGCCGTGGACGGCGATCACATCCGCGCGAGCCAGGGCCACTCCGTAACGGTCGATCTCGGCCTGCCTCCGGCCGAACCGCCCGCGTACCTCTACCACGGCACCGTGGCACGGACGCTCGGCGCCATCCGTACCGAAGGACTCCGGCCCATGAACCGCCACCACGTCCATCTCTCCCCCGACCGCGAGACGGCGGTCCGGGTCGGTGCCCGGCGTGGCGCCCCGGTCGTCCTCGCCGTGGACACGGGGGCCATGCACCAGGCAGGTCACGTCTTCCACGTCAGCGCCAACGGGGTATGGCTGACGGACTCCGTACCGCCGGAGTTCCTGCGCCTGCGTGAATGACACGTCCGGCAGGTCAGCGCTCTATTCCGCCGAGGCCCGCACGCAGATCGTCGAGGTTCATGACGGGCTGGAGGGCGATCTCGGAACGCGCGTGGAACAAGGGTTCCAAGAGCGGCGGCATCTGGGCGGAGTCCTTCATGCCGAAGACCATCAGACAGGTGCGCCGGCCGTCCTGGATCGTGAAGTACGCCGCTTCGGGCTTGAGCTGCTCGACCATCTCCTGAATGATCTTGGTCATGCTGCCGTCGGACACCGCACGGTTTGCCGTCTCGGTGTCCATGTGCGCGGTGAGCAGCATCCTACTTTCGATAGCGCAGCAATTAGCCGAGTTGTTTGCGACCTTCGGTGGCAATCAACTCGAAGACCGCCTGGTCAGCGGCAAAGTCCGAGTCGGGAATCGGCCAGTGAAACACGATTTCGGTGAAACCGAGCTCACGGTGGCGGCCAGCGAAATCAACAAAGGCATCTACGGAATCTAGCGGCCGGTTCCGGTCGGGAGTGAAGCCGTGGAGCAGGATCTTGTCGAGTTCGGCCACGTCTCGGTCGATCTCCGCACATGCCTTGCCGAGTTTCTCAATCTGGCCGCGAAGGGCTTCCACCGACTGGTCCGGTGTGCCCATCTCGTACAGCTTCGGGTCGCCGGTCGTCACCCACGCCTGCCCGTGGCGGGCGGCCAGCTTCAGGCCGCGTGGGCCGGTCGCCGCCACCGCGAACGGCAGCCGGGGCCGCTGTACGCAGCCGGGGATGTTCCGGGCCTCGTCCGCCGAGTAGAAGTTCCCCTCGTGCGTGACGGAGCTCTCGGTGAGCAGGCGGTCGAGCAGCGGCACGAATTCCCCGAGCCGGTCCGCCCGCTCCTTCGGTGTCCACGCCTCCTGGCCGAGCGCCGTCGCGTCGAAGCCGTTGCCGCCGGCTCCGATGCCGAGGGTGATCCGCCCGCCGGAGATGTCGTCGAGTGAGATCAGCTCCTTGGCGAGCGTCACCGGGTGCCTGAAATTAGGCGACGTAACGAGGGTGCCCAAGCGCAGGCGGTCCGTTGCCGTGGCCGCGGCGGTGAGGGTGGGCAGAGCGCCGAACCACGGACCGTCCCGGAAAGTGCGCCACGAGAGGTGGTCGTAGGTGTACGCGGCGTGGAAGCCGAGTTCCTCGGCGCGCTGCCACTTGGCGCAGCCTCCCTCGTGCCAACGGTCGACGGGAAGGATCACGGTGCTCAGGCGCAGGCTCATGCCACCGAGCCTATGCCGGACTCGGCCCTCGTCTCCTCCCGCGCGAAGACGAGCGGGGCTGCACGGGCTGCTCGACGTCGCACGTGGCGGCGAGATCGTCGGTCCCGTGGCGTCCGCTCATCGCGCGCCGGTGACCGACCAGCCGTAGCGGGAGAAGACGGGGCCACTGTTCCGATACGCGGCCAGGGCCTGTGCAGAGGTCGGGAACGCAGGCTCGGGCAGGCGGTCGGCAGGGACCCACTGGGCGGTCAGGTGCTTGTCCGGCTCGGCGTTGGTCAGTTCTCCGGCCCACATGTCGGTTGCGAAGACGAACAGGACGAACTGACCGGCCTGGTCCCGGCCCTGTTCGATGTGCATGACGTGGACGAGTGCGAGATCCGTCGGGTCGACGAGCAGGCCGGTCTCTTCATTGAGTTCGCGGGCGGCTGCCTCATCGAGGGCTTCGCCAGGTTCGGCCTTGCCACCCGGGAGGGTCCAGGCCGGCTGTGGGGACCAGTTGCGTGCGGCGTAGTGCACCGCGGCGATCGTGCGGGCGCGCTTGTCATGGACGATCACGCTGACCATGTTGCGGCTGTTCATCACGCTGGTGCTCGGCACAGTGCCCACTCCTTGATGCCAGAAGATGTCGGTAGTCCGGTGCGTGGTGGGGCCTGGGCCCGCCGCTCGGAATGTACGAGTGCATCTCAGCACCCGAGCATTAGGCGGTCGGCGTTGATGCGGGAGAAGACCAGGTCGGTCATGTGGGTCGGCGTTTCGGTGCATCGGACGGGCGATTGCGGTCGGCGCATGGCCCGGGGGTAGGTGGCCGGGTCGTAGTCGTTCGTGAGCGCGTAAGCGTAAAAGCCATGTTCGCGGAGGGCGTTGATGATGCCGGCGGCGCTCTCGCCCTGCTTAGACCGACCGGCAAATGGTGAGGCTGGGAGTCGGTGCGGGGTCCCGGACGTGAGACAGGCACGGGCCCTGCGTGATCATGGAGTTCTCGACGCTCAGTGATCACACGGAGGACCCGTGCCTGCGGTGCCATCTTGCCTGCTCGAACCCCTGTGGGACCAGTTCGCCGCTCTCCTGCCGACGCGGCAGGGGTTCTCGGCGAGTCATCCGCTGGGGTGTCACCGTCGTCGAGTCCCGGACCGCGTGGTGTTCGAGCACGTCGTGCTGGCTCTGGTCCACGGATCGGGATACGAACGCATCGCAAGTACTGGATGCTCGGACCGAACGATCCGACGTCGGGTCAAGCAGTGGGCTGAGCTGGGAATAGCGCAGAGAGTGCACGCTCCGGCCCTCGAAGCCTACGACCGCTTGATCGGACTGGGACTGACCGAGATCTCGGTCGACGGCTGCATCACCAAGGCCCCGTCCGGCGGCGAGAAGGCGGGGCGCTCACCGGTGGACCGAGGCAAGCAGGGGCTGAAGCGCTCAGTCGCCTCCGATGCCTGCGGCGTCCCACTTGGCATGGTCTCCGACGGAGCACAAAGGGGAGAAAATGAAGAAGTCAAGTTCGCGCAGTCGCAACGCCGCTGCACAATATCGGCATACTCGCGATCGCCCTGCAGATGTGTCTTGTCTATGTCGTCAGCGGCCTCTACAAGGTACAGGGGCAGATGTGGCAGGATGGCACCGCTCTTTTCTACGTCCTCAGAGTGCCGGAGTTCAGCTTCCCCGAGCTGTCGCACTTCGTCTACGAGAATGACCTCCTCGTTTTCTCGGGCACCTACGTGACGGTGCTCTTCCTCGTCTACTTCCCCCTGGGCATCCTCGTCCCTGCCCTACGGCCCTGGGCCACGGTCATGTCGATCGGCTTCCACTTGGGGATCGGGCTGCTCATGGGGCTGACCGGATTCGCCCTGACCATGGTGGCTTGCGATCTGGTCTTCCTGAGCAAAGGGCTGGACGAGGCCGTACTCTTCAGCACCCGGCTGATTCAGAAGGCTCGCTCCCGCACGTCCGGGGGCAACGCCGTGGATCGAAAAGCGCCTGAAGAGCACCCGTCCGAAGACAGGCAGCCCGGAGAAAAGGACCTGCCCGTGCACCTGTCCGCTTGAGGACAGGCCGTCAGTCACCCGCATCTCGCATCGGTGAGGGGCTGACGCGCGCAACTTTCCAAGATGCCGGCACACCTTCGGATGTACCGGTGCCGCGACGGGTACCGGGATCCCTGGCGTGGCCGGTACGGTGCGGCACCTCCCCGTCCGGCTGACAGAGTCGGTGCTCCGCGCATGTCTGGGCGGCCCCTGAGCGCGGCGGGGCACGAATGGAAGGCCCGTCGCTCGGTGAGTGCGGAGACATCCATTTCTGTGATCGAGGAACGGAGCTGGAATTGGAAGCGCCATCGTCCCAGAACGACGGACCCGACCGGGAGGGGAGCATGATCGGCCTCTTCTGGATAGAGCAGGACACGGTCTGCCTGGGTGCGCCTCCGGCCGACGATGCCCCTGGCGTGTTCCTTTCCCCCTCCGGGCTCTCGATGGTCGGCCCTACGCAACTGGCGTGGTCCTGGGCGGACGTGATGGATGTCCAGGTGCTCGACGTTCCTGTCCGCTCCGCGGCCGCACGGTGGGCGGCCCGGGCAACGACCTTCGCCGCTGCGGCACTGAACGCCTGGGGCCCCGACAGCCCGTCGGAGTTGACCGTGGTGGTGCACACCCCGGGCCAGCGTGTCGAGACGCCGGCTTCCGCTGCGGCCAACGCGTACACGCAACGGGAGGTCGACCTCTCGCACGGTCTGCTCTCCCACTTTGTGCGTGGCAGCGCCTCGCCCACCACGCTGACCCGATGGTGGGCGGAGAACCGGCCGGTCGAAGTCCTGCGCTCACGCCAACGGGAGGACATTCTGGAAGACTGGCTCGCTCCCTTGCTGTGAGATGCGGCCCGCACGCCTACGCCCCGCATCACACGGCCACGACGACTCCTGATCAGGAGGGCTGACGACGTGCCCTCGCACGGAGGCACCTCTGGCTGCCGACCGCCCCGGGTCCGCCCCGCGCACGGGCGCCCCCTGTTCCCGCGCTTCTTCCCACCTCCATGCCCTTCTCGCTCGTGCGAAGGAGAAGGGCCTCCCATCAAAGAGGACACCGCCATGAGTAACGCTGCGCCCCACCACGCAGGACAGCGCACCGTGCTCGCCTTCGACGGCGACTGCGGCTTCTGCCAGGCCGCTGTCCGGCAGATCCAGACCCATGCCAAGCCCCGGACAGAAGCCGCCGCCTGGCAGACCCTCCCTCCGGAGCTCACCGAACCGCATCTGCAGCGCCTGGACCGCGAAGTGCTGCTCTTCGACGGGCGCCGGGTGCGCTACGGCGGCGCCCGAGCTCTGGCCGACTACCTCGGCTCATCCCCCGCCCGCCCCTACCAGGTCGCGGGCCGGTGCCTGCAGCTTCCCCTGATCTCTCTGGTCGCGCACCTCATCTACCGCGGTGTGGCCAAGAACCGGCACCGCATGCCGGGCGGCACAGCGGCCTGTGCGGTCCCCCGTCCAAACCACTGAAACTGAATAGGCTCCGCTCCTATGCCTCCCGTCCCCACGTGCGTTCTCAGCAGTTCCTCCACACCTCGAGCCAGCCACGGCCACGATGTGGACCGCTTCGTCCAGATTGGTTCGCTGACCAAGCCGCTCACGGGCACCCTGCTCGTCCAATTGGCATCGACCGGGCTGCTGCAACTCGACGATCCCGTCGAACAGTTCCTGACCGCCCCGGCCGGCACCGGCATCACCCTGCGCCACCTCGCGGAGCACACGGCGGCCCTGCCCCGGGTCCCACCCCGTCTGCGAAGGCGCGACCCGTACGCCGCATTCGACACCGAGGCATTGAGCGCTGTCGTACAGCGCCTTGACTTCCTCACCACCGGCCCTCCCGGCGGGGAGGCCGAGTACTCCAACCTCGGCTACGCCGTTCTCGGCGCCGCGCTCAGCTCGGCAGCGGGCGCACCCTACGAGGAACTGCTGAACGAGTACGTGCTGGCTCCCTTGGGCCTCACAGATGTGACCTCGAACCCGCCGCAGGACAGGCGGCTGGGCGGACGAGGACTCCTGGGCCGCCCACTACGCCCCTGGACCATGAGCGGCGCGATCCTGCCCGCTGGAGGAATGTGGGCCACCCCGCGCGAAACGGCTCACTTGGTGACCCGGCTGCTCGTGGAACGGAGACTGGGCGAGCCTGCCCCCTCCTGGCAGACAACCGGCCCGCTGCGCTGGCACAACGGCGCGACCCGTGACGCATCCGTCTTCGCGGGAGCCATGGCGGACGGGACCTGGGTCATGGTCCACCGCCTGTCCGGGAAGCCGGCGCCGACGGAGCAATTGGCCGTCCAGATCCTCAAGGACGCGGTAACCAAACCGCCGTCCAGCGAAACCTGAACCGCGCCGGGGTTGGTGGCTGGTGCCAAGGACCAGTACGGGTGACTGTGAGAACGTGTGACGGCTTCGAAGCCCTTGCCGACGGTGGCCGGCTGCGTCGCGATGGTGGACTGCGCAGGGACTGAGGCCAGCCGCGCTCCGGGCCGGCGTCGGCGCGATGTGTCGCTGACTGTCACTTCAAGCAGGCGGCCCTCAGTTCCCCAGGGCGGGGTGAAGCCCAGGCCCAGCAAGTGGGGCAGGACACGGTGCACGTCTGGCTGAGACCAGGCCGGTGTGGCGGACTCCCAGCGCCTGATCAGGCGGACACCTAGAGCGAGACTTCGGATGCCGAGCTTGGGCGCGGCTGGACGCCATCCGCACTGCCACTCTCCTCCTGGGCCATGGGATCGCTCCTCGCCTCGAGGGGCCGGTGGAATCATGCGGCGGGTCATCGGTTCGATCGACTCGAACGCTGTGCGCCTCGGTGTCAGCGCCGTGGTCCGAGACCTCTACGACTATTGGTCGCTTCTTAGCCCTCCGCTCGTTCCTGGCCAGAGATCGCTCGGGTTATCGCTCGGGTTATTGAGCAAGAGGTATGTGCATGAGTGCAGCCGCCCAGTCCTCCTCAGGGTCAGCGGCGGGGACGGCGCGGCTGGCTCGTGCGGGCCGCTGTTGCCGTGGGCGGCTGGGTGCCGGGGGACGGTGTGCTGAAGGCTGACGCGGTGGTGCTGCGCAGGCGGGCTGCTTCGGCTCGGAGATTGAGCGCGGGGTTGCGGCTGGTGTGCTGGATGCGGATGATCAGGACGCGGGCGGGGCTGTGTGCGGTGCCGAGTCCGCGGCGGGCGGCGGCTTCCTTGAGGAGTCGGTGGGGTTGGTGGCCGCCGGCTTCGGCGTCGTCGAGGACGGTGGAGAGGGCCGGCCAGGCGGGGTCGGCGAGGATCCGATTGGCGTGTTCGGGGATGGCTGCGCGTATGTCGTTGGCCAGGGTGCGGCGGGTTTCTTGCTTGGGGCGGCGGGTTTCAAGTTCGGTGAGGGTCGGGACGAGTGCGGTGGCGGCTGCTGCCTGGAGGTGGTGGACGGCTTGGCGGGCGGCGTCGGCCTGGTGGGCGTGGCCTTGGGCGTCGTGCCAGCGTGCGGCGAGGATGGCGGCCCAGACGAGTGCGGCGGTCAGAGCGGCGAGAGCGCTGCCGTCAGGGCCGGTGGCAGCGCCGGCGATGTCGCGGGCGCCGTGCGTAGAGCGTGGGCGGCCTGGTGGCCGGCACGGGTCTGGGAGCGTTGAGCGCGGGCGAATGTCTGGCTGGCGGAGCGCAGTTCGGCGCGAAGGTCAACGGGAGCCTTCTGGGCGATGGCTTCGAGGAGATCGCCGAGGGCGGTGATGTGGGCCTGGGCGTGGGTGGAGTCGGCCATGTCGGCGTGGAGCGTGTCGAGAGCGTCGGTAGCCCGATGCCACGGAGTGGTGGGGTGGTTGCGGCGTGCGGTGGGGTGCTCCTCCGGTGCCGTGGTCTCCAGCCATGCCTTGAGCTTGGGGAGGGTGAGGTCCGGGGCGATCTTTCCGCCGGGGTGGTAGATCTGCTCGCCGTCCTTGTTCACGTCGCCGGGCCGGCCTACGGCGTAGCCGAGGAGGTCTCCGGACGGGCCGCGGCGGGGCTTGACCAGGATGTCGCCGGCTTCGAGGTAGGCGAGCAGTTCCTCGACGCTCCTCGCGTGCGGGATGGCGGCGCGGATACGGTCCTGGAGCCATGCGCGGCTGGTCTGGTCCCAGCCGAGGCGCTCGGCCTTGTGCATCTCGGCCTGGGTGGGGCGATGGGCGGCGGTGCGGTCGCCCTTCTTCAACTGCCGTAGTCCGTAGTCCTTCTCGATCTTTCGGCATTCGTCGCCGACGCGGACACCGTTGCCGTGGAGTTTGGGGCGGCGGCCGTCTTCGCGGACAGTGGTGGCGAGGATGTGGATGTGGTCGTCGGCGTGGCGTACGGCGATCCACCGGCAGGCCAGGTCATCGCCGGCGGGGGCGATGCCGGCTGCGTGGATGATGCGCTGGGCGATCTCGCCCCACTCGGTGTCCGAGAGGCGGCAGTCCTCGGGTGCGGCGCGCACGGGGCAGTGCCAGACGTGGTCGGTTACGGGTTTGCCGAACTCGCTGTTGCGCAGGCGTACGGGTGCGTCGAGGTGGTGGCCGAGCTGGGTGAGCGTGGCGTCCTGGTTACGGCCGGGGTCGGGCATTCCGAGCATTGCGAACCCGGCGACGAGGTGGGGGTCAAGGTGTTCGTCGTGGCGTCCGGGGCCGTAGAGATAGGCGAGTAGGCCCCGGGTGTTGGATCCGGCCGGTTTGATGGCGGCGATCACGCGGACGAGTCCTTCGTCGGTTCGGCGGGCTCACGCAGGGCCTCGGCTGTCAGGGCGAGTAGGCGCTGGAGTTCGTCGAGGCGCCGGCGGATGTCGGGCGGGGTGTAGTCGCTGTTCAGGGCCCGGGCGATCTGGTTGATGTTGACGCCGGTGCGGTTGAGCTCACGCAGCACCTGGGCGCGGAACATGTGGGTGCGGCGCCGGTCCTCGGACAGCTGCAGTCCCTCGACGCGTTCGTGGACTTCGCGGGAACGCACTTCGACCTCGGGTTCACCGAGATCGTCGTCCACCGGCCGGTGCCGGACTCCGACTTCGCCGTGGACCCCGACGTGTTCGAACGGATCGCCACCGAGGCCCTGGCCCAGCTCGGCTGACCACGACGGGGACGGACGCGTGACGGGCCTTCGGCATATGCCGAAGTCATGTTCCGCAGTTCAGGGACCCGCCTTCTCAGATGGGCGCCCCTCTGCACGCCCGTGCGACTCCGTACGGGAGAATGACCGGGTGACCTCAGCTACCGACCCGCCTCTGCCTGCCGTGACCCGGCTGATCGCCACCGATCTGGACGGCACCCTCCTACGCGACGACAAGACCTTGTCGGACCGTACGACCGCCGCCCTGGCAGCCGCCGAAGCGGCGGGCATCGAGGTCTTCTTCGTCACCGGGCGGCCCGCCCGCTGGATGGACGTCGTCAGCCCTCATGTGCAGGGCCACGGCATGGCGATCTGCGCGAACGGCGCCGCGGTCGCCGATCTTCACGAAGGCCGGCTGCTCGAGGTCTACCCCTTGGACCGTGCGATCGCCCTGGACGTGGTCGACGTCCTGCGCGAGGCGGCGCCCGGGGTGTCGTTCGCCGTCGAACTGGCCACGGGCATCCACTACGAACCGGCCTACCCCCCGTTCCACATGGACCCGGGTGCCACTGTCGCCCTCGCGGAGAAGCTGCTCCACGAAGAGGCTCCCGGCACCGGCACACCGGTCCTGAAGGTCCTGGCCCATCACCCCGAGATGACCCCGGACGCCTTCCTCGCGCTGGCCCGCGAACTCGCGGGGGACCGTGCGTCGTTCACCCGGTCCAGCCCCACCGCACTGCTGGAGATCAGTGGCCTCGGGGTCTCCAAGGCCCGCACGCTCGCCGCGTGCTGCGCGGAGCGCGGGATCGCCCCGGACGAGGTGGTCGCCTTCGGGGACATGCCCAACGACGTGGAGATGCTGACCTGGGCCGGCGCCTCGTTCGCCATGGGAAACGCCCATCCGGCCGCCGTGGCCGCCGCGTCCGGCGTGACGCTGACGAACGACGAGGACGGTGTCGCGGTGGTCATCGAGCGGATCCTCGCCGCACGCTGAGACCGCGCGCTGAGACCGCACGCCGAGCACGCACGCCGCGACCGCACGCCGAGCACGCACGCCGAGACCGGGCGCCGGGGCCCGTCCGATCAGAGCGGGACCTGCCAGGTCACCGTCGTGCCGCTGCCGTCCTCCCCGGCCCCCGGCCCGAACCAGCCGGCGCCACCCAGGGACTCGGCGCGCCGGGCCAGGTTGCGCAGGCCGCTGCGCCGGCCTCCGTCCGGGATCCCCACCCCGTCGTCCGTGACCGTCAGCCGCACCGCGTCCCGCCCGTCGGGCAGTACCGCGGTCGCGTCCACCCTCACCTCGACGTGTGAGGCCCGAGCGTGGCGGTACGTGTTGGAAAGCGCCTCACGCAGAGCCGCGACGAGGTTCTTGCCCGCGAGCTCCCCCACCAGGGAGTCGACCGGTCCCAGGAACCGGTGCGAGGGCATGAAACCCAGGGGCACCGCCGCCATGTTGATCTCCCGCAGTACCCGGGTCCGCAGCCCTGACGGCGCCTCAGCCGGTTCCTGCTGCAGCGCGAAGATGGCCGTACGGATCTCCTGGATGGTCACATCCAGCTCGTCCACCGCCCGTCCGATGCCTGCCCGCACCGCGGGCAGCGGAGAGCGACGCTGCGCGCCCTCCAGCATGATCCCGGTGGCGAACAGGCGCTGGATGACCAGATCGTGGAGGTCCCGGGCGATCCGGTCCCGGTCCTCGTAGACGGCGAGGCTCTCCCGGTCCCGCTGGGCCTCGGCCAGTTTCAGCGCCAGGGCGGCCTGCCCGGCGAAGTGCGTGGCCAGGATCCGCTCCATCCGGGTGAACGGCCGGCCGCCCCGGACCCGTGGGATGGAGAGCGCTCCGAGTACCCGGCCACCACTGCGCAGAGGGAGCAGCATGTGCGGGCCGAACTGATCGGCCAGCCTGGTGATCAGGCGGGGGTCCGTCCCCGAATCGTCCAGGACCACCTCCTCCCCCCTCAGAAGGGCCGCCGCCACAGGGCTCTGCGGCGGGATGATCAACCCGAGGGACGCGGACGGCTCGTCCCCGGAGACCGCGACGATCTCCAGGCCTCCTCCCTCGGTGGGAAGCAGCACGATGCCGGCCGCGGCGTCGGCGAGGCGGCGCGCCTGTTCGGCGACGACGGCGAGTGCCTCGTCGGCGTCCCCGGCCGAGAGCAGTGCGGTGGTGACGGCCACCGAGCCGTCGATCCACTGTTCGCGCCGTCGGGCGGCGTCGTACGTCCGTGCGTGGCCGATGGCGATCCCGGCCTCCGTGGCCAGCACGCGCAGCATGCGCAGCTCGTCATCGCCGAACGCGCCCCCGCCGTGCCTCTCCATCACGTAGAGGTTGCCGAAGATCTTGCCCTGGACCCGGATCGGGACCCCGAGGAAGGTGCGCATCTTCGGGTGGGCGGCCGGGAACCCGCCGAAGCGCGGGTCGTCCTCAAGATCCTCCAGCCGGATGGGCACGCCTTCCTGGATCAGTGCGCCCAGGAGACCGGTGTGCCCGTCGGGAGGGCGGCCGATCTCCCGGGCGGTCTCCTCGGGCACCCCATGGGTGATGAAGTCACTGAGAGCCTCACCGGGCCTCTCGACGACGCCGATGGCCGCATAGCGGGCGTGGGCGAGTTCGGCCGCGGTCTCACAGACGCGCTCGAGGGTGGAATGCAGCTCGAGGCCCGCGCCCACGGATCTCGTCGCCTCCAGCAGCTGGGGAACGCGTGCGGTCAGCTCCGCGGAGAGCCCTCGCAGACTTCCGGTGCTCTGCTGCGCCGCTTCGGGCGCGTCCTTCGCATGCGGCTCGGGCATGATCCGAGCCTAGTAAGCACCGAACAGTCCGGAAAGTCAGAACCTGGGCGGATTCACCACCCTCGGCCCCCGACAACCGCAGGCACCGCCCGCAACCGCTCCGGTCCCGTACGCACCGGCGCCTGTTCGCGTTCGAGCATCCGGCGCAGTGGGCCGTCCTGCGCGGCCAGAGCGGCGTACGGGCCCCGCTGCACCACCCGGCCCCCGTCCAGCACCAGGACCTCGTCCACCGCCTCCAGCCCGGCCAGCCGATGGGTGATCAGCACGGTCGTGCGCCCCTGAGTGGCCGCCAGCAGATCCGCGGTCAGCGCGTCCGCCGTCGCCAGGTCGAGGTGCTCCGCAGGCTCGTCGAGTACGAGTACGGGGAAGTCGGCGAGGAGCGCGCGGGCCAGTGCCAGCCGCTGCCGCTGGCCGCCCGACAGCCGGGCCCCGTGTTCACCCACCAGCGTGTCGAGGCCGTCGGGCAGCGACTGGGCCCAGTCCAGCAGCCGGGCCGCGGCGAGGGCGTCTCTCAGCTCACCGTCGGTCGCGCCGGTGCGGGCGAGCCGCAGGTTCTCGCGGATGGAGCTGTCGAAGACATGAGCGTCCTGAGCACACAGCCCGACGAAGGTCCGGACCGTGTCCCTGTCCAGCGCTGAAGCTTCGACACCGCCGAGACGGTACGTGCCCTCCCTGGCCTCCAGGAAACGGAGCAGGACCTGGGCGAGCGTGGTCTTCCCCGAGCCGGACGGGCCCACGACAGCGACCCGCTTCCCGGGGGTCAGCGTCAGATCGACGGAGTCCAGGGCATCGCACTCCGCGCCGTCGTACCGGGCCGACAGCCCTCGAACGTCGAGCGGGAAGGGAGACACCGGCGCCCCGGCCGGCTCGACAGGTTCGTCGACCGGTACAGAAGCATCCAGCACCTCGAAGACCCGCTCCGCGCTTCGCTTGATCCGCCGGCGGTACTGCACCGCGAGCGGCAGCCCCGTCACGGCTTCGAACGCGGCGAGCGGAGTGAGTACGACGACGGCGAGCTCGACACCCGCCAGCCGTCCGTCGTACACGGCGGGCAGCGCGACGAGCGCCGCGCCCACGACGGTGAGCCCGCAGATCAGGGCGGAGAGCCCGCCACCCAGCGCGGTCGCGGCCGCCGTTCGCGAGGCGATCCGTGTGAGGACGCCGTCCGCCGTGCGCACCTCCTCCTTACGGGCGGGCAGCGCACCCGCGACGGTCAGCTCGGCCGTACCCCCGAGAAGGTCGGCGACCCGGACGGCCAGCGCGGCCCGGGCGGGCGCCAGTTGGAACTCGGCGCGCCGGGCGAACGAGCCGCTCAGCCACGGCACGCCCACGCCCGCCAGGAGCAGCCCTGCTGCCAGGACGGCGCCTGCCTCAGGCAGCATCCAGCCGGTGAAGGCAACAGATCCGACGCCGACCGCGAGCGCGGTCCCCACGGGCAACAGCCAGCGCAGCCAGTAGTCCTGCAGCGCGTCCACGTCGGAGACCAGCCGGGACAGCAGGTCGCCTCGTCGCGTGGCTCGAAGACCGGCGGGCGCGATGCGCTCCAGCCCCCGGTACACGGCCACTCTGAGCTCGGCGAGCATCCTCAGCACCGCATCGTGGGACACCAGCCGCTCCGCGTAACGGAAGACGGCCCGCCCGAGCCCGAAGGCCCGGGTCGCGGTGACCGCGACCATCAGATACAGCACCGGGGGCTGCTCGGAGGCGCGTGAGATCAGCCAGCCGGAGACGGCCATGAGGCCGACGGAGGACGCCACGGCGAGGCTGCCCAGCAGCAGAGCCAGACCCAGCTTCCCGTGCTGCGAACCGGCGGCCTCCCGGACCCGGGCGAGCACGCGGCCACCGGCCCTGGGGGCGGTGTCCTTGAGCAGTTCGGCGGTCTCCGCGAACAGCGCGGGCTCCCCCGCGCTCACCCGCTCGGCATCGCCCCGGTCGCCTCGATCGCCAGGGCCCCGAACCGTCCCGCCGTCCGGATCCTTCCGGCCGGCCGGCGTCCCGCCCGCCCCCGGTTCCAGCACCACCACCCGGTCCGCGACCGCGAGCAGCGCCGGCCGGTGCACGACCAGCAGCACGGTGCGCCCCTCGGCCAGCCTCCGCACCGCGTCGACGATGCCCGCCTCCGTCTCGCCGTCCAGGCTCGCCGTCGGCTCGTCGAGCAGCAGCAGAGGCCGGTCCGCGAGAAAGGCCCGGGCCAGTGCGAGGCGCTGCCGCTGCCCCGCGGAGAGTCCGGCACCGTCCTCTCCCAGCAGCGTCCCGACGCCGTCCGGCAGCGCGTCCACGAAGTCGTACGCGTCTGCCTCCCGCAGCGCGGTCATGACCGCAGCGTCGTCCGCGTCCGGGCGCGCCAGCCGTACGTTCTCCGCGATCGTCCCGGCGAAGAGATGGGGGCGCTGAGGAACCCAGGCGATCTGCTCACGCCAGCGCTCGGGGGAGAGGGCGGACAGATCGGTCCCGCCGACCCGCACCCGCCCCTCGTCGGCGGCGGTGAAACCGAGCACCACACCGAGGAGCGTGGACTTGCCTACGCCGCTGGGACCGACGAGGGCGACGGTTTCACCCGGCTCGACCACGAGGGAGGCGGCAGCCGGCGCGGGCTCGGTCCGGCCCTGGTGGCGGACCGAAACCCCCTCCAGTTCCAGCCGCAGCGACTGCGGCACGGCCTGGGATCCACCGGCCGCGGGCTCGGTCTCCAGTACGGCGAAGATCTCCTCCGCGGCCGAGAGCCCTTCCGCGGCCGCGTGGTACTGCGCGCCGACCTGGCGGATGGGCAGATAGGCCTCCGGCGCCAGGATGAGCACCACCAGGCCCGTGTAGAGGTCGAGTTCTCCGTGAACGAGCCGCATCCCGATCGTCACGGCGACCAGGGCCACGGAGAGCGTCGCCAGCAGCTCCAGGGCGAAGGAGGAAAGGAAGGCGAGCCGCAGGGTCTTCAGCGTGGCCTGGCGGTACTGCGAGGTGATGCTACGGATCGACTCGGCCTGCGCCTTGGCCCGCCCGAAGACCTTCAGCGTCGGGAGTCCGGCGACCACGTCGAGGAAGTGCCCGGAGAGCCGTGACAGAAGTTTCCACTGCCGGTCCATCCGGGACTGGGTGGCCCATCCGATCAGAATCATGAAGAGCGGAATCAGCGGCAGCGTCACCACGATGATCGCCGCCGAGACCCAGTCCTCGGTGACGATCCGGGCCAGTACCGCCACCGGAACGACGACTGCGAGGCCGAGCTGCGGGACGTAGCGCGAGAAGTAGTCGTCGAGCGCGTCGACGCCCCGGGTCGCCAGCGCGATCAACGACCCGGTGCGCTGCCCGCTCAACCAGTCCGGCCCCAGGCCTGACGCCCGCTCCATGAGCCGGCCGCGCAGCTCTGACTTGACCGCGGCACTCGCCCGGTACGCGGCCAGTTCGGTCAGCCAGGCCACGATGGCTCGCCCCAGGGCGACAGCGGCGAGCAGCAGCAGCGGTGTGCGGAGCCCGGAAACGGTCAGCCCGTCCTCGAACCCGCCCACCACCACTTCGGCGACGAGCATGGCCTGGGCGATGACCAGAGCGGCTCCGACCAGCCCCAGCGCCAC
Organism: Streptomyces sp. NPDC005794; assembly: GCF_042871445.1. Lineage (NCBI taxonomy): Bacteria > Bacillati > Actinomycetota > Actinomycetes > Kitasatosporales > Streptomycetaceae > Streptomyces > Streptomyces sp. NPDC005794. The sequence goes on from NZ_JBIAIN010000001.1 coordinate 52,101, forward strand.
CACGGCCGCCAGGAAGAACCGGGTGGCCCGGGCGTAACGGAGTAGACGTGGGTCGATCGGTTTCACGTGAAACAGCTCCCCAGTGAGCTCATGACCTTCGCTCAGCTAGTTCGGCGCTCAGGGCACGCTCGGTGCGCAGGGCGGGATCAGGCACAGGGCGGGCTCAGTGCGCGTCCGCGATGTGGTGCGTACCGATGCGCTTGCGGAACACCCAGTACGTCCAGCCCTGGTAGAGCATCACCACCGGAGTGGCGATGCCGGCGCACCAGGTCATGATCTTGAGGGTGTACGGGCTGGAGGAGGCGTTGGAGACCGTCAGATTCCACGCGTCGTTCAGCGAGGACGGCATGACGTTCGGGAAGAGCGTAAGGAAGAGCATCGCTACCGCTGCCGCGATGGTCACACCGGAGAACGCGAAGGACCAGCCCTCACGCCCCGCCGCGATGGCACCGATGGCCACGACCAGCGACACCACGGCGATGATCATCGCCGTCAGGCTCCAGCCGTTTCCGTTGTCCGCCTGGGTCCAGCCGAGGAAGGCAAGGGCGAGCACCGCCGTGGCCGAACCCAGCTTGAGCGCCAGCCCGCGTGCACGCTTCCTGATGTCTCCGACGGTCTTGAGCGCGGCGAACACCGAGCCGTGGAAGGTGAAGAGGAACAGCGTGACCAGGCCGCCCAGGACGGCGTACGGGTTGAGCAGGTCCCAGAGGTTGCCGACGTACTCCATGTCGGCATCGATCTTCACGCCGCGGACGATGTTCCCGAAGGCCACCCCCCAGAGAACGGCCGGGATCAGCGAGGTCCAGAAGATCGCGTGTTCCCAGTTCGTCTGCCAGCGCTCCTCGGGCCGCTTCGCCCGGTACTCGAACGCCACCCCGCGCACGATCAGGCAGAGGAGGATGGCCAGCAGAGGCAGGTAGAAGCCGGAGAACAGGGTGGCGTACCACTCCGGAAAGGCCGCGAAGGTCGCGCCGCCCGCGCTGAGCAGCCACACTTCGTTCCCGTCCCAGACCGGCCCGATCGTGTTGATCAGGACCCGGCGCTCCTTGCGGTCACGTGCCAGCAGCTTGGTGAGGACCCCGATACCGAAGTCGAATCCCTCCAGGAAGAAGTAGCCGGTCCACAGGACGGCTATGAGCACGAACCAGACGTCGTGGAGTTCCATCTCTCAGCTCCGCTTGATCTCAGTAGGAGAAGGCCATCGGCCGGTCGGCGTCCTGGTCGTGACCGCCGATCCGGGTGGGCGGGTTGAGGTCGGCCTCGGTGAGCTCGGGCGGTCCGGCCTTGACGTACTTCAGGAGGAGCTTGACCTCGATGACGGCGAGCACCGCGTAGAGCGCCGTGAAGGCGATCATCGAGGTGAGGATCTCCCCCTGCGAAACCCCCGGAGAGACCGCGTCACGGGTCTGGAACACCCCGTAGACCACCCAGGGCTGGCGGCCCATCTCGGTGAAGATCCAGCCCCAGGAATTGGCGATCAAGGGGAACATCATGGTCCAGAGGGCAGTGATCCAGTAGAGCTTGGCGAGCTTCGGGCTCAGCGCCTTGTTCCTGAACAGGACCAGATTCGGCACCTCGTCCTCACCGGTGCGCAGCGCCGCCGGCAACAGGAACTTCCTCCGCGTGAGCCACAGCCCCAGCAGACCGAGCCCGAAGGACGCCATTCCGAAGCCGATCATCCAGCGGAAGCTCCAGAAGGCGACCGGGATGTTGGGCCGGTAGTCACCAGGTCCGTAGGTCTCCTGCAACTGCTCGTTGATGTCGTTGATGCCCGGGACGTACGAGGTGAAGGTGTTGTCCGCGAGGAAGGAGAGCACCCCGGGTATGGAGACCTCCACGTCGTTGTGCCCCTCGGCGACATCACCGACCGCGAAGAGCGAGAAGGGGGCTCCTTCCTCGCCCTCCCACAGCGCCTCCGCCGCAGCCATCTTCATCGGCTGCTGCTTGAACATCACTTTGCCGAGCGTGTCCCCGCTGACCGCGGTGAGCATGCCCGCGGCCACCACCGTGACCAGCCCGACCCGCAGTGAGGTGCGCATCACCCGGATGTGCTTCTTGCGGGCCAGGTGGAAGGCGGAGATGCCGACCATGAAGGCGCCACCGACGAGGAAGGCCGCCGTGATGGTGTGGAAGAACTGGGTGAGCGCGGTGTCCTGGGTGAGCACCTTCCAGAAGTCGGTGAGCTCGGCACGACCGCGTTCCTCGTTGATCCGGTAACCGACCGGGTGCTGCATCCAGGAGTTGGCGGCCAGGATGAAGAACGTCGAGAGGATCGTGCCGATGGACACCATCCATATGCAGGCGAGATGGATCTTCTTCGGCAGCTTGTCCCAGCCGAAGATCCACAGGCCGATGAAGGTGGACTCGAAGAAGAACGCGATCAGCGCCTCGAAGGCGAGCGGGGCGCCGAAGACGTCACCGACGAACCGCGAGTAGTCGGACCAGTTCATGCCGAACTGGAATTCCTGGACGATGCCCGTGACCACACCCATGGCGATGTTGATCAGGAAGAGCTTGCCCCAGAACTTGGTCGCCCTGAGGTACTTCTCGTTGTCCGTGCGCACCCAGGCGGTCTGCAGGCCGGCGGTGAGCGCGGCGAGAGAGATCGTCAGAGGGACGAACAGGAAGTGGTAGACGGTGGTGATGCCGAACTGCCATCGCGCCAGAGTCTCTGGTGCCAGAGCCAGGTCCACGACTCTTCTCCTTACGTCGCCGTGATCACAGCCGCAGATCGCCCGGTCATTCCACCCGATCACGGGAGGAAGCAGGGCGCGCTTGTGAACGCGTTCACATTCACAAGCATTATGGCGCACATGTCTTCGAAGCCATCGGGTGGGGGGTGTTTTCCGGCCGACCCAGCCGGGCCAGCCGAAACCGGACAGGGGCGCCGCGCCCTCCGGGGCGCGGAAAGAGCGGTGGCCCCGGACCCCGGTCACCGAGATCCGGGGCCACCGGAGGTTCCTCACGCAACGGCCGAGCCGCTACGGCTCCTGGTGGAAGGACTCCGTCACCTTCAGGAACACGTCATTGGCCTCGGCCTCCCCGATCGTGACCCGCACACCCTCACCGGCGAAGGGCCGCACGACCACACCCGCCCGCTCGCAGGCCGCGGCGAAATCGAGCGTCCGGTCCCCGAGCCGCAGCCAGACGAAGTTCGCCTGGGACTCCGGAACGGTCCAGCCCTGCCGCACGAGACCGTCGTACACGCGGGCACGCTCGCCGACCAGCGAACCGACCCGTCCCAGCAGCTCGTCCTCGGCGCGCAGCGAGGCGACCGCGGCGTCCTGGGCGACCTGGCTGACACCGAAGGGGACGGCCGTCTTGCGCAGGGCCGCCGCCACGGGCTCGTGCGCCACCGCGAAGCCGACCCGCAGACCCGCGAGGCCGTACGCCTTGGAGAAGGTCCGGAGCACCGCGACATTGGGCCGGTCCCGGTAGATCTCGATCCCGTCCGGCACGTCAGGGTCCCGGATGAACTCCTTGTACGCCTCGTCGAGCACGACCAGGACATCGTCCGGGACCCGGTCCAGGAACCGCTCCAGCGCCGCCCGGCGCACCACGGTGCCGGTCGGGTTGTTCGGATTGCAGACGAAGATCATCCGAGTCCGGTCGGTGACCGCGCCGGCCATGGCGTCGAGATCGTGCACCTCACCGCCGGTCAGGGGCACCTTGACCGACGTCGCACCGCTGATCTGCGTGATGATCGGGTACGCCTCGAACGAGCGCCAGGCATAGATGACCTCGTCCCCCGGACCCGAGGTGGCCTGGAGCAGCTGCTGGGCGACACCGACGGATCCCGTACCGGTGGCCAGGTGGGAGACCGGCACACCGAACCGGTCGGCCAGCTCGTTCATCAGACCCGTACAGGCCATGTCCGGATACCTGTTGAAGGCGGCGGCCGCGGAGAGCACCGACTCCATGACACCGGGCAACGGGGGATACGGGTTCTCGTTGGAGGACAGCTTGAAGGCAACCGGCCCCTCCGCGGACGCCGGCTTGCCCGGCACGTACGCAGGGACGCCGTCCAGCTCGGCGCGCAGTTTCGGGCTCGTCTCGCTCACCGCGGGTCCTCCTCGACATCCGTACACATCAATACTGCTCACCTTATGAGGATTGGGCGCCCGTGCGAATGGCCGGGATCCGAAATCGCCCCGCCCTGCCGGAAGCGCCCGCCCTGGGCGACTCCGGCAGCCTTCAGGAGGGGGAGCACTGAGCATCCCGCCGCGCGCCGGTCGCTCACTCCGTGGCGCGCATCCCTCGAACAGGTGAGTTGCGACCGCTACGAGACCTGGGCCATTCAGCAGGTTCATGCCTGCCGATGTGTGAGACATTGGTGCCGATGGGCCCAACGCCCTTGCTTCACAAGGCATTTACACATTGTTGATCATGCAAAAACGTGCCTGTCAACGCAGGCATATGCGACCAGCCCGACCCGGCGCCGGAGCCCTACTATCGGCTCGCCATGACAGCAGCAGGGAAGCACCAGGTGAGCCGGACAGAGACGCCCCGGCGCAACGGCAGGCAAGGACGGGCGGGGATCCGGGACGTAGCCGCAGCGGCCGGAGTCTCCATCACGACCGTGTCCGACGCACTCAACGGCAAGGGCAGGCTCCCGGACGCCACCCGCCACCATGTCCGCGAGGTCGCCGAACGGCTGGGCTACCGCCCGTCCGCGGCGGCCCGAACCCTCCGCACCGGCAAGTCGGGTCTCATCGGCCTGACCGTGACCACGTACGGGGATGAACCTTTCACCTTCACCGAATTCGCGTACTTCGCGGAGATGGCGAGAGCCGCCACATCGGCTGCGCTCGCACGCGGCTACGCACTCGTGATCCTTCCCGCCACATCACGCCACGACGTGTGGTCGAACGTCGCCCTCGACGGGACGGTCGTCATCGACCCCTCCGACCAGGACCCGGTGGTCACCGAGCTCGTACGCCAGGGTCTGCCCGTCGTCTCCGACGGCCGCCCGGCGGGCACACTTCCCGTCACCGCCTGGGTCGACAACGACCACCGGGCGGCCGTCCTCGACCTCCTGGACCACCTCGCGGCCGCGGGAGCCCGCCGTATCGGGCTGCTGACCGGCACCACCACGGACACGTACACCCGCCTCTCCACCACCGCCTACCTCCACTGGTGCGAGCGGGTCGGCCAGGACCCGGTCTACGAGTCCTATCCGGCCCACGACCCCTGCGCGGGCGCGGTCGCCGCGGACCGCCTCCTCGCCCGCCCGGACCGCCCCGACGCCGTCTACGGGCTCTTCGACCCCAACGGCACCGATCTGCTCGCCGCGGCGCGGCGCTACGGCCTACGGGTCCCCGAGGACCTCCTGCTGGTCTGCTGCAGCGAATCCACCGTGTACGCGTCGACCGAACCCCCCATCACCACCCTCTCGTTGAAGCCCCGCAGGATCGGCACGGCGGTCGTCCAGCTCCTCATCGACGCCATCGAAGGGGTCGAACACGACGGCCCGGTGGAGCAGGTGATACCGACGGAGCTCATCGTCCGGACGTCCTCCCAGCGCCGTCCGCCTCGCACCACGGTCAGCGCTCCGCGATCACCGGCCGGGGACTGATCGGATTAATCCGGACCAAACGGCCGATGAACCAGGTGTGAGCACGGATTCACCACCCCTGGTGCGTCACACAGCACGATCCGCATTCCTATGATGGGCGCACGACACCGCGGACCACCTCTACCAGGCAGGGCCCGTCAGGTGTACGGAGGCGCGACGGTGGTGGAGGGGTCGATGACTCAGGGGGCCGGTCAGGAACCCGTAGTGCGGACAGCGACGTTGCGTGACTTCCGCGTACCGCCGTATGCGCAGGTGCCGATGAACGCGCCTTTGCCGCACCCAGGCAACGTAGCGGTGGGCGACGAGCCGCCGGAGGGGTACACCCCCACCGAGCGGGACCTGCCCGTGATCAACCGCGGTGACACCGTCCAGGTGCAGACCGTCCCGGAAGCCCGGACCGTCGGCGAATCCGGCCGCGGTCCGCTGTACGTCGTCGGAGACGTCCACGGCTACCTGGACGAGCTCCTGGCCGCACTGCGTGAGCAGGGCCTCGTCGACGCCGACGGCCGCTGGGCGGCGGCCGACGCCAGGCTCTGGTTCCTCGGCGACTTCACCGACCGCGGTCCGGACGGCATCGGCGTCATCGATCTCGTCATGCGCCTCTCCGCGGAGGCCGCCGCGGCCGGCGGTTACTGCAAGGCGCTCATGGGCAACCACGAACTGCTGCTGCTCGGCGCCAAGAGGTTCGGCGACACCCCGGTGAACTCAGGCGCCGGAACCGCGACCTTCCAGGCCGCCTGGCTGCTCAACGGTGGTCAGAAGACGGACATGGAGCGGCTGCAGGACGTCCACCTCCAGTGGATGGCCCGGCTCGACGCGGTCGTCGAGGAGGACGGGCACCTGCTGATGCACTCCGACACGACGGCCTACCTCGACTACGGATCCACCATCGAGGACGTCAACGACACGGTCCACGCCATTCTCACGCGGAATGACGCCGATGAGTGCTGGGACCTCTTCCGCAAGCTCACCAAGCGGTTCGCCTTCCGTGACGAGGGGGGCGCGGAGGCCGTCCGCGCGCTGATGTCGACGTACGGCGGGCGGCGCGTCGTCCACGGCCACAGTCCCATTCCGTATCTGCTCGGCGAGGTCGGATCGGAGGAGGGCGAGGACGCGGCCCGGCCTGTGGTGGACGGTCCGCACGTCTACGCGGAAGGTCTGGCCATCGCCATGGACGGCGGAGTGACCATGGCCGGAAAGCTGTTGGTCGTCCAACTTCCGTTGCATGACTGACGGTCGTCGGGGAAGACGCATCACGACCCGACACCGTCGGCGGCTGGGCCTATTTACGGAAACCCCCTGTCACCCCATGCCGTAGGCGTTCTACCATCGGCGTATCAGTAGCAGGCTCTCCTCCGTTTCCGCCCGATCGCCCGCCCCTACGGTCGATCAGGCCCTACGGAGCATCGGGGGATGCACATGAAAAGCGCTCCGCACCTGCTGGCCGAGGACCGCCCCGAGTACGAGCGGATCCTGGCCGACGCACTGCGCCATGCTCACGAACGACCGGATCTGGACGGTGTCGGCGATCAGCTCAACCCGGAACAGCTCCGGACGATGGCACTCGACGCCACGCCCCTGATCACGGCGGCGGCGGCCACCGAGTACGACCACTATGTGAAGGTCCGCGGCGAGCTGCGCGAACCGGGCGACCCGGATGCCCAGGCATCCGTCGGGCCCGCCGAGAACGAAGCCGACCCCATGGGCGCCGGCACGCTCGCGGTGATCTCCGTGCTGGCGCCCGTCCTCGCGGGTACGGCCGCCCTGATCTTCCTGCTGATCGGCTACCCCCTGAAGGCCCTCAGCCCCGCCCCGGCCTTCGCCGCAACCATGGTCGCCGCCGGGTGGTTCTTCGCGGCCGTCGCCGCCGCGGCGATCCTCGTCGCCGCGGTGGGACTCCTCGTCACCGCCCTGCGCAACGGCGCCACCGCGCTGCCCGCCATGGACGAGGAGGAGGAACTGCCGGAGGACGTCGCGCGCGCCCGGGAGGCCTGGCGCCACGCCCTGCTGGAACGCGGCATCCTGCCCTTCCTCCGGGACGCGCTGGCCGACCCGACCGCGGGCCCCGCCTCGCGGACGCCGCACCGTTCGGCCAACCGGATTCCGAAGATCGGCTACAGCAGACCGGACTTCTCCGGTCCGGAGGACGGCCCCTCGGCCGGCCCGCGCCCGACCTTCACCAGCCCCGACTTCACCAGCCCGGACTTCGGCGGGCCCGAGCACCGGCCGGAGTGATCCGGCCGGGCACGGCAGGGCCTGTCTACGCGCGCCGAACGATCTGTGCCACTGCTCTTTCGACCGACGTACGGCTGTAGACATGCACCAGCGCAAGGTGGAAGAGCGACGGCGCGAGTGGGGCCCACCGGTGAATGCGATCGGCGCGCAGCATGTACGTGACCACTGCCGCGGGGCGGAAGGGCACATAGTCGATGGTCTGATGTTCCCATCGATCCGCGACTCCTCTGCTCATACGTGTTTGCAGACCGTCGCGAGACATGTCCTTCAATCTGGCATAGAAGTGGGCGCTCCAGTGGCGCTTGTCGGTGTCCAGCACGAAGGCGAGCAGTTCCAGTGAGTACTCGTGCGGTTCGATGGACAGTTCCTCCCGCATGCCGCGTCGGCCGACCGCGTAGAGGTCGGGGGCGCTCCTGCCGGAGGAGTCGATGTGCCGTGACAAGCCCTCGTTCACGGAGGAGTTCCAGACACCTGGAGCCATACGGACCCGGTCGCTGCGACGGCTCACGACGAGCATGTCATCGGCAGTCACCACAGCGATATTCACGCCGAAACTGCACTGCAGAAACGCGGGTGCCTGCAGTGGATCATCCGGGTCGAGATAGCGGGAGCGCGGGCTTGTTCCGTCAGCCAGGCGCCGGTCGAGCTGCTGAGCCGCGAGAAAAGTGTAGTAATCCGTCGGGCGTAGCCGCAGATGAACTTCGGGCTGCTCGTCGAGAGCAGTACGGGAGATACCGAACGATTCGACGGCGTATCGAGGACCGTTCCACACCGGAGTCCGATTCTCCGCCCGCAACCGCGTGCTCTCCGCCTCGACTTCGGTCCGCCAGCCGGCCATGTCCGAAGGCAGCTCGATCTCCCCGTCCAGTACGTGGATGTAGACGGCTTCGGCGGGTATGGAGGACTCGCCGTCCCCTTCGACAATCAGGGCGGAGGTGTGAAGAGGCCCCATGGAGAAGGTTCTCCACGCAGGACTGGATTCCTCCCGCCGCCTCCGGCTGCGCAGCGCGCGCGCAGAACGGGTGCGCAGCTTGAACCAGCCGTCCTGTAAGGGCTGTTGGAACAGCACCGCACACAGCATCCCGAGTACGGCGCCGACAGCGCCATTGGCCACATCGATCCCATCCATGTCAGGCAGGGTAGGGATCCTGATGACGCCAGGCGCGATCTTGTCTCTTCCGTTACGACGCGCAGCGAGGCCCTGGCCGTCATCGCCAGGGCCTCGGAGGACGCGGTCGGTACGCCTGGTCAGTCGGCCAGTGGCAGGTACACCCGGTTCCCGCTCGCCGCGAACTCCTTGGACTTCTCCAGCATCCCCGCCTCGATCTCCTCGTCCGAGGCGGAGGAGACCAGGTCAGGGGCGAACTGCTCCGTGATGCTTCTGCTGATCTTCATCGAGCAGAACTTGGGGCCGCACATCGAGCAGAAGTGCGCCGTCTTCGCCGGTTCGGCCGGCAGTGTCTCGTCGTGGAACTCCCGCGCGGTGTCGGGGTCGAGCGCCAGGTTGAACTGGTCCTCCCAGCGGAATTCGAACCGGGCGTCCGAAAGGGCGTCGTCCCAGTCCTGCGCCCCGGGATGGCCCTTGGCGAGGTCCGCCGCGTGAGCGGCGATCTTGTACGTGATGACACCGGTCTTCACGTCGTCACGGTTCGGCAGGCCCAGGTGCTCCTTGGGCGTGACGTAACAGAGCATCGCGGTCCCCCACCAGGCGATCATCGCCGCACCGATGCCCGAGGTGATGTGGTCGTACGCGGGAGCGACGTCCGTGGTCAGGGGGCCCAGCGTGTAGAACGGGGCCTCCTCGCAGATCTCCTGCTGAAGATCGATGTTCTCCTTGATCTTGTGCATCGGGACGTGCCCCGGGCCCTCGATCATCGTCTGGACACCGAACCGCTTGGCGACGGTGTTGAGCTCGCCGAGCGTACGGAGCTCGGCGAACTGCGCCTCGTCGTTGGCGTCGGCGATGGACCCGGGACGCAGCCCGTCACCGAGCGAGTACGTCACGTCGTAGGCCGCGAGGAGCTCGCAGAGCTCCTCGAAGTTCTCGTACAGGAACGACTCCTTGTGGTGCGCCAGGCACCAGGCCGCCATGATGGACCCGCCGCGCGAGACGATGCCGGTCTTGCGACGGGCCGTCAGCGGGACGTACGGCAGCCGGACGCCGGCGTGCACCGTCATGTAGTCGACGCCCTGCTCCGCCTGCTCGACGACCGTGTCCTTGTAGATCTCCCACGTCAGCTCCTCGGCCCGGCCGTCGACCTTCTCGAGTGCCTGGTAGAGGGGGACGGTGCCGATCGGCACCGGGGAGTTGCGCAGGACCCACTCGCGGGTGGTGTGGATGTTGCGGCCGGTGGAGAGGTCCATGACCGTGTCGGCGCCCCACCGGGTGGCCCAGGTCATCTTGTCCACCTCCTCCTCGATGGAGGAGGTGACCGCGGAGTTGCCGATGTTGGCGTTCACCTTCACCAGGAAGCGCTTGCCGATGATCATCGGCTCGATCTCCGGGTGGTTGACGTTGGCGGGGAGGACCGCCCGGCCGGCCGCGATCTCCTCGCGCACGACCTCGGGTTCGACGTTCTCCCGGATCGCGACGTACTCCATCTCCGGGGTGATCTCCCCCCGCCGGGCGTACGCGAGCTGCGTGACGGGCCGGCCGTCGCGGCTGCGGCGGGGCCGGCGCGGGCGGCCGGGAAAGACCGCGTCGAGGTTGCGCAGGCCTCCCCGCGGCGAGGTGTGCTTGAGTCCGTCGTCCTCGGGGCGCGCGGGACGGCCCGCGTACTCCTCGGTGTCCCCGCGGGCGGTGATCCAGCTCTCCCGGAGCGGGGCGAGTCCTCGACGTACATCGGTGTCGATGGTGGGATCGGTGTACGGCCCGGACGTGTCGTACAGCGTCACGTCCTTGCCGTTGGTGAGGTGCACCTGACGGACCGGAACCTGGAGATCCGGGCGTGAGCCCTGGACGTACCCCTTGTGCCAGCCGATGGACTTCCCGGCCTCGGCGTCGTTCGCGCCGTGCTGCGCGTTCTGCTTCGAGGCAGGCGTGCGTGCGTCCGCTGTGGTCATGAGACCTACTCCCTACGCCGGCATTACCCGGTAACAGGTTCGGCGGTCGGCGCAGCGTTTCCCGTATGGATATACGGAGGTCAGCGCCCTCTCAGCCCGGTGCTCCGAGCTCCCGCGTGTACAGATGTGCCTCCACGCTAGCCTCCCCTCTGACGTGCTGGCCAGAGGGCCTCCCCTCTTCTTGGGATGATCGCCGGGTGACGTCTCCCGGAAGCGCCCCCGAATCCCCCGGCCCCGCATCAGGCAGCACGCAGAGTCATGCGCACGGCCACTCCCACAGTCACGGTCCTGCCGCACCCGTGTCCACGCATCTGCGCAAGGTCATCGCGGCCGTGCTGATCCCCTTCGCGACCGCGGTCCTGGTCGGCCTCGTGGCGTTCTGGCCCGGCGGTGCCCCGGCCCATGAGCGCACGGGTGTCGGCTTCGACCGGCAGACCCAGGACGGGCAGGTGACGAAGGTCGTGTCGGTCGACTGCGCGGACGTCAACGCCTCGCAGGTACCGGCGACCGGCGACACCTCCACGGCCGCCGGGCGGGAAGCCTTCAACGAACAGACGGGGGAGTGCAAGAAGGCCACGGTCGAAGTGACGACCGGTAAGGACAAGGGCCGTACCTTCGTCGAGGTGGTCCAGCCCGATGCCCCCCGGCAACTGCGAGAGGGCCAAGGAGTGGTCGTGGCGTACGCCCCCGACGCGCCCCGGGACCTTCAGTACGCGGTGACCGATGTGGACCGCTCATTCCCGATGGCACTGCTCGCCGGGATCTTCGCCCTCGCGGTGGTCGCCGTGGGAAGACTGCGCGGGCTGATGGCGCTGATCGCGCTCGCCATCTCCTTCGCCGTGCTGACCCTCTTCATCCTGCCGGCGATCCTGCAAGGATCGAACCCACTGGTCGTCGCAGTGATCGGGGCGAGCGCCATCATGCTGATCGCCCTCTACACCTGCCACGGACTGACGGCCCGAACCTCCGTGGCCGTCATCGGCACGCTCATCTCGTTGCTGCTCATCGGGCTGCTGGGCTCGCTCTTCATCGGCTGGGCCAGCCTGTCCGGGAACACGGATGACAACACCGGCCTCATCCACGGTCTGTACCCGGGCATCGACATGAGCGGCCTGCTGCTGGCCGGGGTGATCATCGGCTCGCTCGGCGTGCTCGACGACGTGACCGTCACCCAGACCTCGGCGGTCTGGGAGCTGCACCAGGCCGATCCGACGATGGGCGTACGCCGTCTCTACCGGGCGGGCATCCGGATCGGACGCGACCACATCGCCTCGGTCGTCAACACGCTCGTACTCGCCTACGCGGGCGCGGCGCTTCCGCTGCTGCTTCTCTTCTCGATCGCCCAGAGCAGCGTAGGCACGGTGGCCAACAGCGAACTGGTCGCGGAGGAGATCGTCCGGACGCTCGTCGGGTCGATCGGGCTGGTCGCCTCGGTTCCGGTGACGACGGTGCTCGCGGCCCTGGTGGTCTCCGCGGACCGCACGGGGCTCGGCGCGGAAGCCGGAGCTCCTGCGCCCGCACGGACCGGGAGGGGCCGCCGCCGCAAGGGGTGAGCCGGAAGACCGGACGCATGGAACCGGACCGCCGGTGCTCGGTGTCCAGCCGGACCCTCCTGCTCAGCCGGCGTTCTGTTCCTTGGCGAGGATGCGGCCCAGCGCCTCTTCCAGATTGCCGTCGAAGTCACCCAGCGTGTGCTCCTGTCCCAACGGCACCAGCTTGTCCGTCCGGTCGAGAAATGCCACAAGCGGTGCTGCGCCGGCCCTGAAGAGCGCTCGGTCCGCTCCGACCTGAAGACGGATGTGCACATCCGACAGCCCTTCGGGTTCGGTCGGGCCGATGTGCACATCGCCGTCGCCACTGGGGCTGTTGAGACCGTCGAGCAGCAGCTCACGGCCGAATGCCCAGGTGACGGGGGCGTCACCTGGCAGGTGGAAGGTCATCCGGATCGCGTACGGATCACTGACCTCGTACCGAAGCTCCACCGGAATACGGAAGGAGAGCTCCTCGGAGACGAGGAAGCTCATCATGACCTCTGCTTGAACCGACTCGCGCATCGTTCAACCCCGCAGTAGATGAAACTGGCCAGGAATGATCCCCCATGGCCCTATTGACGCCATCGTGGTGCACGCGATAGCGGATCACAAGGAGTGATTTTTCAGATACTGATAGAGAACACGAACGAGCGCAAGAGGCTGGTCACTTCGCAGCGTAGTTGTTCGACTGCGGCGAGCAACCGTTCCTCTTGGTGCAGAGGGAGGGAAACAGCCATGGCGGCCACGGCGGAACCGACAGTGATCGGAATCGCCGCACAGACCGTTCCCATGGCGTACTCCTGCCGTTCGACGACAGGTTCCGTACGTTTCATCAATCTCAGCCGCTTCAGGAAGGTCTGACGGTCACTCACGGAGTAACGCGTCAGCGGCCGGACCGGATGCCGGTCCAGATGGTCCTCGCGCGCCCGCTCGTCGAGCTGCCCGAGCAGGCACTGCCCGAGGGCGTGGGCATGGCCTGTCTCACGGAACGAGGCCCACTCGTGCACCGCGGGAGCGGCGGGAGTATCGGCCACGGCGATCATCTCGATCTCGCCGTCCTTGTACAGGGCGCAGTACACCGGAGCGCCGATGACGTCCGCCCAGTGCGCGAGCGAGTCGACGATCACGCCGGGACGTGGGGTCGCGGGCCCTCCGCCCAGCCGCTCGGCCGCGGCCCCGAACAGGAAGACGCCGTTCTCCCTGCGCAGATATCCCTCATGGGTCAGGGTTCGCAGCAGGTGATAGGCAGTGGGGAGGGGAAGCCCGGCCTCCCGGGCGAGCTGCTTCGCCGGCGCCCCGTCCCGATGGGTGCCCACAGCCTCCATAAGTCGCAACGCCCGCTGAACCGAACCGATCAACGTCGGAACAGCGGTACTCGATGCCGTGGTCACAGGTCACCCCCAGGCATGGTGACGGGCTCTCAGCCCTCCCGCAGGGGCCGCCCCCACGGGCACGCCGCGAGCCTGGAGTCCGGAGACCGGACGGTCGCACAAACCACTGGGCAGGATGGTGACGGACCGTCATTTCCCAGCTGGCGGCAGCGGTACGCCACTGTATCCGCACGTTCAGTCACGAGTGAGGTTTCGTCGTGGACTTAGCTCAGCTGGGCTAATCATCGCGTCCGCGGTCCGTCCGCGGCCCGTCCGGCGTCCCCGGGTACCACCGCGCGCCCGGGGACTCCCGCAGTTCCTACCAGCCGCTGCGCTCGGACGAGGACATGAACTTCCGCACGACGAAGATCAGACCACCCACGAGCACGACGAACACCAGCACCTTGAACAACAGTCCGATGACGAACCCGACCACGCTGGCGATCAGGCCGCCGAACACGACGATCGCGATGAGAGGCACCGCGACCCACTTCACCCACCAGGGCATCCCCGCGAACATCTCCCGCACCGCCATCGCTGTACCTCGTCTCTGTGAGTCCCTGCTTCGATGCTAGAGGCGCGGGGGTGGCCGGCGGGGCCCCGGAGCCCTTGAAGTCCCCTGAACGATCCCCTAGGGAACATCGGGTCCGGACCCCGCCCGACTTCCGGTGAAACCGCTCATCCCTCCGGCGGGGAGAAGACCACCATCACCCGCAGGTCCTCGGTGACGTGATGGAACTTGTGGGCGGCACCCGCCGGTACGTACACGACGCTCCCCCGCCCCACCTGCGTGGTCTCCATGCCGACCGTGATCGAGGCACGGCCGCTGACGACGAAGTACACCTCGTCCTGATGGTGCGGCTGCTGGGGGTCGAGCGCGCCGGCGTCCAGGGCGTACAGGCCGACGGACATGTTGCGTTCCCGGATGAACTGCAGATAGGCGCCGTCGTTCGCAGCACGTTCCGCCTCCAGCTCGTCCAGTCTGAATGCCTTCATCGTCCGTCCGCCCCTCGCACCCGTACCGCTGTCCCGCCGGTGTCCGCCACCGATCATGTCTGCCACGATCAGACACATGAAGAATTTCGTAGTCAAGACGATCGCCAACGCGGGTGCGCTGGCCGTAGCCATCTGGCTGCTCCAGGACATCACGCTGACCGGTGACAACACCGGGCGCAAGGTGCTCACGCTGATCCTGGTGGCGCTGCTGTTCGGCCTGGTGAACTTCGTCGTCAAACCTGTGGTGAAGCTGCTCACCCTGCCGCTGTTCATCCTGACGCTCGGACTGATCACGCTCGTGGTCAACGCCCTGATGCTGATGCTGACCTCCTGGCTGGCCGGCCTCGTCGATCTGAGCTTCCACGTCGACGGGTTCTGGACCGCGGTCCTGGGCGGGCTGATCATCTCGGTCGTTTCCTGGGCGCTCAATGTGGTGCTCCCCGACGAGGACTGATCCGTCCCCTGATGACACAGTGCAGAGCGGACCGGTGGACACCGGAGAGAGACGAGGCGACGAGCATGAGCACCACGGGCGACGGGACACGTTCCGTCCGGGCAGGCCTGCCCGAACCGGAGCAGTACGAGCCCACACTTCCCGGTCCGGTCTTCGCCGCGCACTTCCATCTGTCCGGTGAGCCTGTCGGCCCCTATACCTACGGCCGGGAGACGAATCCGACCTGGACCCACCTGGAGCGCGCCATCGGCGAGCTGGAGGCACCGGGGGAGCAGGTCGAGACCACGGTCTTCGCCTCCGGGATGGCCGCCATCTCGGCCGTGCTGCTGTCCCAGGCGCGCACGGGCGACGTCGTGGTCCTGCCGGACGACGGTTATCAGGCGCTCCCCCTGGTGCGGGAGCAGCTGGAGGCGTACGGCGTCGAGGTGCGGACCGCCCCTACCGGGGGCGATGCCCAGTTGGAGCTCCTCGACGGGGCGACGCTGCTGTGGATCGAGACGCCCTCCAACCCCGGGCTGGACGTCTGTGATGTGCGCCGGCTCGTCGACGCCGCGCACGCAGCGGGCGCCCTGGTCGCGGTGGACAACACCCTGGCGACCCCGCTCGGACAGCGTCCCCTCGAGCTGGGGGCGGACTTCTCGGTGGCCAGCGACACCAAGGGCATGACCGGGCACGGGGACATCCTGCTCGGTCATGTGAGCTGCCGGGACCTGCGGCTGTCGGCCGGAGTGCGACGCTGGCGCAAGGTGGCCGGCGCGATTCCCGGCCCCATGGAGGCCTGGCTCGCCCACCGTTCGCTGGCCACGCTGCAGCTGCGGATCGACCGCCAGTGCGCGACCGCGCTGACACTCGCCGAGGCGCTCACCGAACGCGCGGACGTGACCGGGCTCCGGTACCCGGGGCTGCCCGGCGATCCCTCGTACCCGACTGCCGTCCGGCAGATGCGGCGCTTCGGCTCCGTGGTCTCGTTCGTCCTGGCGGACAAGGACACAGCGGAGCGCTTCCTGGCCGGGCTGCGCCTGGTCGACGACGCGACGAGCTTCGGCGGCGTACGCTCCACCGCCGAGCGCCGGGCCCGCTGGGGCGGGGACGCGGTGCCTGAGGGCTTCGTGCGGTTCTCCGTCGGCGCCGAGGATCCCGAGGACCTGCTGGCGGACGTGGAACGCGCGCTGGACGAGTCCGCGCGCTGAACGCTCCTCACACGGTCCCGTGCAGGACCGGTCCGGGACGGGCGTCCCCGTCCACCGGGCCGGTCCTGCACGGGACGAGCGGTCCGAGCCTCCCCCCTCATGACTCGGACCGCCCCGGTTCTTGCGCGCCGAGAACCGTCTGAACAAGGTTAGTTGACTCTGCGTCAGTGTCCAATCACAGTAGCGACAGCGACCTATCGACATATTTATAGTGGGAGCGGTTGCCGGAGACGGTGCGGGACGGCGCAGCGTCCGCGAACGTGGAGAGGGGCAGGGGGCGGACATGGACCTGGCCCTGCTGCGCACGTTCGTCACGGTGCACCGGGCCGGATCATTCACCCGGGCCGCCGCCCTGCTCGGACTGTCCCAGCCCGCCGTCACCTCCCAGATACGTACCCTGGAGCGGCAGCTGGGCCGCCCGCTCTTCCTGCGCAGGGCCCGTGGAGTGACCCCCACCACCATCGGCGACGAGCTCGCCCACCGGGCCGCTCCTCATCTGGACGCCCTGGTCGACATCGTCGAGGTGGGCCTCGACGAGGAGTCGGGGGTAAGGACACTGCACCTGGCCGGGCCTCCCGAGTTCACTTCCGTACGGGCGCTGCCCGCTCTCACCCCACTGATCTCCCGGGGGCTCGCGTTACGCAGTACCTTCGTCGCGCATACCGAGGACACGCTGGAAGGGCTGGCGGCCGGACACCATGATCTGGCCATCGCCACCGCCCGTCCGCGCGGTGGACTGCTGACATCGACCACCCTCTGCGACGAGGAGCACGTCCTGGTCGCCGCGCCCCGCTGGGCAGGGCGTCTGGGGCCCGGGGCGCTGCGGCACAAGGGTCCCGTACTGCTGGAGCAGTTTCCGGTGGTCGAGGTGCACGAGAGCCTCCCCCTGGTCTCCCGGTACTGGGCGACAGTCTTCGACAGCCGCCCCGCCGCTTCCGCCGCCGTGATCGCGCCGGATCTCCGCGCGGTACTGGAGTGCGCGGCGGCGGGCGCCGGCCTCGCCGTACTGCCTCGCTATCTCTGCGAGAACGCGCTGGAGCGAGGTGAAGTCGTGGCGCTGCTCGACCCTCCGGTACCGCCGCTGCGCACGTACTTCCTCATCGCGAGGACCGGCACGCTCGGCCTGCCACACATTGCGCGGGCGCACGAGTGGCTGCTGCGTGCTGCCGTGGACTGGTGACCGGTCGGCCGACAGGAGTTTCAGATCGTGTTTCCTGGGCCACTCTCTTGCCATGACCGAACGTCCTGTGGTCAAGCGCACGGCACGCGCCGTCCTGCTCGACGGCGATGACCTGATCCTGATCAAGCGCACCAAACCAGGTGTCGATCCGTACTGGGTCACGCCGGGTGGCGGCGTCGAGCCGGAAGACACCACCGTTGTCGACGCGCTGCACCGCGAGGTCGACGAGGAGCTCGGCGCCAAGATCATTGACGTGGTGCCCTGCTTCGTCGATACCGTCGAGCACATCGTCGGCGGCGGGATCAAGGGCGTAAAGGTGCAGCACTTCTTCGTCTGCCGGCTGGCTTCGATGGACCTGTCGCGTCGGCACGGGCCGGAGATCGACGAACCCTGCGGGGAGTACGAGGTTGTCCGGGTGCCCTTCAGCCGCGTCGGAATCGCGGCTGTACACCTCGTACCTCTGTCACTCCGGCACTATCTGGACGCCAACATCGAGGGCGTGAGGGCGATGCACGCGCCCGATCTGAGCTGAGGCCCGGAGCCCTGTGTCCGGCCTATGGCGAGTAGGCCGGGCACACCACGTACGCCGAGGCCGGTAGCCGGGGATACTCCCGCAGTCAGATGACCAGGTGCTCCGCGCTTGGCACCGTGTTTCACGTGAAACCACTCAAGCGCACTGTTCGCCGAAGCATCCTCGTCGCTCACGTAGCGGTGTTCGTGAGCTGGCTGGGCCTCACCGTGGGGCTGCTGGCACTCGGCCGAAGTTCTGGCTGACCCTGGTCACCGCGGGGCTGTTGGTCTTCTCGCTCCGCCCCGGCATCAACGAGGCCGTGGCCCCGGGGAGCGACAGACATCGATCTGGTCATCGCACCCTCGGTGGCCACGGCCACGTATCTCTTCATCACCGCGATATCGGTGCTGAAGCCGTGGGGACCGACTCGTCGGGGCCGACGCCTGCGGCAGGACCGGGAAGGTGCGCGGCAACCAGCCGGCCACCGGTGACCGTCCGGCGCTCCAGCACACCGGAGACCACTGCCAGAAGCAGCGCCGAGGCGGCCAGCCCGGCGCCGACCCAGTTGGGCGCGGTGTATCCGAACCCGGCCGAGATGACGATGCCGCCGAGCCAGGCGGCGAGCGCGTTCCCGAGGTTGAAGGCCCCGATGTTGACGGCCGAGGCCAGGGTGGGCGCGCCGGCGGCCTGGTCGAGGACTCGCTTCTGCAGCGGCGGTACGGTCGCGAAACCGAGAGCCCCGATGAGGACGACGGTCACCGCAGCGGCGATCTTGTTGTGCGCGGTCAGCGTGAACAGGGCCAGGACCACGGCGAGCGCGCCGAGGGACACGTACAGCATCGGCATCAGATGACGGTCGGCGAACTTGCCGCCGAGCAGGTTCCCGCCGACCATACCGAGCCCGAAGAGGACCAGCAGCCAGGTCACGGATGACGTCGCGAAACCGGCGGTCTCCGTCATCATCGGGGTGATGTAGGTGATCGCCGCGAAGACGCCGCCGAAGCCCAGAACCGTCATCGCCATGGCGAGCAGCACTTGGACATTGCGGAATGCGGCCAGCTCGTGGCGGATACGCACTCCCTGGGGCTTCGGCTGCTCGGGGACGAGCTTGGCCACCCCGAGAAGGCCCAGCACGCCCAGTCCCGCGACGACGAAGAACGTGACGCGCCAACCGACGTTCTGGCCGATGAAGGTCCCCAGGGGCACCCCGACGACGTTGGCCACGGTGAGCCCGGTGAACATCATGGCGATGGCACCGGCCTTCTTCTCCGGAGCGACCAGACCCGCGGCCACGACCGATCCGATGCCGAAGAAGGCTCCATGGGCGAGTGAGGCGATCACCCGTCCGGCGAGCATCACGCCGAAGACCGGGGCGAGTGCGGACACCACGTTCCCCACGATGAAGAGCCCCATCAGGAGCATCAGCATCCGCTTTCTGGTCACCCGCGTACCCAGGATGGTCATCAGGGGGGCACCCAGGACCACACCCAGGGCGTAGCCCGTCACCAGGAATCCTGCGGTCGGGATCGAGACCTGGAAGTCGGCCGCGACATCGGGAAGCAACCCCATGATCACGAACTCGGTGGTGCCGATACCGAATGCCCCAATGGCGAGGGCGAGGAGCGCGAGCGGCATGAGTGTCACCTTCCAAAAGATTGCGTCTGCGCCTTACGAGCGTTCACAATAATTGCAGACGCTCGTTAATTGCAAGCGCGGGCTATTGCGCACGTGCCCTATCCTTGAGGTACGCAGCTCCCGTACGGAGGAGAGACCCATGACAGCGACAGATCCCGCACTGACAGCCCTCGCACAGAGCTGGTGCGCCCTCTCCCTGCTCCACGGGAAGATCGAGGCCCGCATCGAACGAGCCCTGCAGTCCCACCACAACCTGAGCGCGCGCGAGTTCTCCCTGCTCGACGTCCTGAGCCGCCAGCACAGCGGCACGGGCGGTCATCTGCAGATGAAGCAGGTGGCGGACGCCGTGGTGCTGAGCCAGAGCGCCACCACCCGACTGGTCACCCGGCTCGAAGACCGTGGGCTGCTCACCCGGTACCTGTGCGACACGGACCGGCGGGGCATCTACACGGACGTCACCGAGGCGGGTCTCACGCTGCTGAAAGAAGCCAGACCGACCAACGACACCGCGCTCCGAGCCGCCCTCGACGAGGCTGCCGAGAACCCGGAGCTCGCCCCACTGGTCCGGACGGTCGAGGCGCTGAAGGTCCCCGCCTGAACCGGTGGGTTTGCGTAGTCTGCCGATCATGAGCGATCTCGGCATACGTCCCGCAGCACCCACCGACATTCCCGCCATCGTGGCCATGCTCGCCGACGACCCGCTGGGTGCGCGGCGCGAGTCTCCGCACGATCTCGCCCCGTATCACGCCGCCTACCGACGGCTTGCCGACGATCCGAATCACCATCTGGTCGTGGCCGTGCGCGAGGACCGCGTCGTGGGGACCCTTCAGCTCACGATCGTTCCCGGGCTGTCCCGACGTGGTGCGACCCGTTCCGTCGTCGAGGGTGTCCGCGTCCACGCGGAGGAGCGCGGCAGCGGCCTCGGCACCCAGTTGATCCAGTGGGCAGTCGATGAATCCAGGCGCCAGGGATGCCAGTTGGTGCAGCTGACCTCGGACGCCACGCGTACCGACGCCCACCGTTTCTACGAGCGGCTGGGCTTCACCGCAAGCCATGTGGGGTTCAAACTCACCCTCTGAACCGTGAGTTCCGGCTCTGAACCGTGAGTTCCGGCTCTGAACCGTGAGTTCCGGCTCTGAACCGTAGAGCGCCGGGAAGCTCCGCACTCCGGGAGGCATCACGTGTACCGCATCGATGACGAGCAGCGCAGGATCAGGCTCGGCCGACGGCATCTGCTGGCCCCGTCCGTGCGGTCCGGTTCCGTCGTCGCGGTGGCCGACGCCGTCGTCGCCCTGCACGCGACCGATGCCGCCACGGTCTACCTCTCCGTCTGCGCGCGACTGAACGACCCCGGGATCGGAGTGGTGGAGCGCGCGCTCTACGAGGACGTCTCACTGGTGCGGCTGCTCTCCATGCGGAACACGCTGTTCACCATGTCCACGGAGGTCGCACCTGCCGTCGACGCGTCGAGCGCACGGGCCGTGGCGGCCAAAGAACGCCGGCGACTCCTCACCCATCTGCGGGAGGACGGCAACGGGCTGGACGAACGGTGGCTCGCCGACACCGAGCGCCTGACGCTCGCCGCTCTGACCGCGCGAGGTCGTGCCACGGGGAGCGAGCTCTCTGCCGCCGTGCCCGCGCTGCGTACGAAGATCACCGTCTTCCCCGGGACCAAGCAGGAGACCGAGCAGGGTGTCGCCTCCCGGGTGATCCGGGTGCTGGCCGCCGACGGGCGCATCCGGCGCGACCGGCCACGCGGTTCGTGGACGTCCAGCCAGTTCCGCTGGACGGCCGCCGAGCCCTGGCCCGCGTCGGACCCCGCGACGGCCAGGGCGGAAGTGGCCAGGCGCTGGCTCCACTCGTACGGCCCCGCGGCCGAAGCCGATCTGAAGTGGTGGACCGGCTGGGGCGTCCGTGAGACGCGTGCGGCCTTGGCTGCCGTAGGCGCAGAGGAGGTTCTGCTCGACAGCGGGGCGGTCGGCTGGGCCGCTCCGGGAGACCTCGCCGCCGAACCTGCTCCGGAGCCTTGGGCGGCTCTGCTGCCCGGTCTCGACCCCAGCGCGATGGGCTGGGCCGACCGTGGTTTCCAGCTGCCCACCGATCACCGTGCCGCGCTTTTCGACCGCGCAGGGAACGTCGGACCCACGGCCTGGTGGAACGGTGGCATCGTGGGTGGCTGGGCGCAGCGCGCGAATGGCGAGATCGTGTGGCGGTTGTTGTCCGACGTGGGCCGGGAGACCTCGCAGCTCATCGAGGCAGAGGCGGCCCGGCTGTCCGCATGGGCGGGTGACACCCGGATCACCCCGCGTTTCCGTACGCCCCTGGAGCGCGAGCTGACGGCCTGACCCGTGCGCCGCCGGGCAGTCGGGCAGTGCTGAGCCGACGCGGTCCCGGGTCGGCGCTTCGCGCTTCACGTTTCACGTGAAACGCCGACCCTGGCTCCTCAGGTGGCGAGCCCTCGCCAACCGCCCTCGTCCACGCCACCGGGAATGGCCGCGCTGCGGTCGTACGGCTGCCGTGTGAAGACGAACGAGCCCAGGTCGAGGTGATCCACCGTGCCGTCCTCGGCCCGCACCACCCTGAGCGTCTCCCCCGCGTAGTAACCGTTGAGCCCCGTCCAGGTCCCGTCGGGACGTGCTCGGAACCGAGCGGCACGACCGGCGCCCCGCAACGGCTGCAACTCGAGCCCCCTGTCCGCGAGCAGTTTCAGGGCGTGGACCTGAGTGCCCCAGTACCAAGGGCCGGTCAGCGCCAGCAGTTCTTCGTCGACCTCGGGCAGCGGGCGCCAGGGCTCCGGGATCCTCGGCTCCGCGTCGGCGACGATCAGCAGGAGTTCCGCGGCGACCGTCCCGGTCAGCGGGCCGGAGGTGGCATTCGAGAGCACCACGGCCGCCACGTCGTCCTCGACGCTGAACCACAGCGTGGCCAGGAAGCCGGGCAGCGATCCTCCGTGGCCCAGGAGCGTACGTTCCCCGCACCGTACGGCTTGAAGACCGAGGCCGTACGTGCCGGCCCAGTCGCCTGCCTCGGGCGGAGCAGCGGGAGCGCGCATCTCCGCGACCGAGGACGCGCACAGCACGCGGTCATCCCCCTGCCCCAGGAAGGCCGCGAAGCGGAGAAGATCGGTGGTGGTCGACCAGAGCTGTCCGGCCGACGCCATCAGACCCAGGTCCTCGGCCGGCTCGGGCAGCATGACGTCGGCCCACGGGTGGACCGCCCAGCCACCCGCATGCGGGGCCGTCGCCTGCGGACTCGTACGGTCCATTCCCAGAGGTTCCAGGATCTCGCGGCGCAGCACCTCGGCCCAGGAGTCACCACGCAGCCTCTCGATGAGGGAGCCGAGCAGGGTGTAACCCGGGTTCGAGTAGTGGTGCCGGTGGCCGGACGGGGTGATCAACGGCCTGTCGCCGAGCACATCCGCCAGTTCCGGACGCGTGGTGCCCGGCGTCCGCTCCCACCAGGGGGCGGGCGTCTCCGCGCCCAGCCCTGCGCTGTGGCCGAGCAGTTGATACACGGTCACCTGTCCGGCACCCGTGTCCTGAAGATGCTTCTCCAGGGGATCGCCCAGATCCAGGAGCCCTTCGTCGCGCAGGCGCATCACCAGCACAGCTGTGAACGTCTTGGTGAGGGAGCCGATCCTGAACTGCGTGTCCCCATCGGGTTCATGCCCGTCCACACAGCTGCGTGCACCGGTCCAGGCGACCTGCCCGTCCCGCTGCACCGCGGCGACGAGGGACGGGGCCCGGCCTTCGGACTGTGCGGTGGCAACGCGGTGCAGCAGTGCTCGGCGGGTGCTGGGAAGCAGAATCTCGGAAGAGGTCATGCCCAAGGATGACCCGCGCCCCATCGCCTGACGAACGCATGTGGAAGCCGCCGGGCCGCCCTTCGCCGGAGCTGCCTCGCCCGAGCTGTTGGGATCAGCCCTTGCGGCGGTACGTCCTCATCAGCACCCCGTTGCCGAAGGTGCGCACGTTCTCCTACCATTTCCTCACTGACGAGGGCCATCATCGATGAGGCGTCACCGCTCGGATCTCCGATGAAACCGTCGATCGAGCAAGCGACGAAGCATGTGAGCTTCCGCATGGATCCCCCTTCCGCACCAGCCTGTTGGCCGTGAACACGTCGCAGCCATGCTGGAGGCGCAACTGGGCGCCTCTCTGATCACCAGAGCTGAGCGCGGGCATCCTGTGGAACCGACAGCTTTGGGACCGTGCCCGTCCACTCACTCTGTTTCACACAGGACACCGCCCCTCAGGGTGGCGACTCGGTCCGACGACAGGACTCATCGCTGCTGGACTCGACTGGTACAGAGCACCGAACACGTCGAAGTCTTGCCTTCTACCGGATCTTCTGAACGTGCGTGGTACCGGTGTCGAGGGGGGTGCCGTCGGCGCTGGTCGGCACGATTTCCGGCACAGGGGTGCCGTGCTCGTCGACCAAGGTGGAGTGCGCCTCGCCGGGGGCGAAGGCGTGGCGTTCTCCCCACTGCCGCAGAGTGAGAATGACGGAGAAGAGGTCGCGGCCGGCGTCGGTGAGTACGTATTCCTGACGGCGGCCCGATGGCGCGGTGCGCTGGGCGAGGAGCCCGTAAGCGGTGAGCTTGCGCAGGCGCTCGGTGAGGATGTTGCGGGCGATGCCGGTACGTCGCTGAAACTCGGTGAACGATCGCGCCCCGTCCATCGCGTCGCGGATGACGAGAAGGCTCCATCTGTCGCCGACGAGGTCGAGTGTGCGGGCGACGGGACAGTCGGGGTCGGTCCAGTCGGGCTTCGGGGCGCGCGTGGTGGTGCGCGGCATGACACCTCCCAATGAGTTGCGGATTGAAACCAGCATGTCCTACCGTCGAAACAGTTGCAATTCGCTACTGATTGGGGTTGGGGTGCGATGGGCGTGTGGCGGCGGCTACTGCTCGCGGCGGTGTGTGGCGTCGCGGTGGCCGGCATCTATGCCGCGCAGCCGGTTCTGGAGCCGATGGGACGGGATCTCGGTGTGCCGGCAGCGCACACAGGGTGGATCGTGGCGACCGGTCAGTTCGGCTACCTGGCGGGGCTGGTGCTTCTGGTGCCGCTCGGCGATGTGGTCGTCAACAGGCGGCGGCTCATCGCCGTGCACTTGACGATCACCGCAACTGGCATGATCCTGACGGCCTTTGCGTCCGCCGGATGGATGGCGTTCGCGGGGCTCACAGTGGCGGGGCTGTTCGCGGTCGTCGTACAGACCACCGTGGCCTACGCCGCATCGGTCTCGCCGCCTGCCGAACGAGGTCGGAACATTGGTGTCGTGACCTCGGGCGTTGTCGTCGGCATCCTGGGCGCACGGGTTGTCACCGGCACGCTCGCCGAAGTGTGGGGCTGGCGGAGTATCTATGCCGTGCTGGCGGTGCTGTCGCTCGGGCTCGCGGCTCTCGTTCTCGTCGCACTGCCGACGGAAGACCGTCACCGCAGACCTGCGGGGTACAGGCAGGCCGTCGGTTCACTCGGCGGACTCTTCGGACAGCGCCTCCTGCTGACGCGCGGGTTCATCGCGTTCTTCTTGTTCGCATCCTTCGGAACGCTGTGGAGTGGGCTGTCACTGCCGCTTGCGGACGCACCCTGGCATCTGAACGCAAGCCAGATCGGATTGTTCGGCATCGCGGGAATTGCCGGCGCCCTCGGCGCTGCACGCGCGGGACGGTGGGCGGATGCAGGACGGACGACTCAGGTCGCTGGCCTCGCGCTCACGCTGCTCGTCCTTTCGTGGGCAGCCATCGCGCAGCTGCCGGGGACACTGGGGCTCCTCATCGTCGGAATCGTGGCCCTTGACTTCGCGGTCCAGGCCGTACATGTGAGTAACCAGCACCTGCTCACCACCGCGCACCCGGATCGCACCAGCAGCGTCATTGGCGGCTATATGGTCTTCTACTCGCTTGGCTCCGCCCTTGGCGCCGCCGCGACCACCGCCATCTTCACCATCCATGGCTGGGCAGGCTCCAGCCTCCTCGGGGCAGGATTCGCGGTCTGCGCGCTGGCCGTCTGGGCGATGAACAGGCGATTTCCCCTCGACAGCGCAGACGTCCGTCACCCGCCGCACGGAGCGCAGCCTGGAGCCGGAGTCGTCCGGGCCGACTGAGGCATGGGCAGTGGCAGCCGCAGGCCGAGGAAATGCCACGGAGGTGAGAGGGAGAAGGCCTGACACGACGTGAGAAAGCCAAAGGACATGCAGGTCACAGCATCGGCGTATGAAACAGAGGCTGAGAACCCACACATGTGCTGGATCTCGTCAAGCGCCCTGCGCGCGCCGACGCGCGCTCGCCCTGCGGGAGACAGGCCTTGAAGGAGCTGCACCTGGCACCACGCGTACGAGTGGGGCTGGAGCCCTTCCTGCGGGCGGCTCGGCTGGAAGGAGGCCGGGCGCCGGCCGGGAAGCTCTCCGCCTCGGGGCCGGCTCCGCGGTCCCGGAGTTCCAGCTCACTCCGTTACGGGCAGGCACTCGGCGAGCACCCCGACGATGTCACGCCAGGATCGCTGCGCGTGCTGCGGGTGGTAGCCGACGCCGGGGAGCACGGCCTGGTCCACCGACGGGTGGTGGAAGGCATGCAGGGCTCCGCCGTAGACCACGAGGCGCCAGTCGACGCCTGCGGCCTGCATCTCGGCGGCGAAGGCGTCCCGTTGCTCAGCAGGCATGATCGGGTCCTCCGATCCGACCCCGGCCCACACGGGGCAACGGATGCGTGCCGCCTCGCCCGGTCGGCCCGTGGTCAGTGCGTTGACCGTTCCGATCGCGCGCAGGTCGACGCCGTCGCGCCCGAGTTCCAGTGCGATCGCGCCCCCGGTGCCGTAGCCGATGGCGGCGATCCGGTCGGGGTCGGTCCGCGGTTCGGCGCGCAGCACATCGAGGGCCGCATGGCCTATACCCCGCAGCCGGTCGGGGTCGGCGAGCAGGGGAGTCACGCGCTCCAGCATCTCCTGTGGGTCGGTGAACCAGCGCCCGCCGTGGAGGTCGAAGGCCAGCGCCACGTACCCCAGTTCGGCGAGGGCGTCGGCTCGGCGGCGCTGGAAGTCGTTCAGGCCCGGCCCCTCGGGCCCGATCAGGACCGCGGGCCGGCGGTCGAGGCCGGCGGGGAGCGCGAGGTGCCCGATCATCGTCAGGCCGTCGGCGGGGTATTCGACCGTGCGCGTGGTGACCATCGTCATGAGACCGGACTGTAGTGATCGTCGAGCCCGATCGGGCCGGTTTTAACCGTCGGCAGAACAGTGCGGGTGTGGGCCTGTGGGTGGGCACTGTGGAAGGCTCTGGTTCTGGCGGAGCGCCGGACACCGAAGGAGCTCGAAGAGCACCGGGGGGATGACGGGAACATGGACGAGTTTCCGCAGGTGCTCCGTGCCTGGTTCACCGAGAACGAGGAACGCCTGGGATCACGCGGAGTGGCCGGTGATGTGCAGCACTCTCCCGAGGACGGCCGGCCCAAGAGCAGCACCTGGCTCACCGTGGAGACCGGTGACCACGTGGCCGTGCAGACAGCAGCCTCGGTGAGGGTGTCGTATTTGATCTCTGCGGCACATCGGGCCAGTCGCCGGCGTGCATGACTTCCGGTGAGCACGGGGCGTAGAAACGTGGGTCCGGTTGCGGCGCGGGCTTCGGCTCGAAGGACGGCGGCGTGGCCGGCCCCGCCGGTTCGTCGGAGTCGGATGCCGAACTTCTGTGCTTGCCTGCGTATCCGGCTCGTGCTCATCCCCGTTTCCCGGGCGAGTTCGGGAAACGGCCGTCGTCGTCCGGCTCGAAGTCAGACTGGAGAGCTGTACCGATCTCAGTGTCGTGCTGGTGCCTTCTCCTCCGCAGGGGG
The DNA here is from genome assembly GCF_042871445.1 of Streptomyces sp. NPDC005794. Taxonomy (NCBI): domain Bacteria; kingdom Bacillati; phylum Actinomycetota; class Actinomycetes; order Kitasatosporales; family Streptomycetaceae; genus Streptomyces; species Streptomyces sp. NPDC005794. Next base: position 79,664 of record NZ_JBIAIN010000001.1, read on the forward strand.
CGATGTCGTCGGGCATCAAGGACTGAGCCCCATCGGTGCCTGTCCTGGTCAGGCCCGGCAGCACGGCTCCGGCCATCGGACCCGTCAAGGATCTGTACGGCTACAGCGAGTCCGACGGCTGTGGTGGCGGCGTGAGGCGGACAGCCTCGACTCGTAGATCACGTGATCGCGTACCGTCGCCGACCAGTACGTACCCGAGTAGTGCCGCTGCCCGCTGTACCAGCGGAACGTACGCCACGGCGATACCCGCGACAGCCGGGAGATACCCGAGGCCTCCCGGGGGCGGTTCTCCTCGACACCCCCGTCGACACGAGGAGAGTCGCCTACAACATGCCCGCGTCAGGTCTGGGCCATGTCCACGAAGCGTGAGTAGTGCCCCTGGAAGGCCACGGTGATCGTCGCCGTCGGACCGTTACGGTGCTTCGCCACGATCAGGTCCGCCTCGCCCGCGCGCGGCGACTCCTTCTCGTACGCGTCCTCGCGGTGCAGCAGGATCACCATGTCGGCGTCCTGCTCGATGGAGCCGGACTCTCGAAGGTCGGAGACCATCGGCTTCTTGTCCGTGCGCTGTTCGGGTCCACGGTTCAGCTGGGACAGGGCGATGACGGGAAGCTCCAGCTCCTTGGCGAGGAGCTTGAGGTTTCGAGACATGTCCGAAACCTCCTGCTGACGGCTTTCAGCCCGTTTGGCCCCGCCGGACTGCATCAGCTGCAGATAGTCGATGACCACCAGCTTGAGGTCGTTGCGCTGCTTGAGGCGACGGCACTTCGCACGGATCTCCATCATCGAGAGGTTCGGGGAGTCGTCGATGTAGAGCGGCGCGGCCGACACGTCCGGCATCCGGCGGGCGAGCCGTGTCCAGTCCTCGTCGGTCATCGTGCCGGAACGCATGTGGTGGAGGGCCACCCGGGCCTCTGCGGACAGGAGGCGCATCGCGATCTCGTTGCGCCCCATTTCCAGGGAGAAGATCACGCTCGGGAGGTTGCTCTTGATCGAGCAGGCGCGGGCGAAGTCCAGGGCCAGCGTGGACTTACCCATGGCGGGGCGGGCCGCGATGACGATCATCTGGCCGGGGTGCAGGCCATTGGTCAGGGCGTCGAGGTCCGTGAATCCGGTCGGCACACCGGTCATCTCACCGCTGCGGGAACCGATGGCCTCGATCTCGTCGAGAGCACCTTCCATGATGTCGCCGAGCGGGAGGTAGTCCTCGCTGGTGCGCTGTTCAGTGACGGCGTAGATCTCCGCCTGCGCCGAGTTGACGATCTCGTCGACGTCGCCGTCGGCCGCGTATCCCATCTGGGTGATCTTCGTGCCGGCCTCGACGAGACGCCGCAGCACGGCCCGCTCGTGGACGATCTCCGCGTAGTACGAAGCGTTGGCCGCGGTCGGTACGGACTGCACCAGCGTGTGCAGATACGGGGCTCCGCCGACTTTGGTGATCTCGCCGCGCTTGACCAGCTCGGCCGCCACCGTGATCGGGTCGGCCGGCTCGCCCTTCGCATAGAGGTCGAGGATCGCCGTGTAGACGGTCTCGTGGGCCGGACGGTAGAAGTCGTGCCCCTTGATGATCTCGACGACGTCCGCGATGGCGTCCTTGGAGAGCAGCATGCCGCCGAGGACGGACTGCTCGGCGTCGAGGTCCTGCGGGGGCACCCGCTCGAAGCCGGACGAGCCGCCGTCCCAGCCGCCCTCCCGGCCTCGCTCGTGCTGTTCGTCGCGCCCCTTGCCCTCTCCACGGCGCTGACGGGAGACGTGCAGACGGTCACTGGGACCGACATCGGCCCAGGGATCGTCCAAAGGCTCGGGAATGCTCACCGGGCCACCTCCTCCCGTCCGCTACGCGGACCTAGCCGTGCCACTCTTTCTTACGGCACGGCACCGACAAACAAGACGCCCGACTCCGGTTCCGGCGCGTCAAGTTCTGCGGGCTTCCAAGCCGGAACGGAGTGCGGGCGCCGCACCACGGTAGGCCGGTCCGCAGCGTCAGCCAATCTGGTTATCCACAGGGCATGTGGACGACCGACCAGATGCTGTGGAGAACTCATCGGATCCTGTGCACGGACCGGGGGACAGCACTGTGGACAAACTCATACGCGACCACTGAAGATGCCCCTGACCTGGCGTTTTGCAATCCACCGACTGTGGGGGAGAAAAACTTTCGCCCTCAGCTCAAGATCACCGGAATCGACCTTCCACCGAACCCGAAAACCTGAGACACGTAAGGGACTCAGCAGCATTGCATCTATTACCTGTGGAAGATTAGATTGGTCTCCATGATCCAGGCGTCCACGGCCCAGCCGCCCTCCCGCCGCCGGCACGACCGCGAGATCATCGCACTCGCCGTTCCGGCCTTCGGCGCGCTCGTCGCCGAGCCGCTTTTCGTCATGGTCGACAGTGCGATCGTCGGCCACCTGGGCACTCCGCAACTGGCCGGTCTGGCGGTCGCAGCGGCCCTGCTGACGACTGCGGTGAGCGTCTTCGTCTTTCTCGCCTACGCCACCACAGCCGCGGTCGCCCGCCAGGTCGGTGCAGGAGATCTGGCGTCCGCCATCCGCCAGGGAATGGACGGTATCTGGCTCGCTCTGCTGATCGGTGCCGCTGTCATCGCCGTCACGCTCCCCCTCGCGCCGTGGCTGGTCAATGCCTTCGGAGCGTCCGACACCGCGGCCCCGTACGCCACCACGTACCTGCGGATCTCCAGCCTCGGCATCCCCGCGATGCTCGTGGTGCTCGCAGCGACGGGAGTACTGCGTGGACTGCAGGACACCCGGACGCCGCTCTACGTCGCCATCGGTGGATTCGCGGCCAACGGCGCCCTCAACGCAGGGCTCGTCTACGGCGCCGGGCTGGGGATCGCAGGATCCGCGTGGGGAACCGTCATCGCCCAGGTCAGCATGGCCCTCGCCTATCTGATCGTCGTGGTCCGCGGAGCCCGACGGCACGGGGCATCGCTGCGTCCTGACTCCGCAGGCATCCGGGCCAGCGCCCAGGCGGGCGTGCCCCTGCTGGTCCGCACGCTCTCACTGCGGGCGGTCCTGATGATCGCCACCGCCGTCGCGGCCCGCCTCGGCGACACAGACCTCGCCGCACACCAGATCATCCTGTCGCTCTGGAGCCTTACGGCCTTCGCGCTCGACGCGATCGCCATCGCCGGGCAAGCCATCATCGGCCGCTACTTGGGGGCGAACGATGCCAAGGGTGCCCGCGAGGCATGCCGTCGAATGGTGCAGTGGGGGATCGCTTCCGGGGTCGTTCTGGGGGTGGCGATCGTGCTCGCCAGGCCACTCTTCGTCCCGCTGTTCACGGGCGACACCTCCGTACAGGACACCTTGCTGCCGTCACTTCTGGTCGTAGCTCTCTCCCAGCCGGTCTCCGGAGTGGTCTTCGTGCTCGACGGCGTACTGATGGGAGCAGGTGACGGCCGCTATCTCGCCTGGGCCATGGTCCTGACCTTGGCCGTCTTCGCCCCGGTCGCTCTCCTCGTCCCCAGCTTCGGAGGAGGTCTCACCGCACTCTGGGGCGCGATGACGCTGATGATGACGGTCAGACTGCTGACGCTGTGGATGCGCATGCGGTCCGGCCGCTGGATCGTGACCGGCGCCACGCGCTGAAGCTCACCCGGCTGCCACCCGACCGGCCATCACCTCACAGAGCCCGGTTTCACGTGAAACGACGAAGGGCCGCACCCAGGGGGACGCTGTGCGTCCCAGGGGGTGCGGCCCTTCACCTAGCTCTGCTGAGCTGTGCCCTTAGGCAGCAACGACCTCGATACCGAGCTTCGCGGCAACCTCGGGGTGCAGACGGACGGACACCTGGTATCCGCCGAGCGTCTTGATCGGCGAGCCGAGCTCGACGCGACGCTTGTCGACGTCCGGACCACCGGCAGACTTGATCGCCGAGGCGATGTCAGCCGGGGTGACGGAACCGAAGAGGCGGCCGGCGTCGCCGGAGCGAACAGCCAGACGGACCTTCACGGTCTCGAGCTTGGCCTTGATCTCGTTGGCCTGCTCGATCGTCGCGATCTCGTGGATCTTGCGGGCGCGGCGGATCTGCGCCACGTCCTTCTCGCCACCCTTGGTCCAGCGGATGGCGAAGCCACGCGGAACCAGGTAGTTACGGGCGTACCCGTCCTTGACGTCCACGACGTCGCCGGCGGCACCGAGGCCAGTGACCTCGTGGGTGAGGATGATCTTCATGATTCGGTCACCCTTCCCTTATCGCGCGGTGGACGTGTAGGGCAGCAGCGCCATCTCACGGCTGTTCTTGACTGCCGTGGCGACGTCACGCTGGTGCTGCGTGCAGTTGCCGGTGACGCGGCGGGCACGGATCTTGCCGCGGTCGGAAATGAACTTCCGCAGCATGTTCGTGTCCTTGTAGTCCACGTACTGGGTCTTGTCCTTGCAGAACGCGCAGACCTTCTTCTTAGGCTTGCGCACAGGCGGCTTCGCCATGGTGTTTCTCCTGTGTGATCAAGAAGTGGGGTACGAGCAGCCCTAGAAGGGAGGCTCGTCCGAGTAGCCGCCGCCGGAACCGCCGGAGCCGCCGGAGCTTCCGCCCCAGCCACCCCCGCCGCCCTGCTGGGCACCGCCCTGCTGGCCGCCGGCCGGAGGGCTTGAGGCCCACGGGTCGTCGGCGGGAGCACCGCCGCCGCCCTGCTGGCCACCGCCACCGGGACCGCCGCCCCAGTTGCCGCCGCCCTGCTGGGCACCGCCGTATCCACCCTGGCCACCACCGCCGCCCTGGCCACCGCGACCTGTGGTCTTGGTGACCTTGGCCGTGGCGTTCTTCAGGCTGGGGCCGACTTCTTCGACATCCAGCTCGTAGACCGTGCGCTTGACGCCCTCACGGTCCTCGTAGGACCGCTGCTTCAGCCGGCCCTGCACGACGACGCGCATGCCTCGCTGGAGCGACTCCGCGACGTTCTCCGCCGCCTGACGCCAGACCGAGCAGGTGAGGAACAGGCCTTCGCCGTCCTTCCACTCATTGGTCTGCCGGTCGAAGATGCGGGGAGTGGACGCGACACGGAACTTCGCGACCGCCGCACCGGACGGGGTGAAGCGCAGCTCGGGGTCGTCGACGAGATTGCCGACGACCGTGATGACGGTCTCGCCTGCCATGGGTGAACCTCTCGGCGGGGATTGCTTCTGGCTGCTTGCTACTCGAACCCGATGACCACTGAGCTAGATGCTCAGTGGGTCTCGGGACGGAGGACCTTGGTCCGGAGGACCGACTCGTTCAGGTTCATCTGTCGGTCGAGCTCCTTGACGACCGCAGGCTCGGCCTGCAGGTCGATGACCGAGTAGATGCCCTCAGGCTTCTTCTTGATCTCGTAAGAGAGACGACGACGGCCCCAGGTGTCGACCTTCTCGACCTTTCCGTTGCCCTCACGGACGACGGAGAGGAAGTTCTCGATCAACGGGGAGACTGCTCGCTCCTCGAGATCGGGGTCGAGGATGACCATCACCTCGTAGTGACGCATGTGGAACCCACCTCCTTTGGACTCAGCGGCCACGGTCGTTCCGTGGCAGGAGGGTCGTGATGCGTAAGCAACAGTGTCTCCGAGTAAAACAGCCACCACTGACAACGCCCGTCTTCGATGATCGAGGGGAGCCGCAGTGCTGACTCAAGGCAGACACCGGTGCAGACCGTACAGAGTACCCGCAGACCGGCTTCCGGTTGAAATCCGGTGTTCAGGGCGCACAATCGAGACAGATGCGGTGTGAGAGGCGCTACATTGCACCGCCCTTCTCGCCAGGAGGTACTCCATGGCCCAGACAATCCGCCCTGCCGGCAGCAGGCCCGCTCCCCGCCGGACGGCCAAGGCCCGCCCTGCCACCGGATCCCTCTTCGCGACGGACGGCAAGCCGCATCCGCTGCAGGACGCGCTGATGGTGGTGACCGGGGTCCTCGGCGTCCTCGCGTTCGTGACGGCGATGTTCCACAGCCTGCATCTGCTCAGCTCCTGGGCAGGACTGATCGGCATCCTGACCGGCGCATACGGCCAGTACATCTCCAGGACCACCTGGGAGCGGTTCGGTCTGATCGTCGGGATCGGCGCGTCCGCCGTCGGTTTCTACCTCGGCATGGCCCACGGCGGGCTCTTCGGCGGCGTAGTCACCTGACCGGCAGAGCAGGCCGGCCAAGCCGCGGCGGACCAGGTCCGCCGCCCCACGCAGTACACAGCCGGGCGATCCCGCGCGGGTGGCGTCCGGTCCGGTCCGGACGGGCCAGACCGGGCGCCCCTCGGTCACAGTAGGCTTCGGCGCGAGAGCCGGAGCCCCTGACCGATGGGGACACACCTGCCGAGGAGCGCCCCGCATGAGCCTGACCCTGAGGACCATCAGCCGAGAGCAGCATCTGGCGTACGTCCAGAACCTGCCCTCGGCCAGTCACTGCCAGGTCCCGGCGTGGGCTGACGTGAAGACCGAATGGCGTTCGGAGAACCTGGGATGGTTCGACAAGAACGGCGAGATGGTCGGCGCCGGACTGGTGCTGTACCGCCAACTGCCCAAGATCAAGCGCTACCTGGCCTATCTCCCCGAGGGCCCGGTCATCAACTGGTACGCCCCGAATCTCGACGACTGGCTCCAGCCGATGCTCGCGCACCTGAAGCAGCAGGGCGCCTTCTCGGTGAAGATGGGACCGCCCGTGGTCATCCGCCGCTGGGACTCGGCAGCCATCAAGTCAGGCATTCAGGACCCCGACGTGAAGCGCCTGCGCGACGTCGAGGCCAGCCACATCGAGCCGCGCGCCTTCGAGGTCTCGGACCGGCTGCGGAAGATGGGCTGGCAGCAGGGCGAGGACGGCGGCGCCGGTTTCGGTGACGTACAGCCCCGCTACGTCTTCCAGGTGCCACTGGCGAACCGTTCCCTCGAGGACGTGCTCAAGGGCTTCAACCAGCTCTGGCGGCGCAACATCAAGAAGGCCGACAAGGCCGGCGTCGAGGTGGTCCAGGGCGGTTACGAGGACCTCGCCGAGTGGCAGCGCCTGTACGAGATCACCGCTGTGCGCGACCACTTCCGGCCGCGCCCGCTCTCGTACTTCCAGCGCATGTGGTCGGTCCTCAACTCCGAGGACCCCAACCGCATGCGGCTGTACTTCGCCCGGCACAACGGCGTGAACCTGTCGGCTGCCACGATGCTCGTCGTCGGCGGGCACGTCTGGTACTCCTACGGCGCCTCGGACAACATCGGCCGCGAGGTCCGTCCGTCCAACGCCATGCAGTGGCGGATGCTCCGCGACTCGTACGCGATGGGCGCGACCGTCTACGACCTGCGCGGCATCAGCGACTCGCTGGACGAGACGGACCACCTCTTCGGCCTGATCCAGTTCAAGGTCGGCACCGGCGGGGAAGCCGTCGAGTACGTCGGCGAATGGGACTTCCCCCTCAACAAGCTGCTGCACAAGGCGCTCGACATGTACATGTCGCGTCGCTGACCGTATCCGACCACTCTTCATCAGCCCTTCCCCTCGATCACTCACACCGCAGCCACCAGAAAGGTTCCGGGCCGGCCATGGCGCTCTCCCTCTACGTCGACACCGCGCGCTGGCGGGCGCACCAGAAGTCCGTGCTGGACCAGTTCCCCGGTCTCGTCCCCGTCTGCAAGGGCAACGGATACGGCTTCGGCCACGAGCGGCTGGCCGATGAGGCGATCCGTTTCGGGTCCGACACGCTGGCCGTCGGGACCACGTACGAGGCCGCTCGCATCAAGGACTGGTTCAGCGGCGACCTGCTGGTACTCACGCCCTTCCGCCGGGGCGAGGAGCCGGTACCGCTGCCCGATCGCGTCATCCGTTCCGTCTCCTCCGTGGACGGCGTGCACGCCCTGGTGGGCGCGCGCGTGGTCATCGAGTGCATGAGCTCGATGAAGCGCCACGGTGTGAAGGAGGAGGAGCTCGGCCAGCTGCACGCGGCCATCGAGGACGTACGCCTGGAGGGTTTCGCGCTGCACCTGCCGCTCGACCGCACGGACGGTTCGGACGCGGTCGAGGAGGTCATCGCCTGGATGGACCGGCTGCGCGCCGCCCGGCTGCCCCTGCACACGATGTTCGTCAGCCATCTGCGGGCCGAGGAACTGGCGCGTCTGCGGCAGCAGTTCCCGCAGACCCTCTTCCGCGCACGCATCGGCACGCGGCTCTGGCTCGGCGACCACGAGGCGACGGAGTACCGCGGCGCGGTGCTCGACGTCACGCGCGTCGCCAAGGGGGACCGTTTCGGCTACCGCCAGCAGAAGGCCGCGTCCGACGGGTGGCTGGTGGTCGTCGCCGGGGGGACCTCCCACGGTGTCGGCCTGGAGGCGCCCAAGGCCCTGCACGGGGTGATGCCGCGTGCCAAGGGCGTCGCACGCGCCGGGCTGGCCACGGTCAACCGCAACCTGTCGCCGTTCGTCTGGGCGGGCAAGCAGCGCTGGTTCGCCGAGCCGCCGCACATGCAGGTGTCGATCCTCTTCGTCCCCTCGGACGCCCAGGAGCCGAGGGTCGGCGACGAACTGGTGGCCCATCTGCGCCACACCACCACCCAGTTCGACCGCCTCGTGGACCGGTAGGCCGGGCCTTCGCTCAGTCGGACGCCGCCCTGCCCGCCGTACCCCACTCCACCCGCGGTCCTTCGACCGCGGGTGGCGCGTGCCGGGCCGGATCATGGCGCACCTGCAGGAGCGCCACCCGGTCCGGCGCCCCGTCGAGCACCCCGCCCGAAGGATCGTCGGACCCGTCACGTCGTACGGGATCCCGGTCCGGCCGCAGGATGTCCCTGACGATCACGGCGCAGAGGTAGAGCGTTCCCAGCAGATGCAGGGCGACCGCGACCTGGTAGCCCTCCTGCGGCAGCCCCTGGTGCTTGTCGCCGCTCGTCGTGTACGCGAGGTAGAACCAGATCCCCAGGAAGTACATGACCTCGCAGGCCTGCCACACGAGGAAGTCCCGCCAGCGGGGCCTGGCCAGCGCGGCCAGAGGGATCAGCCAGAGCACGTACTGCGGTGAGTAGACCTTGTTGGTCAGGATGAAGGCGGCCACCACCAGGAACGCCAACTGGGCGAAGCGCGGCCGGTGCCGGGCTGTCAGCGCCAGCCCCGCGATTCCCGCACACAGCACGATCATCAGCAGCACCGAGGCCGTGTTCACCGTGCTCACGTCGATGGGCCGGCCGGTGCGCTGGGTGATGATCAGCCAGAACGAGCCGTAGTCGATCTGCCGTTCCTGGCTGAACGTGTAGAACTTCTTCCACCCCTCCGGGGCGTACGCCATCACCGGAAGGTTCACCAGCAGCCATGCCGCCGCCGCGCCGAAGAGGGCCACCCCGTACTCCCGCCACTTCCCGGCGCGCCAGCACAGCACCAGCAGAGGCCCGAGGACCAGCACGGGGTAGAGCTTGGCGGCGGTGGCAAGACCGATGAGGATGCCGAAGGTGAGGTTCCTGCCACGGGACCACATGAGCATCGCCCCGGCTGTCAGCGCGACGGCCAGCAGATCCCAGTTGATCGTCGCGGTGAGCGCGGCCGCCGGGGCGAGGGCGACCAGGAGCCCGTCCCAGGGGCGGCGGCGATGTGTACGGGCCACACACACCGCGATGATCACAGCGCAGATCATCAGCATGCCGGCGTTGACCATCCAGTACATCTGCTCCCGCTGCTGCACGGGATCCGAGGACGGAGTCAGCGTCAGCCAGGACGCGACCTGCATGAAGACACCGGTCAGCACCGGGTACTCGAGGTACGCCATGTCACCGCTGAGCCGGTCGACGTACGGCACGAGGCCGTCGGCGAAACCGCGCCCGACGTAGAGGTGCGGGATGTCGGAGTAGCACGCGTGCGTGTACTGCGAACTGGTGCCGCGGAACCACGCCCAGTCGTAGCAGGGGATCTTCTGCACCATGCCGAGCGCGAACATCCCGATCGCCACGAGCACGATGACACGCACCGGTGTGAGCGGCCCCGATCCGTACCGTGCCCAGCGGCCCACGGGACCGCCGATCAGCTCACTGCCCGCTGAGGCGATCTCGTCCTGTCGCGTGGGCGGTACGACGGACGGCTCCTGGTGCACGCTCGTGTCTTCTGCGCTTGGCATGCCGCACATCCTGCCGTACGGCGCTGTGTGCGGGCGTGGCCCGTGTCCCGGACACACAAAGGGCCGTCGGCACCTGGCAGGTGCCGACGGCCCTCGTCATGCGTGTCGGGCGGGCCCCTGGACGGGGCCTCCGGACGGCGGTGGCGTCACGCGCCGCCCTGGACGGTGCTACCCGCCGCCGCCGAAGATCCCGCCGCGGTCGTTCTCTTCGCCCTCAGTCGTACCTTCGGTCGTTCCCTCGGACGTCCCGGTGTTCGTTCCGCCGTCCGTGGTCCCGGCGTCGGTGCCACCGTCGGTGGATCCGTCCGTGGTCCCTCCGGTGTCGTTGCCGTCGGTCGTCCCACCGTTCTGGTTGCCGTTGTTGCACTCCCAGTCGAGCGGCGCACATGACGACTCACTCGGTGAGGGGGACGGGGACGACGGTGAGGGGGACGGCGACTCGGACTCTTCGGTCGACTCCGAAGGTTCCGGCGCCGGACTCGGCGTCGGGCTGGGGCTGACCGCGCCGCCGCCGAACAGTGTTTCGCCGTACGGCTCCGCCTTCGGGAACCTCACGACCTTCGTGCCCTTCACGGCTTCGGCCATGTAGTCGTGCCAGATCTGCGCGGGGAACGAGGCACCGTGGATCGACTTCTCACCGCCGGTCCCGTACATCTCCAGGAACTGGCGGTTCTTCTTCGTCTCGTCGTCGTCCATCCGGAACATGCTGACGGCCGTCGACAGCTGCGGGGTGTAACCGACGAACCAGGCCGACTTGTTGCCGTCCGTGGTGCCCGTCTTACCGGCCACATCACGTCCTGGAAGCTGGGCGGGCGTACCCGTTCCGTTCTCGACGACGTTCTTCAGCACATCGGTGACGTTGTCCGCGATGATGCTCGGGAACGCCGGCTTCGTCACCGTCTTGTGCTGATAGATGACCTCGCCCTTGTGCTTGACCTCGGTGACCGAGAAGGGCTCCCGCTGCTGTCCACTGGTGGCGAAGGTGGCATACGAACCGGCCATCCGGATGGCACTCGGTGAGGACGTACCGATGGAGAACGAGGGCACCGTCGAGTTCGCCATGTAGTTGTCGTCACGCAGACCCGCGGCCATGGCGGCCTGCTTCACCTTGTCCGTGCCGACATCCATACCGAGCTGGACGAACGGGGAGTTGGCGGACTCCTGCATGGCGTAACGGAGGCTGATGTCTCCGTAGTCCTTGTCCCCGTCGTTGGTCTGGAGCCACTCCTTGCCTTCTTTGTTCTGCCAGACCGTACCGTCGTAGTCGTTGATCTTCAGCTCGTTGTCGCCGTTGTAGGTGCTCTTCGGCGAGACGGGCTCGCGTTCCGACTCACTCTGCTCGGGCCCGAGCGCGGGATTGCGCTTGCCGTACTCCATCGCCGCTGCAAGCACGAACGGCTTCCACGTCGAACCGACCTGGGCACCGGTCGCGTCGGCGTTGTTGGTGTAGTGCTGCGTCGCGTCCTGACCGCCGTACGTGGCGACGATGGCGCCCGTCTTGGTGTCCACCGACGCGCCGCCGAACTCGACGTGCGTGTCCTTGTCGGGACGCTTCTCCGGGTCGATCTTGGCCTTGTACACCTTCGTGATCGACTTCTCGAGCTCTGCGACCTTCTTCTTCTCGAAGGTCGTGTGGATCTCGTAGCCGCCCTGGGCCAGTTCCTTCTCGGTGACGCCTTCCTCGTTGTGCGCGAGGAAGTACTTCGTGGCGAGGTCGACCAGGTATCCGGTCTGGCCACCGAGCTTGGCGTCCTTCCGCGGCGGGTCCGGCATGGGGAACGTCTTGTACTTGGCGCGCTCGGCCGCGCTCATCCGGCCGTCCTTCACCTCTTCGTCGAGGATCCAGCTCCAGCGCTCCTTGGCCCGCCTGGTGTTCTCCTTGGCGGAGGCATTCACCGGGTCGACCTCGGGGGCACCCGCGGGGTCGTAGTAGCTCGCGCCCTTGAGCAGCGTCGCCAGGAAGGCGCACTCGCTCGCGTCCAGCGTCGTGGCGTCCTTGTTGTAGTACGCACGTGCCGCCGCCTGAAGCCCCGAAGCACCCCGGCCGTAGTAGGAGACGTTGAGGTACCCCGCCATGACGTCGTTCTTCTTGACCGTCTCACCGACCTTGAGCGTGATGAAGAGTTCCTTGAACTTCCGGCTCAGGGTCTGGTCCTGGGTCAGCATGGAGTTCTTCACGTACTGCTGAGTGATGGTCGAACCGCCCTGGGTGTCACCTCCCCGCGCCATGTTGTAGAAGGCGCGGGCGATACCCATGGGGTCGATGCCCCTGTCGTCCTCGAACGATTTGTTCTCGGCCGAGATGACGGCGTTCCGCATCTCTACCGGGATCTGGGCGAACTCGAGCGACTGACGGTTGACGGAACCGCCCGTGGCGACCATCTGTGTGTCGTCGGCCCAGTAGTAGACGTTGTTCTGGGCGGTGGCGAGGTCCTTGACCTCCGGCGGCACCACGAGCGCGTACGCGATGCCGGCCGCACCCATCATGAGACCCAGGAAGCCCAGGCACAGACCGGAGACCAGCCGCCACGACGGAACCCAGCGGCGGTAGCCGTACTTGCCGGCCCGCGGGTAGTCGACGAAGCGCTTATTTCCGGAATCGGCGCGACCCCGGCCACGGCCTTCATGACCGTTGCTGTCGCCACCTCCCCGCCGCCTGCCTCCGCCGCGCTGGGCGGCGCGACGGGCCTCGGCACGGCTGCCGTAGGCAGGCTCCTCCCCGTGCGCACCGGAAGGTGATGACGAAGTTACCCTGCGTGACGCATCGGTACGGCGTCCAGCAGGCTGTTGGGCGGCTCGTCTGGCCGCTGCACGCCCGCCACCTTGCGGTTGCGGCGTTTTGCGACGGTGCTCGCTCATCGAACGACTACTCCTCGGGCAGGCGAGAGCGCCTGGAAGCGGCAGTTGAGATCCGGTCCCCCCGAATTGCGGACAAGCCCTGCGGAAGGCTCACCCGCAGTACATCCGGCAGTCCGCGATTACTGACGCTCGACGGCGCCTCACGGTTCCCGGTGGTCTGCATGCCGCACAGACTACGCACGGCCAAAAACCTCTGGGGACCGAACTTCACCCCAAATTACGCAAGTCACTCGCTATGAATCGGGGATGTGACGCCGCTCACGAACCGTCCTCTTGTCGAACATCACGAGTCGATCTATCGTGCTGATGTATCGAGTCGATACATCAGCACGGCATAAGGTGGGCTCAGCAGCCTGCGGAAGCACCAGGCGGAGGGGGAGGCGAAGGTGAGCAGACGCTCCGGCATCCTCGAATTTGCCGTGCTCGGCCTGCTCCGCGAGTCCCCCATGCACGGCTATGAGCTGCGCAAGCGCCTCAACACGTCGCTGGGAATCTTCCGCGCCTTCAGCTACGGCACCCTCTACCCCTGCCTCAAGACGCTGGTCGCCAACGGCTGGTTGATCGAGGAACCGGGCAGTGTTCCGGCCTCGCCACCCGCAGCAGGTCTTGGGGTCGCTCCCACGTCCTCGCTGGGCGGGCGTCGCGCCAAGATCGTCTACCGGTTGACGGCAGAAGGTAAGGAGCACTTCGAGGAACTGCTCTCGCACACCGGACCGGACTCCTGGGAGGACGAGCACTTCGCGGCTCGTTTCGCCTTCTTCGGTCAGACGGAGCGCGAGGTACGGATGCGCGTGCTCGAAGGACGCCGCAGCAGGCTGGAGGAGCGCCTCGAAAAGATGCGCGCCTCACTCGCCCGCACCCGTGAACGACTCGACGACTACACGCTTGAGCTGCAGCGACACGGCATGGAATCCGTGGAGCGCGAAGTGCGCTGGCTGAACGAGCTCATCGAGAGCGAGCGGTCGGGACGGGATCAGCGACGGTCCTCGCCCGAGAGCTCCAATCAGCACGACTCATCAGGAGAAGCGGGCGGCCTGCCCCGGCACCGGGACGACAACCGGCCGGATCCGTCCGACGACACCAAGTGACATCCCCGCAGATCCGCAAGGCGTCATCGGGGAACACCGAGAACACACAGGGAGCAATCGGCATGGGTTCGGTTCGCGTAGCCATCGTCGGCGTGGGCAACTGCGCCGCCTCGCTGGTGCAGGGCGTCGAGTACTACAAGGACGCCGATCCGGCCGGCAAGGTGCCCGGCCTGATGCACGTTCAGTTCGGCGAGTACCACGTGAGCGACGTCGAGTTCGTCGCCGCCTTCGACGTCGACGCGAAGAAGGTCGGCCTCGACCTCGCGGACGCCATCGGCGCCAGCGAGAACAACACCATCAAGATCGCCGACGTGCCGAACACCGGCGTGACCGTTCAGCGCGGCCACACCCACGACGGTCTGGGCAAGTACTACCGCGAGACGATCGAGGAGTCCGCCGACACCCCGGTCGACATCGTCCAGATCCTCAAGGACAAGCAGGTCGACGTACTCGTCTGCTACCTGCCCGTGGGTTCCGAGGTTGCTGCGAAGTTCTACGCGCAGTGCGCCATCGACGCCAAGGTCGCTTTCGTCAACGCCCTCCCGGTGTTCATCGCCGGCACCAAGGAGTGGGCGGACAAGTTCACCGAGGCCGGTGTCCCGATCGTCGGCGACGACATCAAGTCCCAGGTCGGCGCCACCATCACGCACCGTGTGATGGCGAAGCTCTTCGAGGACCGGGGCGTCATCCTTGACCGCACGATGCAGCTGAACGTCGGCGGCAACATGGACTTCAAGAACATGCTCGAGCGTGAGCGCCTGGAGTCCAAGAAGATCTCGAAGACGCAGGCCGTCACCTCGCAGATCCGCGACCGCGAGCTCGGTGCGGACAACGTCCACATCGGCCCGTCGGACTACGTGGCCTGGCTGGACGACCGCAAGTGGGCGTACGTGCGTCTCGAGGGCCGTGCATTCGGTGACGTTCCGCTGAACCTGGAGTACAAGCTCGAGGTCTGGGACTCTCCGAACTCCGCCGGTGTCATCATCGACGCCGTGCGCGCCGCGAAGATCGCCAAGGACCGTGGCATCGGCGGCCCCATCCTCTCGGCTTCCTCGTACTTCATGAAGTCCCCGCCGGTCCAGTACTTCGACGACGAGGCCCGCGAGAACGTCGAGAAGTTCATCAACGGCGACGTCGAGCGCTGATCCCGCCGGTCACTGTTTCAGTGACGCATCTCCATGTGGGGGGTCCTCGGGCAATCCGCCCGGAGACCCCCCACATGTGTGACCCTTGCGCACATGCCTGTCGTGCGTGATCTAGGCGTACTCCTGCGCCTTCGGAACTTCCGTCGCCTGCTCGCTGTACGGCTTCTCTCCCAGTCGGCCGATGGCGTCTACCAGGTCGCGCTCGCCACCTACGTCGTCTTCTCACCGGAGAAGCAGACAACGCCGGGTGCCATCGCGTCCGCCATGGCTGTGCTGCTGCTCCCATACTCATTGATCGGCCCGTTCGCCGGGGTCCTGCTCGACCGCTGGCCCCGACGCCAGGTCTTCCTGTACGGGAACCTGCTGCGCGCCGCTCTGGCCTGCAGCACGGCCGTGTTGCTCCTGAGCTCCGTTCCGGACTGGCTGTTCTACGCCTCCGCCCTCTGCGTCACCGCCGTCAACCGTTTCGTGCTGGCGGGACTGTCGGCAGCCCTCCCTCGCGTCGTCGACACCGAACGGCTCGTCCTTGCCAACTCCCTCTCCCCGACGGCCGGCACGCTGGCCGCCACTGCGGGCGGAGGCCTTGCCCTGGCCGTCCGGCTGCTGACGGAAGGATCCGACGCCGCCGTGGTCCTGTTGGGCGCGGCCCTCTACCTCCTCTCGGCGCTGGTCTCTCTGGCCTTGCCCCGCACCCTCCTCGGGCCGGATCAGGCCCTGCACCATGTGCCGCTCCGAAAGGCCCTCACCACTACCGCGCAGGGGCTCGTCGCAGGACTGCGCCATCTGGCCGAGCGGAGGGACGCGGCTCACGCGCTGGTCGCCATGACCGTGATGCGCTTCTGCTACGGAGCGCTGACCGTGATGGTGCTGATGCTGTGCCGCTACGCCTGGTCCGACAACGAGGCAGACGGCCTGGCCCTTCTCGGCCTCGCACTCGGCGCTTCCGCTGCCGGCTACTTCGTGGCGGCCCTGTTGTCCCCATGGGCAGTCGGACGCTTCGGACGGTACGGCTGGCTGGCCGGCTGCGCCGGAGCCGCGGCCCTATTGGAACCGGCGCTGGGGCTCCCGTTCGCCCTCACCCCGATGCTGGCGGCGGCCTTCGTTCTCGGGCTCGTGACCCAGGGAGCAAAGATCGCGACGGACACCGAGGTACAGACCTCCGTGGACGACGCCTACCGCGGCCGGGTCTTCTCGCTCTATGACGTGCTGTTCAACGTCGCCTTCGTCGCCGCCGCGGGAATGTCAGCCCTCGCGCTTCCCCCTGACGGGCGCTCCGTCGTCGTGGTGCTCACCGTGGCAGCCCTCTACGCCATTGCCTCGGTGGCCATGCTTCGCCGACGGCGTGTGAGCATCGCGCTCCGGCACACCCACATCAAGGAATGAGGGGCGTTGTTTCACGTGAAACAACGCCCCTCATCGGCCAGCCGTGGATCACTTCCCGGCGCACCGTCGTGTTTCACGTGAAACACGACGGGCCCCTCGGCCCCCTGTTCGCCGAGCCGGCAGACAACCTCAGCCCTGCGCGGCCCACCACTCCTTGAGCGCCGCGACCGCGGCGTCGTACTCCATCGGGCCGTTCTCGAGACGTAGCTCCAGCAGGAACGAGTAAGCCTTGCCGATCACAGGCCCGGGCTCCACACCCAGGACCCGCATGATCTCGTTGCCGTCCAGGTCGGGCCGGATCGCCTCCAGCTCCTCCTGCTCCTGCAGTTGCGCGATGCGCTCCTCGAGCCCGTCGTAGGTGCGCGACAAGGCGTTCGCCTTGCGCTTGTTCCGCGTCGTGCAGTCGGAGCGTGTCAGCTTGTGCAGCCGGCTCAACAACGGTCCCGCATCCCGCACATACCTGCGTACCGCGGAGTCGGTCCATTCTCCGTCGCCGTAGCCGTGGAAGCGCAGATGCAGTTCCACCAGCTTCGAGACGTCCTTGACCATGTCGTTGGAGTACTTGAGCTCGGTCATCCGCTTCTTGGCCATCTTGGCTCCCACCACTTCGTGATGGTGGAAGGAGACACGGCCGTCCTTCTCGAAGCGCCGCGTCCTCGGCTTCCCGACGTCATGGAGCAGGGCCGCGAGACGCAGCACGAGGTCCGCACCGCCCTCCTCCAGATCGATGGCCTGCTCCAGGACCGTCAGGGAGTGCTCATAGACATCCTTGTGACGGTGATGCTCGTCACTTTCCAGACGCAGCGCGGGGAGCTCGGGCAGCACCCGGTCGGCCAGGCCCGTGTCCACGAGAAGCCCCAGTCCCTTGCGGGGGTGACCGGAGAGCAGCAGTTTGTTGAGCTCCTCCCGAACTCGCTCGGCCGAGACGATCTCGATGCGTCCCGCCATGTCCGTCATGGCCTTCACCACGTCGGGGGCCACCTCGAAGTCCAGCTGCGCCGCAAAACGTGCGGCACGCAGCATGCGCAGCGGATCGTCGGAGAAGGACGCCTCGGGCGTGCCCGGGGTGCGCAGTACACGCTGCGCCAGGTCATCGAGGCCGCCGTGCGGGTCGATGAATTCCTTCTGCGGCAGGGCGACGGCCATGGCGTTGACCGTGAAGTCACGTCGTACGAGGTCTTCCTCGATCGAGTCACCGTAGGAGACCTCAGGCTTGCGCGAGGTTCTGTCGTACGCCTCCGACCGGTAGGTCGTGACCTCGATCTGGTAGCCGTCCTTCTGCGAGCCGACGGTGCCGAACGCGATTCCGACCTCCCAGACCGAGTCGGCCCAGGGCCGGACGATCTTGAGCACGTCCTCCGGGCGGGCGTCGGTCGTGAAGTCCAGGTCGTTTCCGAGCCTGCCGAGCAACGCATCACGGACCGACCCACCCACCAGGGCAAGGCCGAAGCCGGCCTCCTGAAATCGGAGAGCGAGGTCATCGGCGACGGGGGACACCCGCAGCAGTTCACTGACTGCGCGGTGCTGCACCTGACTCAGTGCACGGGGGCTGTCTTCGTTGGCGTTCGGCACAACAGAAAAGGGTACGTGCACCGACCGGCCCGGGCGTCATCGTTTCTTGCCGCCCTGCGAGACTCTCCCGATCATGTGGCACGGTCCCCGGCACTCAGGCGTCCGGCACATCGTTACCATGCGGGGACGCAGAGACCGGCAGAGCCGGCACCAGCTGACGACGACGAGGGACGGATACGCGTGGCCGAGGCGGCAGACTTTCAGGGGATGAATCCCTCCCCTGCCCGCCGGTGGCTCCGGCGCACAGCCTCCTTGATCGTCGGGGCACCGCTGATCGCCGGCCTCCTCGCCGGTCCCGCAACGCCCTCGGCCCTGGCCCAGGAAGCGACCAAGGTCCCCACCGGCTCACGCACCGTCGACGTGTCCCTGGACACGCTCGCTCCCAGCGCACCGGTCGAAGGCGACACGCTCACCGTCTCCGGCACCCTGACCAACAAGGGCAAGAAGGCGGTCACGGACGCCGAGGTCGACCTGCGTGTCGGGCCGCAGTTGTCCGGCAGAGGTGCTGTCGACGAGGCCTCCAAGCGCACCGGATACCTGTCAGGCAGTGACCCGGCCAAGCTCGGCGGCGCGTACACGCTGAAGGTTCCCGAGCTCGCGTCCGGGGTCAGCCAGGACTTCACCCTCTCCGTTCCGGTGGACAAGCTGGAACTGGACGCCGAGGGCGTCTACCAGCTCGGGGTATCCCTGACCGGCCGGACCACCGACTACCCCTACGACCAGGTGCTCGGTATCCAGCGGACCTTCCTGCCGTGGCAGCCGGAGGACACCAAGAGCAAGACCAAGCTCACCTTCCTCTGGCCGCTGATCGCATCGGCACACGTCACCGCCGAGACAGGCTCCGACGAACAGCAGACTCCTGTATTCGCCGATGACGACCTGGCTCTTGAGCTCGCTCCGGGCGGCCGCCTGGAACAGCTGGTTTCACTGGGGCGGCAGCTCCCCGTGACATGGGTGATCGATCCGGACCTGCTGGCCTCTGTCGACGCCATGACGAAGAACTACCGCGTCAAAGTCGGTGGCACCACGGTCGCGGGGAAGAACCAGGCCATCGCCAAGAAATGGCTCACGGATCTGCAGGCGGCCGTGAAGGACGGGAAGGTGGTGGCCCTGCCGTTCGCCGACCCCGATCTCGCGTCCATCGCTCACCGCGGCAAGAACGTCTCGGGTGCCCTCAGCCATCTGCAGACGGCGACCGAGGTCGCGGGCACGACGGTGGAAACCGTCCTTCACGTGAAGCCGTCCACCGACTTCGCCTGGCCGGTGGAGGGTGCGATCGATCCCTCGGTCGTCGACGTGGCCACCTCGGCCGGCGCGCACAAGGTGATCGCCCGCAGCGACAGCCTCAAGGAAACCAGCGGGCTGCCCTACACACCGACCTCGGCCAGGCCGATCGGCGGTGGCACCACCGCCGTCGTCGCCGACCACCGGCTTTCCACCGCGTTCACCGGTGACATGGCCAAGGCCGGCGCCTCGACACTCGCCGTCCAGAAATTCCTGGCACAGACGCTGACATTGACGGAGCAGACCCCCGACAACGAGCGCAGCATCGTCGTCGCCCCGCAGCGGACTCCCACCGCCGCCCAGGCACAGACCATGGCGCGCGCCCTGCAGGCCCTGACAACCGAACACTGGACACAGCCGCTCGGCCTGACGGCGGCAGCCGACCAGAAGCCCGACGCGCGGGCCACCACCAAGGTGCCCGGGGCCTCCCAGTACCCGAAGAAGCTGCGAAGCCAGGAGCTGCCCACCCAGGCGTTCCAGGACATCAGGACGACACAGGACTCGCTCAACAGTTTCCAGGTCATCCTCACGCAGCCGGACCGGGTGGTCACACCCTTCGGAAACGCGATCAACCGCTCCGTGTCGGCGTCATGGCGCGGAAAGCCACTGGAGGCCCAGCGGTACCGTGACGCGGTCCGCACCTATCTGCAGGGCCTCACCAATGAGGTCAAGCTGATCTCGAAGTCGGATGTGACCCTGTCCGGGCGCAGCGCCACGATTCCGGTGACCGTGCAGAACAAACTGGTTCAGGATGTGGATCACCTCGTACTCCGTCTGACGTCGGGCAACGCCGCCCGGCTCAAGCTCAACGACGGCGGTGCGGTAGCCGAACAGCCTGTCGAGATCGCGGGCGGACACAGCCAGTCCGTGAAATTCGACGCCTCGGCCAATGCCAACGGACAGGCACAGGTCACTGCCCGGCTGTTCACCGAGGACGGCGCTCCGTACGGCGAAGCGATGACCTTCACGGTGAAGGTCTCGGAAGTCACACCGACAGTGCTTCTGGTGATCGCCGGCGGACTGCTGCTGCTGGTCCTGGCGGGCATCAGGATGTACACCCACCGCAAGCGCACCGTCGCCGGCAGCGCGGCGGAGAACGGCGACGGCGAACCCGAGCAGCCGAGTGACCCTGCACCGGACACCGGTCCGGAAAGCGGTAACCCTTCAGGCCCGGGTGAGAAAGTGGACCGTTGAGCGATGTCTGTCGTGGCCTCTCGGCCGGGGACAATAAGGTGGGGTTTCGATGAACGCGCCGTACGACGGTGACCGCGGCCAGGGCGCGGGCGGAGCTGGTCCTTCCAGCGGTCCGCCGGTGCCACCGGGCGCCGGTCAGGGCGGGGAGACACCCGACCCCTACCTGCAGCACGCGTACGAGCACGATCCGTACCGTTCCCAGGACCTCGCCGCGCAGGATCCGGTGGCCGAGGCACTCTACGACCGCGCCTCGCATCCGCCCCCGCCCCCGGGCACCTATCAGGAGCCCCCGGCCCTCTACCAGCAGCCTCCCGCGGCCCAGTACGCACCCGACCCCCGTATCTGGGCCCAGACGCCGCCACCGGAGCCCGCAGGCCCCTCCCGGCATCTTCCTTACGGCGACAACGCCGCGACCACTCAGTACGTAGGCGTGGACGACTTGGTCACGCAGGCTTCCGACGGCCGTGGGGAGCAGGACGCCTTCGCTCACCTCTTCCGTGACCAGGAAGGGTCAGGCCGGCCTCCCGGTCCTCCTGCCGAGCCCGAAGCGGCTCCGGCACCCGTTCCGCCGAAGTCCGGCGGCAGGGCCGCCGGGATACTGAAGTCCAGTGCGCTGATGGCGGCGGGCACCATGGTGTCCCGGCTCACGGGCTTCGTCCGCAGCCTCGTGATCACCGCGGCGCTGGGCGCGGCGATGCTCGGTGACAGCTTCACCATCGCGTACACCCTGCCGACGATGATCTACATCCTCACCGTGGGCGGTGGGCTGAACTCGGTCTTCGTCCCCCAGCTCGTCCGGTCCATGAAGGACGACGAGGACGGGGGTGAGGCGTACGCCAACCGACTGCTGACGCTCGTCATGGTCGCGCTCGGCCTGATCGTCGTGATCGCCGTGTTCGCAGCACCACAGCTGGTGCACCTCATGTCGCGCACGATCGCGAACGATCCGGCGGCGGACACGGTGGCGGTCACCTTCGCCCGTTACTGCCTGCCGACGATCTTCTTCATGGGCGTCCATGTGGTGATGGGTCAGATCCTCAACGCCCGTGGAAAATTCGGGGCGATGATGTGGACCCCGGTCCTCAACAACATTGTCATGATCTTCACCTTCGGCCTGTTCATCTGGGTCTACGGCACCTCGGCCGAATCCCGGATGGGCGTGGAGACGATCCCGCCGGAGGGTGTCCGGCTCCTGGGCATCGGCACCCTGCTCGGCCTGGTGGTCCAGTCCCTGGCCATGATCCCGTATCTCCGCGAGGCGGGTTTCCGGTTCCGGCCCCGCTTCGACTGGAAGGGCCACGGACTCGGCAAGACCATCAAGCTCGCCAAGTGGACGGTCCTGTTCGTCCTGGCCAACCAGGCGGGCGTGCTGGTCGTCACCCAGCTGGCGACCTCCGCGGGAAAGCTCGCGGACAAGGACGGCTCAGGCTTCCTCGCCTACTCCAATGCCCAGCTGATCTGGGGCATGCCGCAGGCCATCATCACCGTCTCGGTCATGGCCGCCCTGCTGCCCCGCATCTCACGCGCCGCCCACGACAACGACCCCGGGGCCGTCCGCGACGACATCTCGCAGGGGCTGCGCAACTCGGCCGTGGCCATCGTTCCGGTCGCCTTCACGTTCCTCGCCCTCGGTCTGCCGATGTGCACCCTGCTCTACGCCTCCAGCGGCACCGAGGCCGCACGGTCCATGGGCTTCATCCTGATGGCGTTCGGCCTCGGCCTCATCCCGTACTCCGTGCAGTACGTCGTGCTGCGCGGCTTCTATGCGTACGAGGACACCCGCACCCCCTTCTACAACACGGTCATCGTCGCGGCGGTCAATGCCGCGGCCTCCGCCCTCTGCTACGTGATTCTTCCGGCCCAGTGGGCAGTCGTGGGTATGGCGGCCTCCTACGGGCTGGCCTACGCGGTCGGCGTCGGCATCGCCTGGCGCCGGCTGAGCAACCGGCTCGGCGGCGATCTCGACGGCGCCCGTGTGGTGCGTACCTACGCCCGACTCTGCCTGGCCGCGGTCCCCGCGGCAGTGGTCGGCGGCGGCGTGGGCTTCGCTCTCCTGACGGCCCTCGGCGACGGTGCCGGCGGTTCGGTGGTGGCACTGGTCTGTGGCAGCGTCGTCCTGCTGGGCATCTTCTTCGTCGCTGCGAAGAAGATGCGAATCGAGGAGCTCAACGGCATGGTCGGCATGGTCCGGGGACGGCTCGGCCGCTGAATGCGCTGCGAGCCGCACAACCATCGCTGGACACCGCGTGTCGTGCATAGCGCCGGAGTGTGGGCACAATTGGCGTGACTGTGCAGAGCTGGCTGGCATCGCGCAACGGATGGGGAGGCAGGAACGACGGTGGCGGAACGTAGCACGGCTGCTGTCGACGTGGCCGACAACAGCGGCGACGAGCCGCTGACCGCCAAGGCGGACGCGGCCACGACCGACGGAACGGCACATACCCAGGACGCAGGGGGCGCAAGCCCGCACGACGAGGCGAGCCGGGATGACGGCTCGGACGCCGTACCGGCGTCACCCGACCTGCACAGCGGTCACAAGCTGGCCCGGCGCTACCGCCTCGAGGAGTGCGTCACCCGGCTGGACGGATTCAGCAGCTGGCGCGCTGTCGACGAAAAACTGCGGCGCGCGGTGGGTGTGCATCTACTGACCGCCGATCACCCGCGCGCCCGCTCGGTGCTGGCCGCGGCCCGCTCCTCCGCGCTGCTCGGTGACCCGCGCTTCGTCCAGGTCCTGGACGCCGTGGAGGAGGGCGACCTCGTCTACGTCGTCCACGAATGGCTCCCCGATGCCACCGAGCTCACGGCTCTGCTGGCTGGCGGCCCTCTGGAAGCTCACGACGCCTACCAGCTCGTGAGCCAGATCTCGCAGGCCATGTCCGCCGCACACCGCGAAGGGCTCGCACATCTGCGCCTGACACCCGGCGCCGTACTCCGCACCTCGACCGGCCAGTACCGGATCCGCGGTCTGGCAGTGAACGCCGCGCTGCGCGGCATCACCGCCGACAAGCCCCTACGCACGGACACCGAGGCCATCGGCGCACTCCTCTATGCCGCCCTGACCCGGCGCTGGCCCTACGAAAGCGACGCCTACGGACTGTCCGGGCTGCCCAAGGACCTGGGCCTGATTCCCCCGGACCAGGTGCGGGCCGGCGTCCACCGCGGGCTGTCCGAACTCGCCATGCGCGCGCTTGCCAATGACGGAGCCACCGCGTCACGGCAGGAACAGCCGTGCACCACCCCGGATGAACTGGCGAAGGCCGTCGCAGCCATGCCGCGCGTCCTCCCCCCGGAGCCCGCGTTCACCGCGCCGCCGGAGTACCAGCGCACGACCTATCAGCAGGGCACGTACGGACGCCCGTCGGCGCGCCCCAGCTCTGTCACCCAGCCTGTCATCCCTGTGCCTCCGCCCCCGCTCCAGAGCCGCACGGGGAGGGCCCTCAAGTGGGCCGTGTCCGCGCTGCTCATCGCGGCGCTGGGCCTCGGCAGCTGGCAGCTGGCGGAGACCGTCATCAACCGGGGCAACGACTCCGGGGAGCCGACCCCGACACAGACCGCCGATAACGGGGGCGACGACAACAACGCCGTCGAATCCGACAAGCCCGTCGCTGTCGCAGGGGCTCAGGATTACGACCCGCTCGGCATGGACGGCTCCGAGAAGCCCGCCTCGATAAAGAACATCTACGACGGGGACTCGAGCTCCTACTGGAACACGGACGGCTACTACAGCGCCGACTTCGGACGGCTCAAGGAAGGCGTCGGAGTCGTTCTCGACCTCGGCGAAGTCCAGCAGGTCGGCAACGTCGAGGTGTCCTTCCTCGGTGGCAGTACCTCCGCAGAACTGAGGACGACCAAGGCGTCATCCGTTCCTGCTCTGCCGGACGGTTTCACCGAGGTCGCGAAGGGATCCGGAACAAAGGTGTCCCTCAAGCCCGACAAGCCGGTCCAGGCGCGGTACGTTCTGGTCTGGCTGACCAAGCTGCCTCTGAGCGACGACGGTAACTACAGGGGCAAGATCTCGGACATCAAGATCACGAGCTGACAGCACCAGGGGAGGGGGCTCACCGTTGGACAACGCCAGATTTGCTGACATCAACGACCAGGACCTCCTGTCCCAACACGTCGCAGGTGACCCGGACGCGTTCGGTGAGCTCGTGCGGCGGCACCGTGACCGGCTTTGGGCTGTGGCCCTGCGTACCCTCGGAGACCGCGAGGAGGCGGCAGACGCTGTGCAGGACGCCCTTGTCTCCGCCTTCCGCGCTGCCCACACTTTCCGAGGCCAGTCCGCCGTCACCACGTGGCTGCACAGGATCACCGTCAATGCCTGCCTTGACCGCGCCCGCAAGGCGGCCTCACGCAAGACCGCGCCGGTCGACGACACCGATCGGCTCGATCAGCTCATGGAACCGCACGAATCCGCTGAGGCTCCCGCTGAACGGCAGGATCTGCACCGCGAGCTCCTGGCCGCACTGGCCACTTTGCCCGCCGAACAGCGCGCCGCTCTCGTCCTCGTGGATATGCAGGCCTACCCCGTTGCCGAAGCGGCGCGCATCCTCGACGTGCCGACCGGCACCGTGAAGAGCCGCTGCGCGCGAGGCCGGGCCAGACTGCTCCCCTTGCTGACTCATCTACGCAACAACAGAGGGGACAGCAAGGACAGCTCCATGGAAAGGAACCGGACGCCGGAGCCATCCGTCCCACCGGCGTCAGGACCGAGAGACCTAGGCGACAGCGACACTGCAACGGTGAAGGGTGGAGGTGGGCTCGTATGACATCCACAGCCGACACGACTCAGCACCCGGACGTCTCGGAGATCTCGGACCTCACCGAAGGCCTCCTCGCCCCATCCCGCGAGGCAGTACTCCGCCGCCACATCGACGCTTGTGAAGACTGCGACGACGTCTACGCCTCCCTGGAAGAGGTCCGCTCGCTGCTGGGTACGGCAGTGCCGCTGAGCGACCCCATGCCTGAAGACGTCGCTGCCCGAATCGATGCGGCGCTGGCGTCGGAGGCCGTGTCTGCCGCCAGGCTGCCAGACTCGGCAATTCCTGTTTCACGTGAAACATATGATCTGCCGGCGGATAGCGCGGGCTCGCCCAGGCCAGCCGGCCGTCCACGCGGTGCCACCGGCCCCGGTCGGAGTCCGTCCCGCCGTCGGCGCCGCACGGTGATCCTCGGCACCGCCTTCGGGGCGGCGGCCGTAGGCATGAGCGTTTTCCTGCTCCAGTCTCTCCAGCCGTCCCAGGACTCGGCTGGCTCGATGGCCGACCGTGGGGTCAGTGCTGCGAAGAAGAGCCAAGGGGACTTTTCGCACGGCACGCTCGAAGGCCGCGTCCATACGCTCTTGAGTGAGACAAAGGCTTCCGAGACTCCAGGCTACGACTCGGGCAAACCCTCGGTGGACACCAAGTCGTCCCCCGGGGAACCGTCTCCCGACGGAGTGTCCCCTCACACTCCCCTCCGCACCCCGATCGTGGATGTTCCCCCCTGCGTCACGCAGGGAATCGGCCGGAACGCGCCCGCCTTGGCTGTGGAGGAGGGCACCTATGAAGGAACAGCCGCTTTCTTGGTCGTGCTGCCCCACGCGACCGATTCCGGTCGTGTCCAGGCCTATGTCGTCGACGCGGCCTGCGTGGATTCCACGCCTGTGGCAAAGGGACAACTCCTGCTCACCGACTCCTACACACGCCCCTGAGGGCCTTGCCGGGAGCCGGACCGGCATATCGGGAATGCATGCCCCTTAGGATCCGTTGGGTGGGGTGAGAGTCGTGGAACCGACCCCAGTAGGTAGCAGGCAGTCCGCAGAGACGAGGAAGAACCCGTGAGCGACGTCCGTAATGTGATCATCATCGGCTCCGGGCCGGCTGGTTACACCGCCGCCCTGTACACCGCTCGTGCGTCGCTGAAGCCGCTGGTGTTCGAGGGTGCCGTCACCGCCGGTGGTGCGTTGATGAACACCACCGACGTGGAGAACTTCCCGGGCTTCCAGGACGGAATCATGGGCCCCGAGCTCATGGACAACATGCGCGCCCAGGCGGAGCGCTTCGGTGCAGAGCTCATCCCCGACGACGTGATCTCCGTCGACCTCTCCGGAGAGATCAAGACCGTTACGGACACCGCGGGCACGGTCCACCGCGCCAAGGCTGTCATCGTCACCACGGGATCCCAGCACCGCAAGCTGGGCCTGCCGAACGAGGACGCGCTCTCCGGACGTGGTGTCTCCTGGTGTGCCACCTGCGACGGCTTCTTCTTCAAGGACCAGGACATCGCCGTGATCGGTGGCGGCGACACCGCCATGGAGGAGGCGACCTTCCTCTCCCGGTTCGCCAAGTCCGTCACCATCGTTCACCGCCGCGACTCCCTGCGAGCCTCAAAGGCGATGCAGGAGCGTGCCTTCGCCGACCCGAAGATCAAGTTCGCATGGGACAGCGAGGTCGCCACGGTCCACGGCGATCAGAAGCTCTCCAGTCTCACCCTGCGCAACACCAAGACGGGCGAGACCTCCGAGCTTCCCGTGACCGGCCTGTTCATCGCTGTCGGCCACGACCCCCGCACCGAGCTCTTCAAGGGCCAGCTCGACCTGGATGACGAGGGCTACCTCAAGGTCGAGGCCCCCTCGACGCGCACCAACCTGAAGGGTGTCTTCGGCGCCGGCGACGTCGTCGACCACACCTACCGACAGGCCATCACGGCCGCCGGGACCGGTTGCTCGGCAGCTCTCGACGCAGAGCGATTCCTGGCCGCGCTCTCCGACCAGCAGCTCGCCGAGCCGGAGAAGACCCCGGCAGTCTGACTGCTCCCCCTGAACCCCACACCCCTGCATAGTTAAGGAGGCCGCCGTGGCCGGCGCCCTGAAGAACGTGACCGACGACTCCTTCGATGAGGACGTCCTGAAGAACGAGAAGCCCGTACTGGTGGACTTCTGGGCTGCCTGGTGCGGCCCGTGCCGCCAGATCGCGCCTTCGCTGGAGGCCATCGCGGCTGAGCACGGCGACGAGATCGAGATCGTCAAGCTCAACATCGACGAGAACCCGGCCACGGCGGCGAAGTACGGCGTGATGTCGATCCCGACGCTCAACGTGTACCAGGGCGGCGAGGTTGCCAAGACCATCGTCGGCGCCAAGCCGAAGGCCGCCATTCTTCGCGACCTCGAGAACTTCATCGGGCAGAAGTAGCGACTGACTGTTTCACGTGAAACGGGCCCATCCTTCGGGATGGGCCCGTTTTTCATGCTCCGCAGCCATCATCCGCAGGAGTCAGAGAGGCCGCAGCGCCGGCTCCTTCTGCACTGCACCCAGCAGCCGGTCCAATGCCAGCTCGACATCTTCCTTCCAGGAGAGCGTCGTGCGCAGCTCAAGCCTCAGCCGCGGATACATGGGGTGAGGGCGCACCGTCTTGAAGCCGACCGCGAGCAAGTGATCCGCCGGCAGGACACAGGCCGGCTCCTTCCACCGCGCGTCGCCGAAAGCCTCGATCGCCCTGACGCCGCGTCGAAGCAGGTCCTTGGCGACTGTCTGCACCATCACACGGCCCAACCCCTGCCCCTGGAAACCCGGCACAATCAACGAGGTCATCAACTGCACGGCATCGGGGGATACGGGACTGGTGGGGAAGGCCATGGCCCGGGGAACGTACGCAGGTGGTGCATAGAGAACGAAGCCGGCGGCGACATCGTCCACGTAGACGACCCGCCCGCAGGAGCCCCACTCCAGTAGCACGGCGGAGATCCAGGCTTCCTTCTCAAGTTCGGGCCTGCCCGCCTTTATCGCAGCTTCCCCGCTGACCGGGTCAAGTTCCCAGAAGACACACGAGCGGCAACGTCTGGGGAGATCCGGAAGGTTGTCCAGTGTGAGCGGTACGAGCCGACGCCCCATGTAGGCGGTTCCTCACTTCCTTCGCCCGCCGCATCGCGTGCGGCTGCCAGCGCACTCCGTTCTCGGAACAGGCTGCCGACGAACCCCCCGACAGCACCAAGCCCCAACCCGACTGATACCAGGTGGCTGCGATTCACTGATCGCACGGCCCCCGCCTCCTCTGCGGTGGATCACGGTGGTGGATACGCCATACCAGATCGCATCGTATCCACCCAGAGGTGATGGGGACACCGAGAGACGGCAAAGGGCGGGCCGAGTTTCGGAGAACTTCCCGGAACTCGACCCGCCCCTTGCCGTCCAGCAGTGTCAGGCCTCGTCGGCCTCAGCCTGCTCTTCCTCGATGCTCTGTTCCAGCACGCGTCCCTCCCCAGGAGCAAGGCTGCCGAGAATGCGGTCCAGATCCTCCATCGAGGCGAACTCGACGACGATCTTTCCCTTCTTCTGCCCGAGATCGACCTTTACTCGCGTCTCGAACCGGTCGGAAAGGCGCGAGGCAAGATCAGTCAGAGCTGGTGCGACCCTGCCGCCGGCCCTGGGCCCACGAGGCTTGGCGGAACTCGTGGGCTCGGATCCGAGAAGATTCACGATCTCCTCGACCGCACGCACCGACAGCCCTTCGGCCACGATGCGGTGAGCCAGCCGATCCTGTTCCTCGGAGTCGTCCACAGACAGCAGGGCCCTCGCATGACCGGCCGAGATGACCCCCGCCGCGACCCTGCGCTGCACCGGCGGAGACAGCCGCAGCAGACGCAGCGTGTTCGACACCTGGGGACGGGACCGGCCGATCCGGTCGGCCAGCTGATCATGAGTGCACTTGAAGTCCTTCAGCAGCTGGTCGTACGCCGCCGCCTCCTCCAAGGGATTCAGCTGAGCCCGGTGCAGGTTCTCCAGGAGTGCGTCGAGGAGCAGCTTCTCGTCATCGGTCGCACGAACGATGGCCGGGATGCGCTCCAGACCGGCTTCGCCGCATGCCCTCCAACGGCGCTCACCCATGATGAGCTCGAAGCGGTCCTCGGCAACCTTGCGCACGACGACGGGCTGGAGGAGACCGACCTCCTTGATGGAGGTGACCAGCTCTGCCAGAGCGTCCTCGTCGAAAACCTCGCGAGGCTGCCTGGGGTTGGGCGTGATCCATGCGAGGGGGATCTCAGCGAAGTACGCCCCGGCGGCATCGGTCTGTCCGGTGGCGGGTTCCAGGTCCCCGACTGGCGAACTCGGCTCCGGTACCACCGCTCCGGAGGGGAGCGCGGTCAATTTCGCAGCCGCCACCCCACGCTCGGCCGTCATGACGGGGGGCGCACCCACCGCCTGCGTACCGGATGCTGAGCCCGCGATCTGCTTCTCCTGCGGAGCTGCGGGAATCAGAGCACCGAGCCCACGTCCCAGCCCTCTACGACGCTCGCTCACTGCATGCCCTCCGAATGGCTCTGCTGATTGTTCTGTACGCCCGTGTGGGCAGGCTCGCCCGCCGGAGCGTGCTGGGCCTCGTAATGCACTCCGACGCCTCTCAGCGCGATCTCACGGGCCGCCTCGAGGTAGGACAGGGACCCGCTGGAGCCCGGATCGTACGTCAAGACGGTCTGCCCGTAGCTCGGGGCCTCCGAGATGCGCACGGAGCGCGGGATGCTGGTGCGCAGCACCTCCTTGCCGAAGTGGCTGCGCACCTCCTCCGCCACCTGTGAAGCAAGCCTGGTTCGGCCGTCGTACATGGTGAGCAGGATCGTCGAAACGTGAAGGTCAGGGTTCAGGTGCCCCCGGACCAGGTCGACGTTGCGAAGCAGCTGACCGAGGCCCTCCAGTGCGTAGTACTCGCACTGGATCGGAATGAGCACCTCTGCTCCAGCCACGAGGGCATTGACCGTCAGCAGACCGAGCGAGGGCGGGCAGTCGATGAGGATGTAGTCCAGTGGCTGGTCATACGCCTGGATCGCCCGCTGCAGTCGGCTCTCCCTCGCGACCAACGACACCAGCTCGATCTCCGCACCGGCGAGATCGATGGTCGCCGGCGCACAGAAGAGACCTTCGACGTCCGGCACCGGCTGGACCACCTCGGAGAGTGGCATGCCCTCCACCAGGACGTCGTAGATGGAGGGGACTTCCGCGTGATGGTCGATCCCCAGAGCCGTGGAGGCATTTCCCTGCGGGTCGAGGTCCACCACCAGGACACGCGCACCGTGCAGTGCAAGCGAGGCGGCAAGGTTGACCGTCGAGGTCGTCTTGCCCACGCCGCCTTTCTGGTTGGCCACGACCATGACGCGCGTCCGGTCGGGTCGTGGGAGCCCCTCACCGGCGCGGCCGAGGGCCTCGACCGCCAGCTGAGCGGCACGACCAATAGGTGTGTCGTCCATCGGTGGCGGTGTTTCACGTGAAACACCTTCCCCCAGGGACTCGGTACGGGGACCGGGGACCGGATCGGTCATCGGTCCCGCGATGTTGGCGTCGGACCGCAAGGATTCACTCTCCTCGACTTCAGGCTCGCAATGAACAGAGCCTGCCATGCTTTCGGGGTCACGAACCAGCGAGGCCGACTGTTCTGTGGATGAATCCGGTTCTGTGGACAACTCGGTAGCCCGTGCGGGCTTGCGGTCGCGCGGCGCGGCAGCCGCACGACCGCGGCCGATGATTCCCTGCAGCAGAGAGCGACGTTTCACGTGAAACACGATGCCCCTGCAGTACAGCGGCAGGGTCCCGACACTCCGCAGGCGGCGCATATCGCTGCTTGCATGGAGCATCAGCACAAAGAACCCTCACGTGCATGAAAATGAATAAAGGGTGGCGGGCCCACCCCTCACTCATCGGCGCCGTCGCGTCCGGCCCACCCTGGCAGCCTTGGCTCGCTTTGCGGCGAACCTCACACCGCCCGGACTCTCCCCGACCACCACGCGCACCACTGTGGACGCAGGATCGACCAGGCCTTCACCGACGTGGAGTACCTCGGTCTCCACCACTCCCAGCTTGCTCAGGGCGGCACGAGCTCCCTGGATCTCCTCCTCGGCCGTGCCTCCCTTGAGCGCGAGCATCTCTCCGTACGGGCGGAGCAGAGGCACTCCCCATCCGGCCAGCCGGTCCAGCGGGGCCACGGCCCTGGCCGTCACCACGTGAACGGGCTGTAGCGTCCCCAGCACCTCTTCGGCCCGGCCGCGGACGACCGTCACATGATCCAGCCCGAGAAGCTCGACGACCTCCTGAAGGAAGTTCGTTCGGCGCAGCAGCGGCTCGAGCAGCGTGATCTTCAGGTCGGGGCGTACCAGTGCCAACGGGATGCCGGGAAGGCCGGCCCCCGAGCCCACATCGCACACTGTGACACCTGCGGGAACCACCTCAGAGAGCACCGCACAGTTCAGCAGGTGGCGCTCCCACAGGCGGGGCACCTCGCGGGGACCGATCAGTCCTCGCTTGACGCCCGCGTCCGCGAGCAGCTCCGCGTACCTGACAGCCTCTGGAAAGAACTCACCGAATACCGCCTGCGCCTCCTTGGGCGCCTGAGGGAGCTCTGCTTCCTCCGTCACGGGGACCGTCCTTCCGTACCGCACTAGCACGCTGACTATCAGGCTGACAAAGATCGGCCCCGCCTGCGAACAGACGGGGCCGATCGTACAAGGATCCGGTCAGGCCGGGAGAACGACGACGAAGCGCTGCGGCTCCTCGCCCTCGGACTCGCTGCGCAGACCTGCTGCCGCGATCGCGTCATGCACGACCTTGCGTTCGAACGGCGTCATCGGCTCCAGCTTCACCGGCTCGCCCGAGCTCTTGACCTCATCCGCGGCCTTGGCACCCAGCGCGGCCAGAACCTCACGCTTCTTGGCACGGAAACCGGCGATGTCCAGCATCAGACGGCTACGGTCACCGGTCTCACGGTGAACGGCCAGGCGCGTCAGCTCCTGAAGCGCCTCCAGCACCTCACCGTCGCGGCCCACAAGCTTCTGCAGGTCACGCGCCGAGTCGCTGATGATCGAGACTGCGGCCCGGTCCGCTTCCACATCCATGTCGATATCGCCGTCGAGGTCGGCGATGTCGAGCAGGCCTTCGAGGTAATCAGCCGCGATCTCCCCCTCCTGCTCGAGGCGGGTCAGAGTGTCGCTGCCCTCAGCGGCCGTGGTGGTGGTGCCTTCCGTCACGGATGGACTCCTTCTTACTTCTTGGACGGGTGCTTGGGCCGCTGCGGGCCCTTGCGCTGTCCGGACTTGGCTTGGCGTGAGGAGCCGGACGCGGCGGGCTTGCCCGCCGGCTTCGGCTTGTCGTCCTGCGATGCGTCCCGCTTCTCCAGCGACGTCTTGGATTCCGAGCCGGAGTCCTTCGCCGTGCCGGGATGCGTGGCAGTGGTGTGACGCTTCGCCTTGGTCTGGCGCTTGGGCTGCTGCCGCTTGGCCGCAGTACCGCCCTCGGCCTCGAGGACAGCGGCTTCGCTCTTCGCGACCGTACCGTCGTCCTGGGCGGCGAGACCCAGCTTGGCCAGACCGGTGATGAACTTGCGCTCGATGTCGTTGCGGTCGGTCCCCTTGGCAACGATCCGCTTCACGGTGTTGCGCCGCGTCCTGCCGCGCACCTCGCCATGAGAGGTCACGCTCTTCAGCAGCCGGCCCAGGTACTGGTCCTGCGCCTTGCTGCCCGGTGTCGGGTTCTGGTTGATCACGTACATCTGCTGACCCATGGTCCAGACGTTCGTGGTGAGCCAGTAGACGAGGACACCGACGGGGAAGTTGATGCCCATGACGGCGAAGATGACCGGGAAGATGTACATCAGCATCTTCTGCTGCTGCATGTACGGGGTCTTGACCGTGAGGTCGACGTTCTTCGTCATCAGCTGGCGCTGCGTGAAGAACTGCGAGGCGGACATCATCACGATCATGATCGCGGTCACGACGCGGACGTCGGTCAGCGAGGCGCCGAGCGCCTGGACCTTCTCTTCGCTGTCCATGAACTTCGCGGCCAGCGGAGCGCCGAAGATGTGCGCCTGACGGGCGCTGTCCAGCAGCGGCTGGTCGATGACGCCGATCGTCTTGCCCGAGGCGATGGCCGAGAGCACGTGGTAGAGGGCGAAGAAGAACGGGGACTGCGCCAGGATGGGAAGACACGAGGAGAGCGGGTTGGTACCCGTCTCCTTGTACAGCTTCATCATCTCTTCGGACTGACGCTGCTTGTCGTTCTTGTAGCGCTCCTGGATCGCCTTCATCTTCGGCTGGAGCACCTGCATGTTCCGGGTCGACTTGATCTGCTTGACGAACAGCGGGATCAGGCAGATCCGGATCAGGACGACCAGGGACACGATGGACAGGCCCCAGGCCCACCCCGTGTCATCGCCGAACAGCGCTCCGTACAGCTTGTGGAACTGGACGATGACCCACGAAACAGGTGTGGTGATAAAGCTGAACAGACTGGCAATCGTGTCCACTAATCAGGCTCCTTGAGCTTTGGGCGAGGTCTCTGTGGCCGGGCTCAGGGGTTCGGAGACCGACCCCCCGGAAGGCACATCGGCGGCGGAGTCCCCGCCCTTGCCGCCACGCACACAGCTGCGCAGCAGTTCGTGCCAACGCGGACGTTTGCGTGGCGGTACGTGATCCACGCCGCCGGGTGACCACGGATTGCATCGCAGGATGCGCCATGCGGTCAGCGCTGTTCCCTTGATCGCACCGTGCCGGTCGATCGCCGTATATCCATAGTGGGAACACGACGGGTAGTAGCGGCAGACAGGCCCCAGAAGCGGGCTGATCGTCCACTGGTACAGCTTGATCAGAGCCAGCAGCGGGTACTTCATCGCGCACCCCCTCCCAGCAGCCGCTGAAGAGCGGCGTCCAGGTCTCGGGCCAGCTGTGCATGGTCGGCGTCACCCGATCCGGGTAGCGCTCGTACGACAACAAGGCTACCGGGGGGCAGCTGAGCAAGCCGATCGCGGACCAGATGGCGAAGCTTCCGCTTCACCGCGGTGCGAACGACCGCTCCACCCACGGCTTTGCTGACAACGAAACCCGCACGTGGCGGGGGAGCACTCTCCCCTGTCACGTGCGGGTCCGTAACACCGCTGCGTAGATGTACGACGAGTAGCGGGCGTCCGGCCCGACGTCCCCGGCGTACAGCGGCTGCGAAGTCCTCGCGCCGCCTCAGCCGATTCTCGGTAGGCAGCACGTCATGACCTGGCCGCGATCAGGCGGACAGGTTGGCGCGGCCCTTGCCACGGCGGTTCGCGAGGATCGCGCGGCCGGCACGGGTACGCATCCGCAGGCGGAAGCCGTGGGTCTTGGCGCGACGACGATTGTTCGGCTGGAAGGTGCGCTTGCTCACTCGGGGGCTCCAGAAATGATTCGTGTGTTGGCGGGACATCGCCTGGCTGTCACCGTGCGCCCACGAGGAACTCGCGTAAACGCCTTAGTGCACCGCTTCACAATCACAGATCGTGATGTTTGCCCATCGGAGGCAGGCGGCAGCAGCCATCGACAACTCGACCTGGTCACGGTACGCGCGGCTACGCCATCGGGTCAAACCGGCTTCGCGCCACCCCCTGCTGTACACAGCCTGTGGACAACAACTTGAACCGTGCGGGTCGGCCTGACTACCGTGGCTGAACTCCGGTTCATTTCCTTCCTGCCTGCCGGGCCTCACCCGACCCGACCCATCCCGTCCCGAGAAGTACACATTCGTGGGACATGCGAGAGAGCGTGCCTTGTGGCTGACGTACCTGCCGATCTTGCCGCAGTGTGGCCGCGAGTGCTGGAACAACTCCTCGGGGAGGGCCAGCAGGGCATCGAGCCGAAGGACAAGCAGTGGATCGAGCGCTGCCAGCCTCTGGCACTCGTCGCCGACACCGCGCTGCTGGCCGTACCCAACGAGTGGGGCAAGCGTGTCCTCGAGGGCCGGCTCGCACCGCTGATCAGCGAAACGCTCACCCGTGAGTGCGGACGCCCGATCCGGATCGCGATCACCGTCGACGATTCCGCCGGCGAGCCTCCCGCTCCGCCGGCGCCCCCCATGCACCAGCCCCACCAGGGGCAGCAGTCCCACCGTTACCAGGGGCCTCAGCACGACGAGCCCTCGCGTAACGACGGATACGACAACTACGGCCCCCGGTCCTCCGACGACGGCATGCCTACGGCCCGGCCCGCCTACCCGGACTACCAGCAGCACCGTCCCGAGCCAGGCGCTTGGCCGCGCGTCCAGGAGGACCTCTCCTGGCAGCCCCGCCACGGCGGGTACCAGGACCGCGACCCGTACGCGAGCCCCCGCCCTCAGCAGCCGCAGCACGACTACCGTCCGCAGCCGCCCGAGCACCAGGGCTACGAGCCGCGGGACAGCCGCGACCGCCACGATCTGCAGGACCAGCAGCCGCAGCACCGCCAGAGCGGCCCCGGAACCGGCAGGAACGGCGGCGGCCCCATGGGCACGCAGTCCGCGCCCCCGCCCGGCACCGGTGAGCCGCACGCCCGGCTGAATCCGAAGTACCTCTTCGACACCTTTGTGATCGGGGCGTCCAACCGCTTCGCGCACGCGGCGGCGGTCGCCGTCGCGGAGGCCCCGGCGAAGGCGTACAACCCCCTCTTCATCTACGGCGAGTCGGGGCTCGGCAAGACCCACCTGCTGCACGCCATCGGGCACTACGCGCGAAGCCTCTACCCGGGCACCCGGGTGCGGTACGTGAGCTCCGAGGAGTTCACGAACGAATTCATCAACTCGATCCGCGACGGCAAGGGCGACACCTTCCGCAAGCGCTACCGCGACGTGGACATCCTCCTGGTCGACGACATCCAGTTCCTGGCGAGCAAGGAGTCGACGCAGGAGGAGTTCTTCCACACCTTCAACACCCTGCACAACGCCAACAAGCAGATCGTGCTGTCCTCTGACCGTCCGCCCAAGCAGCTGGTGACCCTCGAGGACCGGCTGCGCAACCGGTTCGAGTGGGGCCTCACCACCGATGTGCAGCCGCCGGAGCTGGAGACGCGTATCGCGATC
Source organism: Streptomyces sp. NPDC005794 (assembly GCF_042871445.1). Lineage (NCBI taxonomy): Bacteria > Bacillati > Actinomycetota > Actinomycetes > Kitasatosporales > Streptomycetaceae > Streptomyces > Streptomyces sp. NPDC005794. The sequence continues at coordinate 116,066 of NZ_JBIAIN010000001.1, forward strand.
CTCCGCAAGAAGGCCGTGCAGGAGCAGCTCAACGCCCCTCCGGAGGTACTCGAGTTCATCGCCTCCCGCATCTCGCGCAACATCCGCGAGCTGGAGGGAGCTCTCATCCGTGTGACCGCCTTCGCGAGCCTGAACCGGCAGCCGGTGGACCTCGGCCTGACCGAGATCGTGCTCAAGGACCTGATCCCGGGCGGCGAGGACTCGGCTCCCGAGATCACCGCGCCGGCCATCATGGCGGCGACCGCGGACTACTTCGGACTGACGGTGGAGGATCTCTGCGGATCCTCGCGCAGCCGCGTCCTGGTGACCGCGCGCCAGATCGCCATGTATCTGTGCCGCGAGCTGACAGATCTCTCCCTGCCCAAGATCGGCGCCCAGTTCGGCGGACGCGACCACACCACGGTGATGCACGCCGACCGGAAGATCCGTGCCCTGATGGCGGAGCGGCGCTCCATCTACAACCAGGTCACCGAGCTCACCAACCGCATCAAGAACGGCTGAGGCCCCAAGCGCGGCCAGACCGCCGCACAGCGCGCCCTGGGCGCCCCGCGAGGACCGTACGACGTCCTCACGGGGCGCCCTTTCTTCGTCCGGGACTGCTGGGAGCGGGCTCCAGAAACCGGCGCGCAACGGGCCTCGGGCGGCCTCCGGGGCCACTCCGTGCACCCGGTCCCGGTCAGGTCCACGGCCTGCGGGAGGGCTCAGGCCCTGCGCAGTGTTCGAATACGGGCCTCGGACCAGCCCTTCTCCACAGAAGAACGAGAAATCCGGCGTCCACAGCCTGGGGACTGCGAAGTTGTCCAGATTGCGTCCACAGGGCCGACTGTCGATACTCCATCAGGCCAGGTCACATGCCTGGGGATTTGTGGTCAACGATCATCCACAGCCTGTGGACAGAGATTTCGTCCACAGGGTCGCGATGACGTTGTCCACCGTCGGCCCACAGGCGGGCCCCTGTTGTCCCCAGCTTCTCCACACCCCTGTCCACTGTTCGGCAACACAACACCCGCTTTCACTGCCGAGAGTGAAAGGCGTCACACAAGGGGCCTCGGTTGAGCTGTGGGGAACGTGGGTAAAGCTGGGGACAGCCCTGGGGAGAAGTCACCCTGCCCTGTGCATCGGGTGTGCAGAACTTTCGCGTGTCCACAGAAACGCCTGGTTGTCCACCGGTGCCACCCACAGGGTCGGTGGACAAAAAACAGCGTCTGACCTGCAAAGACGACGTTATCCACGGTTTCCACAGGGCCTACTACTACTACCACTCAGAGTTAGTCAGGAATCCGCTTCGAAGTGGGGCCTGTGCACAACTCGAGCCGCGAGCTCGGCGAACCTCTTGGCGCGACTTGACCCCGAGCAGCAACGAGTGTCGGTGCCGTACGTCAGACTGGACCCCGGTGGCCACCCCAGCCCTTCGCTGGGAGCCCCGTTCAGACGACGAAGGCCAGCAGGGCGAGCGAGCAACAGCAGGAGGCGGTTCCGGTGAAGATCCGGGTGGAGCGCGATGTACTCGCGGAGGCGGTGGCCTGGGTGGCACGAAGCCTCCCGGCCCGTCCGCCGGCGCCCGTTCTTGCGGGCCTTCTGCTGAAGGCTGAGGACGGCGCCCTCAGCTTCTCGAGCTTCGACTACGAGGTCTCGGCCAAGGTCTCCGTGGACGCGGAGGTCGAGGAGGACGGCACGGTGCTCGTCTCCGGCCGGCTGCTCGCCGACATCTGCCGGGCCCTGCCGAACAGGCCGGTGGAGATCTCCACGGACGGTGTACGGGCCACGGTGGTCTGTGGCTCCTCGCGGTTCACACTCCACACCCTGCCTGTGGAGGAGTACCCGGCACTTCCGCAGATGCCGACCGCCACGGGCACCGTCCCCGGTGAGGTCTTCGCCTCCGCCGCGGCACAGGTCGCCATCGCGGCCGGGCGTGACGACACCCTGCCGGTCCTGACCGGCGTCCGGATCGAGATCGAGGGCGAGACCGTCACCCTCGCTTCGACCGACCGCTACCGCTTCGCGGTCCGTGAGTTCCTGTGGAAGCCGGAGAACCCCGACGCCTCGGCCGTGGCCCTGGTGCCCGCCAAGACGCTCCTGGACACCGCCAAGGCACTGACCAGCGGTGACACCGTGACGCTGGCGCTGTCCGGCTCGGGTGCGGGTGAAGGGCTCATCGGTTTCGAGGGCGCGGGACGCCGCACGACCACGCGGCTGCTCGAAGGCGACCTCCCGAAGTACCGGACCCTGTTCCCCACCGAGTTCAACTCGGTGGCGGTCATCGAGACCGCCCCGTTCGTCGAGGCCGTCAAGCGTGTGGCCCTCGTCGCCGAGCGGAACACCCCGGTGCGGCTCAGCTTCGAGCAGGGCGTGCTGATCCTGGAGGCCGGTTCCAGCGACGACGCACAGGCTGTGGAGCGTGTCGACGCCGTGCTCGAGGGCGACGACATCTCGATCGCCTTCAACCCGACCTTCCTGCTGGACGGGCTCAGCGCGATCGACTCCCCGGTCGCCCAGCTCTCCTTCACGACGTCGACCAAGCCGGCCCTGCTCAGTGGCCGGGCGGCCGTCGACGCCGAGGCGAACGACTCGTACAAGTACCTGATCATGCCGGTCCGCCTCTCCGGCTGATCCGGCGGTCGTTCCTGTCATCGGCAGTTTCCGGCGGGCAGGCTCAGCGCAGAGCGGGCCCACCGTGCTGCACCCCGCCGTGCTGTTCCGGCCGGGCGTAGGCTCGGTCCTGGGTACGAATCGGCACAACGCTTAAGGAATCTCTGATGGAGCTCGGTCTCGTCGGCCTCGGCAAGATGGGCGGCAACATGCGCGAGCGCATCCGCCGCGCAGGGCACACGGTCATCGGTTACGACCGCAACCCGGACGTCGCCGATGTCCACAGCCTCGAAGAGCTTGTGGGCAAGCTCAAGGGTCCGCGCGTCGTGTGGGTGATGGTCCCGGCAGGTGCCGCGACCCAGTCCACCATCGACGAGCTGGCCGAGTTGCTCTCCCCGGGCGACGTCGTCGTGGACGGTGGGAACTCCCGCTGGACCGATGACGAGAAGCACGCCGTCGAGCTGGGCATCAAGGGCATCGGATTCGTCGACTGCGGCGTCTCCGGTGGCGTCTGGGGCCTGGAGAACGGCTACGCCCTGATGTACGGCGGCGACGCCGCGAACGTCGAGAAGGTCCAGCCGGTCTTCGACGCCCTCAAGCCCGAGGGTGAGTTCGGTTCCGTCCACGCGGGCAAGGTCGGCGCCGGCCACTTCGCCAAGATGGTCCACAACGGCATCGAGTACGCCATGATGCAGGCCTACGCCGAGGGCTGGGAGCTCCTGGAGAAGGTCGACTCCGTCACCGACGTGCGCGAGGTCTTCCGCTCCTGGCAGGAGGGCACGGTCATCCGTTCCTGGCTGCTCGACCTGGCGGTCAACGCGCTGGACGACGACGAGCACCTCGACCAGCTCCGTGGCTTCGCCGCGGACTCCGGCGAGGGCCGCTGGACGGTCGAGGCCGCGATCGACAACGCGGTGCCGCTGCCCGCGATCACCGCGTCCCTGTTCGCGCGTTTCGCCTCGCGCCAGGACGACTCCCCGCAGATGAAGATGATCGCCGCGCTGCGCAACCAGTTCGGCGGCCACGCGGTCGAGAACAAGAAGTAGGACTGCGGGCCGCGGGAGCGGACGGCCCGCGGCACAACGGCACACAGCAGAGCACGCAGTCGGAAGGGTCGGCGACCATGCACGTCACGCATCTCTCGCTGGCCGACTTCCGCTCGTACGCCCGGGTCGAGGTTCCTCTCGACCCGGGCGTCACCGCGTTCGTGGGGGCCAACGGCCAGGGCAAGACCAATCTGGTGGAGGCGGTCGGCTATCTCGCCACGCTCGGCAGCCACCGGGTGTCGTCCGACGCCCCCCTGGTGCGGATCGGCGCGGAACGCGCCGTCGTACGCGCTGCGGTCACCCAGGGCGAGCGCTCGCAGCTGATCGAGCTGGAGCTCAATCCGGGCCGCGCCAATCGGGCCCGTATCAACAGGTCGTCGCAGGTCAGGCCCCGTGACGTCCTGGGGATAGTGCGGACGGTGCTCTTCGCTCCGGAGGACCTGGCGCTCGTGAAGGGTGACCCGGGCGAGCGCCGGCGTTTTCTGGACGAGCTGATCACGGCGCGCTCCCCCCGCATGGCAGGAGTCCGCTCCGACTACGAGCGGGTGCTGAAGCAGCGGAACACCCTGCTGAAGTCCGCCGCCATGGCCCGCAGACACGGTGGCCGGTCGATGGATCTGTCCACGCTCGACGTGTGGGACCAGCACCTGGGCCGGGTGGGGGCGGAGCTGCTGGCGCAGCGGCTCGACCTGATCGCGACCCTGCAGCCGCTGGCGGACAAGGCGTACGCGGACGTGGCCCCCGGCGGTGGGCCGGTGACGATGGAGTACCGCAGCTCGGTCGGCGCCGATGTGGAGCCCGCGCGCAATCGCGAGGAGTTGTACGAGCAGGTGATGGCCGCGCTGGTGCAGGCACGCAAACAGGAGATCGAGCGCGGCGTGACGCTGGTCGGACCGCACCGTGACGATCTGGTGCTGGGCCTGCGCGGCATGCCGGCGAAGGGGTACGCGAGCCACGGCGAGTCCTGGTCGTACGCCCTCGCACTGAGGCTGGCCTCGTACGACCTGCTCCGCACCGAGGGCAACGAGCCGGTGCTGGTGCTCGACGACGTGTTCGCCGAGCTGGACGCGCGCCGCCGCGAGCGGCTGGCGGAGCTGGTGGCTCCCGGCGAGCAGGTGCTGGTGACGGCCGCTGTGGACGACGACGTACCGGGTGTGCTGGCCGGGGCGCGGTATGCGGTGTCCGCCGGGGCGGTGGAGCGGCTGTGAGCGGTGCGGACGAGCAGGCCGGGCCCACGCCGGGGCCGGTGAAGCAACCTGACGTGTCGGGCGTGGACCTGGCGCGCGTGGCCCTGCGGGCGGCGAAGGAGCAGGCCCGCGCCCGGGGCGCCGCGGCGCAGCAGAAGAAGCAGGCGAGGCGAGGCGGCGGTCTGCGGTCGGGCGCCCGGTCCGACGGCCGTGACCCGTTGCCGCTGGGTTCGGCGATCAACCGGCTGATCACCGAGCGGGGCTGGGAGACCCCGGCGGCCGTCGGGGGTGTGATGGGCCGCTGGCCGCAGATCGTCGGTGGCGATCTGGCCAATCACTGCGTGCCGGTGCGGTACGACGAGGATCCGGCCGAGCGGGTTCTGACCGTGCAGTGCGATTCGACGGCGTGGGCGACACAGCTGCGGTTGCTGGCGCCTCAGCTGGTGGCCCGGCTGAACACGGATCTGGGCCACGGCACCGTACGGATGATCAAGGTGCTCGGCCCCGGCGGTCCACAGCGCACATTCGGCCCGCTCCGGACGCCCGGGAGTAAGGGACCCGGCGACACCTACGGCTGAGCAGGCCTTTTCCTCCGCCGAGGCCTTCCGGTACCGGTCCACGCCGAGGATGGCCCGAGGGCGTTCCACCCGCTTATGTCGTGATTTGCCGAGGACCTGGCCTTTCCGGTCTGTGTGGATAAGTAGGGATCCGCGTCGCGCGCGGAGCTCGGACCGTCCCTCACCGTAGCGGGAGGTTGACAGGCCGAAGCGCGCAATGCCCTCGTGAGCCTCCCGGGGCCCCTTCCCGAATATGGGGAGTCGTCAGCCGCTCATTCAGGGCGGCACATGCGTACTCAGGCACCGGCAAACCCCCATTCATGTCGGCGCTACCGGTAGACTGATGGACAATCCCGCTTCCTCGCGGGAGTCGTCGATACAAGCCGAACGACGCAGCCGCTCCCGCCTGCCGGAGAACGGCCTGTGCTGTGCCAGAAAGGGCGCTTCGTGGCCGATTCCGGCAACCCCAACGAGAACATCCCGTCCACAGCCGGTGAGCACGGCGAGGTGACCGCCTCGTACGACGCCAGCGCGATCACCGTGCTCGAAGGCCTGGACGCGGTCCGCAAGCGACCCGGTATGTACATCGGGTCAACCGGTGAGCGCGGTCTCCACCACCTCGTGCAAGAGGTTGTCGACAACTCGGTCGACGAGGCCATGGCCGGGCACGCGGACACCATTGACGTCACGATCCTCGCCGACGGCGGGGTACGTGTGATCGACAACGGCCGCGGTATCCCGGTCGGCATCGTGCCGTCCGAGGGCAAGCCGGCCGTCGAGGTCGTCCTCACCGTGCTGCACGCCGGCGGCAAGTTCGGCGGCGGCGGCTATGCCGTCTCCGGCGGTCTGCACGGCGTCGGCGTCTCCGTCGTCAACGCCCTGTCCACACGGGTGGCGGTGGAGGTCAAGACGGACGGCTACCGCTGGACCCAGGACTACAAGCTCGGTGTCCCGACAGCCCCGCTGGCCCGTCACGAGGCCACCGAGGAGACGGGCACGACCGTCACCTTCTGGGCCGACGGAGACGTCTTCGAGACCACCGACTACTCCTTCGAGACCCTCTCGCGCCGCTTCCAGGAGATGGCGTTCCTCAACAAGGGGCTCACCCTCAAGCTCACCGACGAGCGCGAGGCGGCGAGGGCCACGGCGGGCGCGGACAGCGCCGAGGTGGTCGACGTCCCCGACGAGGAGTCGACCCGCACGGTCACGTATCACTACGAGAACGGCATCGTCGACTTCGTCAAGTACCTGAACTCCCGCAAGGGAGACCTCATTCACCAGTCGGTGATCGACATCGAGGCCGAGGACAAGGAGCGACTCCTCTCGGCCGAGATCGCCATGCAGTGGAACACGCAGTACACGGAGGGGGTCTACTCCTTCGCCAACGCGATCCACACGCACGAGGGCGGTACGCACGAGGAGGGCTTCCGCGCGGCGCTGACCTCGCTGGTCAACCGCTACGCGCGCGACAAGAAGCTGCTGCGCGAGAAGGACGACAACCTCACCGGTGAGGACGTCCGCGAGGGTCTGACGGCGATCATCTCGGTGAAGCTGGGCGAGCCCCAGTTCGAGGGCCAGACGAAGACCAAGCTGGGCAACACCGAGGCGAAGACCTTCGTCCAGAAGGTCGTCCACGAGCAGCTGACGGACTGGTTCGACCGGAACCCCAACGAGGCCGCCGACATCATCCGCAAGGGCATCGCGGCCTCCACGGCCCGTGTCGCGGCCCGTAAGGCGCGTGACCTCACCCGGCGCAAGGGGCTCCTGGAGAGCGCCTCGCTGCCCGGCAAGCTGAGCGACTGCCAGTCCAACGACCCGACGAAGTGCGAGATCTTCATCGTCGAGGGTGACTCCGCCGGTGGTTCGGCGAAGTCCGGCCGTAACCCGATGTACCAGGCCATCCTGCCGATCCGAGGCAAGATCCTGAACGTCGAGAAGGCCCGGATCGACAAGATCCTGCAGAACACCGAGGTCCAGGCCCTGATCTCGGCCTTCGGCACCGGGGTCCACGAGGACTTCGACATCGAGAAGCTCCGCTATCACAAGATCATCCTGATGGCGGACGCCGACGTCGACGGCCAGCACATCAACACCCTGCTACTGACGTTCCTGTTCCGCTTCATGCGGCCGCTGGTCGAGTCCGGGCACGTGTATCTCTCGCGCCCGCCGCTCTACAAGATCAAGTGGGGCCGCGACGACTTCGAGTACGCGTACTCGGACCGCGAGCGCGACGCCCTGGTGGCGCTCGGCAAGCAGAACGGCAAGCGGATCAAGGAAGACTCGATCCAGCGCTTCAAGGGCCTCGGTGAGATGAACGCCGAGGAGCTGCGCGTCACCACGATGGACATCGACCACCGTGTGCTGGGCCAGGTCACGCTGGACGACGCGGCGCAGGCCGACGACCTGTTCTCGGTGCTGATGGGCGAGGACGTCGAGGCACGGCGCTCGTTCATCCAGCGCAACGCCAAGGACGTCCGCTTCCTCGACATCTGAGTCGGCCGTACAAGCAAGCCGCAGCGCGAAAGGACTTTGACCAGCAATGGCCGACGAGAACACCCCTGTGATGCCCGAAGAGGAACCCGCTGTCCCGGGCGTGGGCATGCGTGTCGAGCCCGTGGGGCTCGAGACGGAGATGCAGCGCTCCTACCTCGACTACGCGATGTCCGTCATCGTGTCGCGAGCGCTGCCCGACGTGAGGGACGGTCTGAAGCCCGTCCACCGCCGGGTGCTGTACGCGATGTACGACGGCGGCTACCGGCCCGAGAAGGGCTTCTACAAGTGCGCCCGTGTCGTCGGCGACGTCATGGGTACGTACCACCCGCACGGCGACTCCTCGATCTACGACGCGCTCGTGCGACTGGCACAGCACTGGTCGATGCGCATGCCGCTGGTGGACTCCAACGGCAACTTCGGTTCCCCGGGCAACGACCCGGCCGCGGCCATGCGGTACACCGAGTGCAAGATGATGCCGCTGTCCATGGAGATGGTCCGGGACATCGACGAGGAGACCGTCGATTTCAAGGACAACTACGACGGCCGCAACCAGGAGCCGGTCGTTCTGCCGGCCCGGTTCCCGAACCTGCTGATCAACGGCTCGGCAGGCATCGCGGTGGGTATGGCCACCAACATCCCGCCGCACAACCTGCGCGAGGTCGCCGCGGGTGCGCAGTGGTACCTGGAGCACCCGGAGGCTTCGCACGAGGAGCTCCTGGACGCTCTGCTGGAGCGGATCAAGGGACCGGACTTCCCGACGGGCGCGCTCGTCGTCGGCCGCAAGGGCATCGAAGAGGCGTACCGCACGGGGCGTGGCTCGATCACGATGCGCGCGGTGGTGGCGGTCGAGGAGATCCAGGGCCGGCAGTGCCTGGTCGTCACGGAGCTTCCGTACCAGACCAACCCCGACAACCTCGCGCAGAAGATCGCCGACCTGGTGAAGGACGGCAAGGTCGGCGGCATCGCGGACGTCCGTGACGAGACGTCCTCGCGCACGGGTCAGCGGCTGGTCGTCGTACTGAAGCGTGACGCGGTCGCCAAGGTCGTGCTGAACAACCTCTACAAGCACACCGATCTGCAGTCGAACTTCGGCGCGAACATGCTGGCGCTCGTCGACGGGGTGCCGCGCACGCTGTCGATCGACGCGTTCATCCGGCACTGGGTGACGCACCAGATCGAGGTCATCGTCCGGCGTACGAGGTTCCGGCTGCGCAAGGCCGAGGAGCGGGCGCACATCCTGCGCGGCCTGCTCAAGGCACTGGACGCGATCGACGAGGTCATCGCGCTCATCCGGCGCAGCAACACCGTGGAGATCGCGCGCGAGGGCCTGATGGGCCTGCTGGAGATCGACGAGCTCCAGGCGAACGCGATCCTGGAGATGCAGCTGCGCCGCCTGGCCGCGCTGGAGCACCAGAAGATCACCGCTGAGCACGACGAGCTCCAGGCGAAGATCAACGAGTACAACGAGATCCTCGCCTCGCCGGCGCGCCAGCGTCAGATCGTCAGCGAGGAACTGGCGGCGATCGTCGACAAGTTCGGCGACGACCGGCGCTCCAAGCTGGTGCCCTTCGACGGCGACATGTCGATCGAGGACCTCATCGCCGAGGAAGACATCGTCGTCACCATCTCGCGCGGCGGCTACGTCAAGCGCACCAAGACGGACGACTACCGCTCGCAGAAGCGCGGCGGCAAGGGCGTGCGCGGCACGAAGCTCAGGGAAGACGACATCGTCGACCACTTCTTCGTGTCGACGACGCACCACTGGCTGCTGTTCTTCACGAACAAGGGCCGGGTCTACCGGGCCAAGGCGTACGAGCTGCCGGACGCCGGCCGGGACGCGCGTGGCCAGCACGTCGCCAACCTGCTGGCCTTCCAGCCGGATGAGCAGATCGCACAGATCCTGGCGATCCGCGACTACGAGGCCGCGCCGTATCTGATCCTGGCCACGAAGGGCGGTCTGGTGAAGAAGACCGCGCTGAAGGACTACGACTCCCCGCGGTCGGGTGGTGTCATCGCGATCAACCTGCGGGAGACCCAGGACGGCAGCGACGACGAACTGATCGGCGCCGAGTTGGTGTCGGCCGAGGACGATCTGCTGCTCGTCAGCAGGAAGGCACAGTCGATCAGGTTCACCGCGACGGACGACGCGCTGCGCCCGATGGGGCGTGCCACTTCGGGCGTGAAGGGCATGAGTTTCCGCGAGGGCGACGAACTGCTGTCGATGAATGTTGTCCGGCCCGGTACGTTCGTGTTCACTGCCACCGACGGCGGGTATGCGAAGCGGACCGCTGTCGACGAGTACCGCGTCCAGGGTCGTGGCGGTCTGGGTATCAAGGCCGCCAAGATCGTCGAGGACCGTGGTTCGCTGGTCGGCGCGCTGGTGGTGGAGGAAGCGGACGAGATCCTCGCCATCACGCTCGGCGGCGGTGTGATTCGTACGCGAGTCAATGAAGTCAGGGAGACGGGCCGTGACACCATGGGCGTCCAACTGATCAATCTGGGCAAGCGTGATGCCGTCGTCGGTATCGCGCGCAACGCCGAGGCCGGTCGTGAGGCCGAAGAGGTCGACGGGATCGAAGAGGCCGAAGGCGCCACGGTCGAGGCCCATGCCGAGAACGTGGTCGAGGGCACAGTCGAGGGCACGGAGCCCTCGGCAGGGGAGCACGAGGAGTAGAGCGTGAGTGGAGCCACGGGCGCCGGTTCGGCCGCTTCCGGAGCTGGAGCGAACGGTGCCCGTGGCCCTGCCACGGACTCCCAAGGGGGCACTGTGACGGACACTCGGGGACCTCAGCCGCAGTACGAGGGGTACGCGACCGGGCCGTTGCCCGGTGAGCGGGAGCCCGCAGCGGCCCAGGGGCCCTACCACCCGCCCCAGGCGTACCAGTCGCCTGCGGGCGGTACGCAGGGCGGAGACACACAGGGCGGTGTACAGGGCGCAGGCGGCACGCAGGCGACCCGGCTGCCCCGGACGGGGGCGCGGACCACTCCGCGTACCCGTAAGGCGCGTCTGCGGGTGGCGAAGGCCGATCCGTGGTCGGTGATGAAGGTCAGTTTCCTGCTCTCCATCGCGCTCGGGATCTGCACGGTGGTCGCTGCCGCCGTCCTGTGGATGGTGATGGACGCGATGGGCGTCTTCTCCACCGTGGGCGGCACCATCAGTGAGGCCACCGGATCGAACGAGAGCAACGGCTTCGATCTGCAGTCGTTCCTGTCGCTGCCGCGGGTCCTCATCTTCACGTCGGTCATCGCGGTGATCGACGTGGTGCTGGCGACCGCGCTGGCGACGCTGGGCGCGTTCATCTACAACCTGTCGGCGGGCTTCGTGGGTGGCGTGGAGCTCACTCTCGCCGAGGACGAGTAGGACGCCGGGTATCGATTTTGGGACTGGCCCCGACGTGCGCTAATCTTCAGAAGTCAGCGCAGCAGCGCGGCGGGGCTATAGCTCAGTTGGTTAGAGCGCATCCCTGATAAGGATGAGGCCACAGGTTCAAATCCTGTTAGCCCCACCAGCACGAAGGCCCCTCACCGGTAACGGTGGGGGGCCTTCGGCATGTACGGCTGACATCAGCCGGTCAGTGGATCTTCCAGAAGCTCCGCGAGCATCGTCACGGCTTCCCGCTCACCGTCATGGTCGCTCGCCAGGGCTGAGGCCGGGACCGGGTGGTGCAGCGATCGGCCTCTTTGCTGCACTCGCGGAGCAATTCCGGACGACTTAGCCTGAAATAAAGGATCCTCGAGTGAAAAGGGAGCCTTGAGATGCATTTTGTCCTGCTCGCGACCCATGATGCGGAAGTCTGTCCGACGGCCAACGCGGCGACGCGCGACCTGATGCTCAAGACCGCTCCCGACATGCCGGGCCTCGCCCAGAAGGCGGGCGTCGACATCGTGGCCGGTCCCTTCGTCAACCGTGAGCACACGATCGTCGCGGTCGTACAGTCCGACAAGGTCGAGAACGTCGACCGCTTCCTGCTGGAGGCTCGCCTCCCTCAATGGAATCGCGTCCGCGTGCTGCCGTCGCTGACCATGGAAGAAGGTCTCGCCGAAATCCAGGCGCAGACGCCGATCTTCTGACGCAACCGCCCAGGAACGAGGCGGTGCATCGGCGTAGTTGGGGGCGACTCCTGCCTCTCACCGGAAACGGTGGGGGGCCTTCGGCATGTACGGCTTGGTGCGGGTGCGGGTGCGGGTGCGGGTGCGGGTGCGGGTGCGGGTGCCCCGTGCTCTGTGCCGGGTCCACCTGTGCGAGGCGGACGCCGTGCGCACCCGCCGCCGCAGAGTACGTACGGGCGCACGGAAAAGGCCCCCGCCGGTGTGAACCGGACCAGGGGCCTGGGTGGCGTCAGCGGGGCCCTCAGGGTGGCAGCGGGGCTGAGTCCCCGGCGGGTGTCGCGCCGTGGGTGGAGTGGGTGCTGTTCGTCGTCCGCGAGACGTCCGTGGTGTCGGCGGACAGCTGGCGGGTGGCCGGCGAGGAGCCGTGCGCCTCGGCGCGGATGCGCTGCTTCATCGTGGGTGGCAGCGACCTGTCACGCGGAAGGGTCCATCGCACCGACGGGGTGGTCGGAGTTGCCGGGGCGGCACCCGTGTGCTGCTGGTTCGTGACCGTCGGCTCCGCGGCCGTGGCCTGGGCGGTGGCGAGACCCAGCGACGCGAGGAGTGCGAAGAAGGCGGTGACGAAGGCGGTCCAGATGCTCTTGACCCTGAAGGTGCTCATGGCCCCTCGCTTTCAGGTGGTCCGGTTTGCTTACCTTTCCGATGATGTGGATCCGGCCCCCGGAAACCGGGATCGACGCCCCCGGTGCGCCGATCTTCCGATGAACACCACTCTTATGGTTCAACCGGCTCGGAAAAGCTGCTCCGAGGGGTGGCGGGTGGCCCCGACAGGGGTCCGGAAGGGGTGGTGTGGGGGGTCCGGGGAGGTCACCGATCGGTATCGGCCGGTGTGTATAGTCGGGCCGCAGAAGTCCCTTACGTCAAGGAAAGACGAGGTCGCGCGGTGAAGAAGCTTCTCCTGGTCGCACTGGCCGCCATCGGCGGGCTCCTCGTGTACCGCCAGATCCAGGCGGATCGCGCCGAGCAGGATCTGTGGACGGAGGCGACCGACTCCGTGCCCGCAGGTTCAGGTGTGTGAGACGGAACAGTCTGTTAGAAGCCCCGGCTGCCGAGCAGCCGGGGCTTTCTGCTGTCCTGGGCCCACTGTCGCGGGACCGTGACAGCCGCACCCTTGAGTTCACCTGGGCAAATTAGTAGCTTGCATGAGCAAAGAAATGCTGATGTGCAGGTGCCCGAGGGGGATTCGATGAGTGCACGGACGAGGGCGGGGACACACCGTCGTAGGGCGAAGGCGGCGGCCCGGGAGCAGTTGGAGTGCATCGCGGAGGCGGGCGACGGGTGCTACTGCGACGCGCCGGACGCGGACACGCTCGCCCGGCACCTGCAGCGGTCCGCGCAACTCTCCGCCGGTGGTCACCGGTTGAAGGGCGAGGGAACCGAGGCAAGGGGCGGTGGTCGAACGGCAGAGCAAGAAGGGCTCCGACAGCGCCCGTCGGCCACTGGAGCTGGTGTACGGCGTGGAGTCGCGGCCGGCCGGCGGGGTCACCCTCGCGCAGTCGCGGCCGGAGTACGGGAAGGGTGGCGAGCACGCCCCACTGTCCGGCCGGTGCGTGCCGGGGGCGGCTTCTGCATCGCGTGCCCCTCGGGGCGAAGGCGGCCGAGATCGCCGAGAACCCGCGCGTCGGCGTGGTGCTGCGGGTGGCGGTCCTCGGAAACGAGCTGTCAGGGCCCCAGCGCTGAGCTCCCGCGCTGACAGCGAGGCCAGGGGCACGAAACGGGCGATGGCGGCAATACGACGGGGGTCGCAGACACGCGGTGGTACGGGCGGGGCAGGATGGACCGGCATCGCGACGGCTGCCGGAGCGGGCGCCGCGGTCGCTCTGATCGCCGGGCTCCTGCTCTCGTACGCAGCCGGCGCAGCGCAGGCACGCAGACGACGAGGGGAAACGCGTGAACAGGCAGCGCAACAGGGGCCGGGTGACGCTCGCGACGATCGCGGCGGTGTGCGCGGTGGCGGCGTTGCCGGGGCAGGCGCACGCCGCCGACGGCCCTGCGGCGTACACCTTCGATCCCGCGGCGGAATCGGTCCAGGGAGCGGAGACGAACGCCGACGCGGCGGAGCTGAAACCAGGGGCGGTCTACAAGAGCTCCATCGCGCAGGGGCAGAAGCTCTACTACCGTCTGGAGCTCGACGACACGACCGACGCGTACGTCTCCGCGGTGGCGGTACCGAAGGCAGGCGGAGAGGTCGCCTACGGGGACGGCATCACGATCAGCGTCAGGGACCTGGACGACAACCAGTGCAGTTCCGAGGACGCGGACTTCGAGTCGGCGGAGTTCCCGCGCCCGATCACCGCGTACGCCCACCGGACGGTGGAGAAGGACAGCACCATCTGTCAGGCGGGCGGCACGTACAACGTGCTGATCGAGCGGGAGAGCAAGGCGACTTCGTCCCCCGACGCCTGGGGCCTGGAGCTGCGCTTCGAGGCCGAGCCGGCGCTGAAGAAGGGCGAGTCGCTGCCGACCGAGGCGCCGGAGAACTGGTCCTCCGCCTCGCCGGTGCCGCCGGCCGGCAAGCGGGAGCGGTCCGGTGGGAGCAGCTTCTACGAGGCCACAGGGCTGGAGTCCGGTGAATGGCGGGACTCCATCGCGCCCGGACAGACCCGCTTCTACCGGGTGCCCGTGGACTGGGGTCAGCAGATCTTCGCCACGGCCGCGCTGAGCAACAGCAAGAAGTCCACGGAGTACCTCGGCAACGCCCTGGTGATGGCGTTGGACAACCCGGCTCGCGGGCATGTGGACAACGCGATGCTGTCGTACTCCGGGGCGCCCAACTCGGTGGCTCTGGACCCCCTGCCCCCGGTGGCGTACGAGAACCGCTACGCGGCGGGGGCGGACGTCAGCGCCATGCGGTTCGCCGGCTGGTACTACCTGTCGGTGACGCTCTCGCCCGAGGTCGCCGAGCACTACGGGGACGAGCCCATCGGGCTGACGCTCAAGGTGAAGGTCGTCAACAAGAGCAAGCCGTCGCCCTATCAGGGGGACGCGGGGATCTTCGGGGTCACGGACGACGACAGGGACATGGCCAAGAGCGGGGAGAGCGCGCCGGAGGCCGTCGGGAGCGCCACGATGACGATGGTGGCCGCGGCGGGTATCGGCGCGGGTTCCGTGCTGGTGCTGGGGCTCGGCGTCTGGACCCTGCTGGCCAGGCGTCGGGCGGTTCCCGCCGCTGTGCCACCGGGTGCGGGCGGGCAGCCGCCGCTCGGCGGCCCGCCGCGGGCCTGGTAGGACGCTCAGGTCTGGGTGAGCGCCCAGATCCCCACCGCGAAGCAGATCAGCGCCACCACCAGGACCGGGACCGCCACCTTCGGGGGCGGTCCCGGCCGCTTCGCGGAGGACGGCCGTGCTGCGACGTCCGACGGGGCCTGCGGGTTCTGGGCCGTGTAGGCGCGGGTGGGCGCCGCCCCGTACGACACGGGTGCCGTGACGGCCTGGGCGAGGCCCGGGCCCGCGTAGGGGGACGCGGGGTGCTGCGGGGGCGGCGCGAGATGGAAGCTGCCCGTTTCCGACATCGACGAGGGCGGCGCGTACGGCTGCTGGTCCGGCGTCACCTGCGGCTGCGCGTACGGCTGTTGTCCGGGGCTCTGCGGCGCGTACGGCTGAGGAGCGGGCATGGCGCCGCCGACGGCCTGTACGGGCGTCTGAGGCCCGTTGCCGGGCGTTTCGGGAGCGTTGGGGCTGACGGGGCCGTCCGGGCCGTATCCCGCGGGCAGCGGGCCGATCTGGTCGAACACCTCCACCGGTTCGTCGCCAGGACCGGCTTCCGGCAGCATCTCGACCGCCGCCGTCAGCGCCTTGCGCGCACCCGTGGCCGTACGGAAACGGGCGTGCGGATCGGGCTGCAGCAGGCCGGCGAGGACCTGCCACAAGGGTTCCGGCACCCCCTGGGGCGCGCTCGGGGTGCCGTGTGTGGCGAAGTACTCGATCAGCGCCTTGGAGTCCGGCTTCTTCCCTTGCAGCAGATAGAGGGCGACGAGACCGACGGCGAACAGGTCCGCCGGGAAATCGGGCTCCGCGCCCATCATCTGCTCGGGCGCGAAGTAACCGGGCGTACCCACCACGTAGTTGGTCTCGGTCAGCCGCGGCTCGCCCTTGCGCATCGCGATGCCGAAGTCGGAGAGCCGCAGATGCGGCCGGCCTGTACCGGTGGCCTCCATCAGGATGTTGGCCGGTTTGATGTCGCGGTGCACGACCCCCTCGGCGTGCACCGTGGACAGCCCGGACAGCAGCTGGTCGAGCAGGAGACAGACGAACCGCGGGGGCAGCGGGCCGTAGTCGCCGATGACGTGGGCCAGCGAACCGCCGCTGACCACGTCCATCGTGAACAGGACCTTGTCGTCGTCGGCGGCCCAGCTGGCCGGAGCGAGGACATGCGGATGCTCGATCCGCAGCGCCTGCTCACGGACGAAGCGCAGCAGCGTGTGCGCGTCGCTCTGCTGCAGGACCTTGGCCGCTACGTACCGGCGGCGCCGGTGGTCCCATGCGCGCCATACGGCGCCGACGCCACCACGTCCGATCGGATCGACCAGCTCGTACCGACCAGCGAAGACCTCACCCATTGCGCTGCGCCCGCTCCCGTTCCCGTTTCGGTTCGTGCCCCGGCTGTCGGGATACTGCCACGGCTCTGCCGCCCCGGGGCCCTGGGATCCGTTCTAGCTCTGGTGGCCTTCGTAGTGCGCGACCGCGTCCGCGGTGCGTCCCGCTCCGTACACCCGGAGGAACTCTGCCAGCTCGGGGTGGGCCGGGGCGAGGGAGTCCGCCGCATCGATGATGTCGCCGGCCGCCGAGACCGACCGCAGCAGCGACTGGATCTCGCGGACCACACGTCGCACGGTGGGTGCTCCACCGGTGGTGGAGGTCTGGCCGGTGCTGGTCAGGACCGAGCCGCCCTGCGACTTCTTGATCTCTTCCATCCGGTCGGTGGCCTCTCCCGCGCTGAAGCTGCCGTCCGCCACCTGGCCGGCGAGCTCCTGAAGTGCCTGGACCCGCTGGACGACCGCGGGATTGCCGATCTTGGCCCGCTGCCCGCTCATCAGCTGGGAGAGCATGGGGGCGGACAGCCCGAGTACCGCCGCGAGGCGTGCCTGGTTGAGGCCGAGGTCATCTATCAGCCGTCGGAAGAGCGCCCCCAGCGGCTCTCCGTACCAGCTGCGCTGGAGCTCCCGGGCTCTAGCCGTCGCCTCTTGCTGCGCTGCGTCCATTGCGTCTCCCCTTCGCTGCGGCTTCGCTGCTGCGAACCTTGTCGTGCATCTTACGGAGAGCGGTTGCGGGCCGGGAGCCCCAATCCTTTTGCAGGATTCGGGGGGTCACCCGGTACTCTGTTCTGCGACGGACGTCGCGACATCCATGTGTCCTGTGGTGTCCGCTTTCCGGGGCCTTAGCTCAGTTGGTAGAGCGCTGCCTTTGCAAGGCAGATGTCAGGAGTTCGAATCTCCTAGGCTCCACATCCGGTGCCCTCCGATCCGCGAAACGCGGGGCGGAGGGCACTTTTCGTGTTCCTGCGCGGGACGTTCGCGCCTTCGAGCTGGGGGATCGCGGGGAGTCAGACGCTCTGACGTCCCCGCAGTTCCTCCACGGCGGTCCGGGCCGCGGCGCCGATCACCGCGTCGGCACGTGGCAGCTTGGCGTCGGACCGGGCGGCCTGGGTGAAGACCACGGCGGTGTAGGTGCTGCCGTCCGCGAGTTCGACGACGCCCGCTTCGTGGCGCATGGCCCCGAAGCTGCCGGTCTTCCCGTAGACGGTGACGTCGTCGTAGGGGAATCCGGAGGCGAGCCGGTGCGTCCACGGCTGCCTGCGCATCACGTCGCGCATGAAGGCACAGCGATCGTCGGACGCGGCCTGTCCGGTCCAGATCGCCCGTAGAAGCCGTGCCATGTCCGCCGGCGTGGTGGAGGCCTTGAACGCCGGGTCGTACACACCCGAGGGCACGACGGTGTCGTTGTCCGCCACGTGCGCCAGGGCCGCGTCGAGGGAGGGGGCGCCCGTCTCGGCGACCAGCCGGCTGAACGTGGCGACGACTCCCCCGTGGATATGGGTGTCGGGCATGCCCAGATCCCGGCACATGGCGTCGACCACGTCCGGGCCGACCTCTCGCAGGACGGCGTCGGCCGAGGTGTTGTCGGAGATGGTCATCATCAGCACCACCATGTCGCGCAGCGACAGGGTGACGGAGTCGTGCAGGATCGAGATGCCGGTCGGGCCGGGCACGCGCTCGTCGGGTTCCAGTGTCAGCCTGCGACTCGGGTCGATCAGCCCCGCGTCCGCGAGCCGGCAGAAGGCGGCCATCAGAGGCACCTTGTAGACCGACCCCATGGGGAGCCGCTCGCCGGGATCGATGGTCACTTGGGCCGCCGGACGGTGCAGGTCCGCCACATGCAGCCAGCCCCGGACACCCGCGTCGTCGAACATGCCGCGGATGACACGCTCCGCGCTGCCGCCGCTCCTCCGCCCGCTCACTTCGCCACCATCCGGATCAGGGCGTCCTCGATCAGTCGCGCTGTCTCAGCGGTCTCCTCCGAACCCGGACGCCTCGGGTCCCAGGTCACCCGCAGACGCAGGGGGAGCGGCGGGTTCGTCGCCGTTCTCCGCTCGACCTCCGTCGCCGTCAACGTGGCGTCCGCCGTGACCAGCACCGCCTGGCCGGCCGCGACCAGGGCGAGGCCGGCGCGTTCGTCGGAGACCACCACGGTGTCCACGCGGCGGCCGCGGCTGGCCAGGGTGTCGACGAAGAGGTCGTGGGCCGCGGGTGCCTCGGCGCGCGGCCGTACGGCAACGGGCAGAGGCGTCGCCAGGGCGTCACCGGCGTCATTGCGTCCGGCGGGGGCGAGGATCCACGTCGGCAGCAGGATCACCCGGCCCGCCGCGAGACCGTGCAGCACGGAGGGATGGCGGATCACGGCGATGTCGAGCCGCCCGGCCGCCACGTCGTTGAGGAGCACGGAGGTCGCTGCCGTCACCATGCCGATCCGCGTGCGTTCACCGGCCCGGACCGGTGAGGCCGCCACATCGGCTGCGAGGGTCGTCGGCACTTCGGGTGTGAGCCCGAGCCGCAGACGCCTGCCGTCGGCGTGCTCGCGGGCACCGGTCTCCCGGAGTTCCACGAGTGCGGCCAGCGCCCTACGGGCGTGCGGAAGGAGCAGAGCACCCTCCTCGGTGAGGGAGACCCCTCTCTCGCGGTCGAACAGGCGGACCCCGAGCAGGGCTTCCAACCGACGCAGGCCCTGCGACAGAGGCGGCTGGGTGATGCCCACTCGCTGGGCGGCAGTCCCGAAGTGCTCTTCCTCCGCCAGCGCGATGAAGATTTCCAGATGCCGTTCCGTCAGCACTCTTCCTCCTGAAGTGCAGCGATACAGCCTGCGAATCAGCGTGATGCCAAGAGCGTATTCGACATACGACGAGGGTGCGGGCTTGACTCCGAAGGGGGGCAGGCCGGGCCGGATGCGGTGGGCCGTAGCCACGCTGCTGTCGAGCGCAGGCACCCCCGCTGCCGCCGGGGGACCGCCTCCGGTGAGCTGACCAGGCCCGACCCGGAACGGAGAACACGGTGGCGCGTACCGACAGCCGGAACAGTTCCGCCCCGCCGCCGCGGCGCATGCGGCGACCGCTCGGCATCGTGGTGACCCTCCTCCTGCTGGCCGGAGGGGGCTATGCCGTCTTCGACCTCGTGAGCGGCGATGGTCATGAAGAAGACGCGCAAGTGGCTTCCGCCCGTGAGCCCTTGGCGGCATTCCTTGCCGCGTGGGCCGGGCACGACGCGCGGAAAGCGGCGAGCTACACCGACACGCCTGACGCGGCGGCATCCCTTCTCACGTCCGTACTGACCAATCTCAAGCCCTCCAGGACCACCATCGACGACGGCGAGGGCCGGAGGGAGAGGGAAGGGAAGGTGCGCTTCCCCTTCGACGTGACCATGGCGGTACCGGGCGCGGGCGACGTCACCTGGCGCTCCCACGCCCAGGTGAGCGACACAACGGGCACGTGGAAGGTCGAGTTCACTTCGCCGATGGTCCATCCGGAGCTGGAGCCGGGCCAGACGCTCGCACTCGAGGGCGCCGGTAACAGGGCCCAGGTCCTCGATGCCAAGGGCGACCCGCTCCGAGCGGAAAGTCTCGTCGGAACCGTCGACCCGGCCAGCGGCAAGGGCGCATCGGGCCTGGAGGCCCGCTACGACGATGTCCTGTCCGGGGGCGGGAAGGCGGGCACATCCCTGGTGGTCGCGGACCGGCAGAGCGGTCGCGCGGTCAAGGAGCTCACCGGGACCGCCCCGGTGGAAGGCCGTCCGGTGCACACCACCATCGACCCCCGCGTCCAGGAGGCGGCAGCCGATGCTCTGGCCGGGGCCGAGGTCCACGCGGCCATCGTCGCCATAGATACGCGGAACGGCCATATCCTCGCCGCGGCCAACCGTCCCGGCGGATTCAACCGCGCCCTCGAAGGGCGCTACCCGCCCGGCTCCGTCTTCAAGGTCGTCACCGCAGCGGCCCTTCTGGAAGGCGGTATGGAAGCGGAAAGCCCCGCGCCCTGTCCGAAGTTCGCGCGGGTCGACGGACAGCGCTTCGAGAACCAGAAGCAGTTCGAGCTGCCGTCCGGCTCGACCTTCGCCGACGCTTTCACGCAGTCCTGCAACACCTACTTCGTCGACGCCCGCGACCGGCTCTCCGACACCGACCTGCGCGACACGGCCCAGGCTTTCGGAATCGGAGGCAGCTGGGACGTGGGCACGACCACGTATGACGGCAGTGTCCCCGTCACGACGAGTGACAACGACAAGGCCGCCGCCACCATCGGTCAGGCACGCATCCAGGCTTCCCCGCTGGTGATGGCGTCCGTCGCGGCCACCGTGAAGACCGGGACGTTCAACCAGCCCGTGCTGGTGCCGGACGTGGTGAAGAAGAAGTACCGGGCTCCGGCAGAACTGGATGGCGGTGTCGCCCGCGAGCTCCGTGAACTGATGCGTGCCACCGTGACCTCCGGGTCGGCCCACGCGCTCAAGGACCTGCCCGGGCAACCCCACGCGAAGACCGGAACCGCCGAATTCGGCAGCGGCACACCGCCTCGTACCCACGCCTGGATGATCGGGTACCAGGGTGACTCCGACCTCGCGTGGGCGGTTCTCCTCGAGGACGGCGGTTCCGGCGGCGCCGACGCAGGCCCGGTCGCCGAGCGGTTTCTGCGCAACCTGGCTCGCTGAGCCGAGGCAGACCCGGGCCGAATCGAAGACCTCAGAAGGGAAAGACCGCACCACATGAGCCCCCGAACCCCTGTCTCCCGCCGTGCCGCATTCACCACGCTGGCGGGGATCGCGACCCTGACGCTTCCCGGGTGCACCGCCTCCCCGGCTTCATCCGGTCCACCACCATCCGCTTCCACGTCTCCCACCTCGACGCCCTCCGCCGCCAGGTCCGCCGAGGCCCGTATCGAGCGCGCGTTCGCCGAGCTGGAGCAGAAGTACGACGCCAGACTGGGCGTCTACGCGCTCGACACCGGCAGCGGCCGGACCGTCACCCACCGGCCCGACGAACGTTTCGCCTATGCCTCCACCTGCAAGGCACTGCTTGCCGGTGCTGTACTGGACAAGAACTCGCTCCGTCGGCTCGACCGGCTCGTGCGTTACAGCCGTGACGACCTCATCAGTAACTCGCCGATCACCGAGCGGCACGTCGCCACCGGAATGAGTGTGCGTGAGCTGTGCGATGCCGCGGTCCGTTACAGCGACAACGCCGCTGCCAACCTCCTGTTCCGGGAACTAGGAGGCCCTCGGGGGTTGCAGGACGCCCTGCGTGGGCTCGGTGACAACGTCACCCGCTGCGACCGCTATGAGGTCGCACTCAGTGATGCGGTGCCTGGCGACCTCCGGGACACCAGCACGCCCCGCGCTCTCGTCGACGACCTGCGCGCATACGTCCTCGGCACCACGCTTCCCGCGGACAAGCGCGCCGTGCTGACCGACTGGCTCAAGCGCAACACCACCGGGGACCACACCATCCGCGCCGGTACCCCCGACGGCTGGCAGGTCGGAGACAAGACCGGCACGGGCGGCTACGGCACCCGCAATGACATCGCCATCGTCTGGCCGCCCGGTGCTGCTCCCATTGCCCTCGCCGTCCTCTCCCGCCGCGACATCAAGGACGCCGAACGGGATGACGCGCTTCTCGCCCATGCCGCAGAAGTCTCCTTCGGCGCATTGGTCTGAGCTTGTCTGTATGAACCGCGCGCTCATGCGGCTGCTATGCCGTGCGGTCCGCGTGCTCTTCGGTTTCACGTGAAACCGAAGAGCACTCCGCCTTGGTTTCACGATCCGCCTCTGTTAACGATCCGTCTCTGTTAACGATCCGTCTCTGTTTCACGTGAAACGGCGAAGGGGCACCGGAAGACCGTGAGGTCTTCCAGTGCCCCTCCCAGGCGTCCGTCCCGGACGGGCCGGGCCGGCGGTGGACTCCTCAGGGGCGGCCGTCGTGGCCGCTGCCGTCCGCCTGGTCCGATTCGCCTTCGGCGTCGTCCTGCGCGGCCCGGACCTCCGGGTCGACCACGGTCCGGCCGCTACCGTCGACCGACGTCAGCGGAGCACGCGCGTCGCCCACCTCGGTGGGGGCGGGCGGCTCCACCAGCCAGTCCGGGTTGGCCTGCTTGTCCCACCACTTCCAGGCCGCGAATGCTCCGCCGGCCAGGATGCCCAGCACGATAATTCCCTTGGCCGCCCGTCCTGCCTTGGCTCGCCGCTCGTGCTTCCTCACGAGCTTCTGGATCTCCTTGGCCGTCACCTGGCCACGGAGTGCGGCCAGCGCGGCCGTGCTGCGGGCGGTGGCCTCTTCGGCCATGGGCCGACTCGCCGCCACCGCGTGCTCGACACGCGGCACGGTGTAGTCCGCGGCGGTGCGGGCGGCGCTGCGCGTCCGGGTGGCGGCTTTGTGAGCGGCCTCGTCGACCTTGGGAGGCACATGGGTCAGTGCCTGTTCGATACGTGGTGCGAGATGCGCGCCGTACTGGACGCGGGCCTGCGCGGCTGCCTTCGACACCTTGGGTGCGAGCCGTGCGCGAGCCTCCTGTGCGTAGTGCGCGGCCTGTTCCTTGGCCGTGTCGGCGTAAGGCGCCACCACTTCCGCGGCGTGCTGCGCGCTGTCCTTCGCCGAGTAGGTTGCGGCGCGCACGCTGTCGATGCGGGTCACGGGATCCTCCTCCTTGGTGGCGGGTAGGTAATCCGCCTATCCACCCAATTCGAAATCATGCCCGCTGAGGCCTTGAGCGCCATGCGGGACGGGCATCCGGGTCATAAACGTCATTCTCTGACAATGCGGTGCAAGGGGAGCGTGTCGACGACGATGCCATGGTTCGTGTCGGGGCGCTCCGTGTCGTCGTGTACGTGGGCGCGCCGATCTCACAGGAAGTGTGGGAAAGGTGCAGGAAAGCGGGCAACAAGGTGAGCGCTGCGCGCCCCGAGGCGATGGCCGGGATGGGGAGGGGCGCTCCGTGCGAGGATCGGTCGTCATCAGCGGAGACTGGTGGTCATCAGCGGAGACTTACGGAAGGCAGACCGTGGCCGAGCAGCTTTACGCCACTTTGAAGACCAGCCAGGGCGACATCGCGATCCGGCTTCTGCCGAACCACGCGCCCAAGACGGTCAAGAACTTCGTCGAGCTCGCCACCGGCGAGCGTGAGTGGACCAACCCGGAGACCGGCGCGAAGTCCACCGGCAAGCTGTACGACGGCACTGTCTTCCACCGCGTCATCAGCGGTTTCATGATCCAGGGTGGTGACCCGCTGGGCAACGGCACGGGCGGCCCCGGGTACGAGTTCGGCGACGAGTTCCACCCCGACCTCGCGTTCAACAAGCCGTATCTGCTGGCGATGGCCAACGCCGGCCCGGGCACCAACGGTTCACAGTTCTTCGTGACGGTGTCGCCCACCGCTTGGCTGACCGGCAAGCACACGATCTTCGGCGAGGTCGCCGACGAGGCGGGCGAGAGGGTCGTGGATGCCATCGCAGCGGTTCCGACCAACCCGCGCACCGACCGTCCGCTCCAGGACGTGGTGATCGAGTCGGTCGTCATCGAGACCCGCTGACCGGGCGGAGCGGCCGGTCTGCGGGCCGCTGACCCGACAGGCCGCAGCCCCGGCGCGGGGAACCAACCGCCCTGCTCGTCCGTACTGTTACATAACGGGCGAGCGGGGCGGCCGCATGTGTGCCGCCTCCACGGACGAGGACCGAAGGGGCCGTGACCGATGGAGCAGCAGCCGCCGAAGGACCAGGACGGGGCCGCGGCTGCGGGCGGTCCCCCCACGTGTTACCGGCATCCGGGCAGGGAGACGGGGATCCGCTGTGTGCGGTGCGAGCGGCCGATCTGTACGGACTGCATGGTCGAGGCCTCGGTGGGCTTCCAATGCCCGGAGTGCGTCCGTGAGGGGTCCGGTACGGGTCATCACGCTGCGGCGGCCCGCCCTCGGACCCTGGCGGGCGGCACCGTCGCGGACGATCCGAGGCTGATCACCAAGATCCTGCTGGGTATCAATCTCGCTGTCTTCGCCGCGGTCCTGATCGCCAGACAGTCCGGGTACCCGCTGGTCGATGATCTGCTGTTGTTCGGCCGTGCCTATTCGGGCGATCCGGCGGCCGGAATCGAAGGAGTGGCCGAGGGCCAGTGGTACCGGCTGGTCACGTCCATGTTCCTGCACCAGGAGGTCTGGCACATCGCCTTCAACATGCTGGGGCTGTGGTGGCTCGGCGGTCCGTTGGAGGCCGCCTTGGGGCGTGGCCGCTATCTCGCGCTCTATCTGCTCTCAGGGCTCGCGGGCAGCGCGCTCACCTATTGGATCGCCGACCCCGCACAAGGCTCGCTCGGCGCTTCGGGGGCCGTCTTCGGTCTGCTGGGCGCCACGGCTGTGCTGATGCGCCGGATGAACTACGACATGCGGCCGGTGATCGCGCTCCTCGTGGTGAACTTGATCTTCACCTTCAACCCATGGGGTGCGATCGCCTGGCAGGCGCATGTCGGTGGCCTCGTCGCCGGGGCGCTGATCGCCGTAGCCATGGTCCACGCGCCGCGCGAGCGCCGGAATCTTGTGCAGTACGGCGCCTGTGCACTGGTCCTCGTGGTGGTCGTGGCGGCCGTCCTCGTCAGGACAGCAGTGCTCACCTGAGCGGAATCCCCTACTCCGGGGTTGCGGTTGTCCACAGAGCGTGCCGGATCTTGTGCACGACGTGTGGAACAGGTGTGCCCCTTGTCGCTGAACTGGGTTCTACCAGTCAGGACAAGGGGCACACCTGCCCGCGATGCGTAAGCGTGTAGTCACACCGGCGTCAACTCGGAGGGAGGTTATCCACAGATCGTCTGACCTTTTCCCCCGCCTGTGGATAACTCTGTGGGTAACTTCAGGGCAGAGCTACTTCCACTGCGTGGAGACGCCGAAGCCACCGGCGATGAAGCCGAAGCCCACGACGATGTTCCAGTTGCCGAGAGCGTCGATCGGCAGGTCGCCCTCGGTGACGTAGAAGACCACGATCCAGGCCAGACCGATGAGGAAGAGCGCCAGCATCACCGGCGCCACCCAACTGCGGTTGGTCAGCTTTATGCTCGTCGCCTGCTTCGCCGGCGGAGGCGTGAAGTCTGCCTTCTTGCGGATACGTGACTTCGGCACGAGGGACTCTCCTGTCGATGCGCTGCGTGACCGCGCAGGGATCTGTGGCTGGCGCCGGGGCGCAAGGGGGAATGCTGCCTCCCCGGGGCGTCCGTTAGCGTAGTGCTTCCGTGGCGCCTAAGGAGATAAGGGTACGTTGAGCAATTCTGCCGAATCTCCTCGAGGCCCGGCCCGGCGCATGTCCCGATGGCCGGTCCAGGGCCTCACCACTGCCGTTTTCGCACTGGCCGGGCTGATCTTCGTCACCAGTGCGAACACGGCCAAGGGGACCGACATCCGTACCGACTCCTCCCTGCTGAAGCTCTCCGATCTCATTCAGCAGCGGAGCGAGAAGAACGCGGAGCTGGACGAATCGACCGCTTCCGTGCGCGCGGACATCGACACCCTCGCCCGGCGCGACGACGGGAGCACCCGCGCCGAGGACGCCGAACTCGAGGCGCTGGAGAAGGGCGCGGGCACCACGGAAGTCACCGGTGAGGCGCTCGCCGTCACGCTGAACGACGCCCCGCCGAACGCCACCGCCAACCCCGGATACCCGGAGCCGCAGCCCAACGACCTGGTCATCCACCAGCAGGATCTGCAGGCCGTCGTCAACGCCCTCTGGGAAGGCGGGGCCCGTGGGATCCAGGTCATGGACCAGCGGCTGATCTCGACCAGCGCGGTGCGCTGCGTCGGCAACACGCTGATTCTGCAGGGACGGGTCTACTCACCTCCCTACAAGGTCACCGCCGTCGGCGACCGGGGGAAGCTGAGGCAGGCGCTCAACGACTCCACGGCGATCCAGAACTACCAGCTGTACGTCAAGGCGTACGGGCTGGGATGGAAGGTCGAAGAGGATGACAAGCTGACGCTTCCCGGCTATTCGGGCACCGTCGACCTCCATTACGCACAGCCGGCGAACTAGGGCGCCCTGGGCGCACAGGCTCCCCTGCGGTACGTGCAGGGCTGCGACGGAGCCGGGCAGGCGGCTTTCCACAGGCGGCCCCCGTCTGCGCCCCGGCCGTTTAGTCTGGTGCCGTACCGAATGGAGGCAACAGCATGTACGGCTGGATCTGGCGGCACCTGCCGGGCAACGCATGGGTACGGGGCTTCATCTCGCTCGTGCTGGTCCTGGCCGTTGTCTACACGCTCTTCCAGTACGTCTTCCCCTGGGCGGAGCCGCTGCTTCCGTTCGGTGATGCGACGTTGGACGGCGAAGACACCAGCGGAGCGGGGGCCGGTCAGTGAGCGCACGCATTCTCGTCGTCGACAACTACGACAGCTTCGTCTTCAACCTCGTCCAGTACCTCTACCAACTCGGTGCCGAGTGCGAAGTGGTGCGCAACGACGAGGTGACCACGGCACACGCCGACGACGGCTTCGACGGGGTCCTGCTGTCGCCCGGACCCGGCACACCCGAGCAGGCGGGCGTCTGCATCGAGATGGTGCACCACTGCGCGCGGAGTGGGGTCCCGGTCTTCGGCGTCTGCCTGGGGATGCAGTCGATGGCCGTCGCGTACGGCGGTGTGGTGGACCGGGCGCCGGAGCTGCTGCACGGCAAGACCTCCCCCGTACTGCACGAGGGCAAGGGCGTGTTCGCCGGTCTGCCGTCCCCGTTCACGGCGACGCGTTACCACTCCCTCGCCGCCGAGCCGGCGACGGTTCCGCCCGAGCTCGAGGTCACCGCGCGCACCGCCGACGGCATCATCATGGGCCTGCGCCACCGCGAACACGCGGTGGAGGGGGTGCAGTTCCACCCCGAATCGGTGCTCACGGAGCACGGTCACCTGATGCTCGCCAACTGGCTGGAGCAGTGCGGTGACGCGGGCGCCGTCGAGAGATCGGCGGGGCTCGCTCCGGTGGTGGGCAAGGCCGCCGCGTGACCTCACTCCGCCCCCCCGCCGGGCAGGAAGGCCCGTACGCGCAGGGAGCGTACGAGCCCGACGGCACGTTCGAGGCGGCGGTGGAGCAGCTGGCGGATCCGCTGAACGATCCGCTGCCGGGGCAGGTGGTGGATCCGCTGAACGATCCGCTGCCGGGGCAGCACACCTCGCCCTGGTTCAGGGCGGAGACCGATCAGGCCGGCGGCGGGGCCCAGCAGATGCCTCAGACGGCGGTTCAGGGGCCGACGGAGCCCCCAAGCGAGTGGTACGACCCGGAGGGGTACCAGAGGGACTGGTACGGGCACCAGGGCCAGGGAGCGGCCCCTGGCCAGGGCGACGGACGGACCGCGGCGGTGATACCCGCGCCCGGAGTGCCTTCCTCTGCCCCTGCGCCGGCCTCTGCCCCGGCCCCTGCGTCGACCGCGCCTGACCCGGGCGCCGGTCAACCCCTCACCGACGTCCCTCCGGTGCTGAGCGACGAGACCGTCGCCCTGCGGACCGCCGATACGCGCAGCGTGTCGCGGCCGGCCGGATCCGGGGACTCGGGGCCCGCCCCCGAACCCCCGCCGACAGGCGGCCGGGCCGAGCGCCGGCGGGCGGCCAAGGGGCGTGGCAGACGGCGGAGTGAACCGGGGCGTGGCGCGGAGTCCGAGGCGTCGGAGCCCGCGGCCCCGATGTCACGGCTGGAGGCCCGTCGCGCGGCCCGTGCGGCCAAGGACAGCCCCGCTGTCGTGGCCAGCAGGGTCGCCGGCGAAGTGTTCATCACGTTCGGCGTGCTGATGCTCCTGTTCGTCACCTACCAGTTGTGGTGGACCAACATCCGCGCCGACCAGATCGCCGGCCGGGAGACGAACAAGATCCAGGACGACTGGGCGAACGGCGAGCGCAGCCCGGGTGCCTTCGAACCTGGTCAGGGATTCGCCATCATGCACATCCCCAAGCTGGACGTGGTCGCGCCGATCGCGGAGGGGATCAACAAGGAGAAGGTTCTCGACCGCGGCATGATCGGTCACTACGCCGAGGGCGAGCTGAAGACCGCGATGCCTTCGGCGCAGCAGGGGAACTTCGCGGTGGCGGGTCACCGCAACACCCACGGTGAGCCCTTCCGCTACATCAACAGGCTGAAACCGGGCGATCCGATCGTGATCGAGACGCAGGACGCCTACTACACGTACGAGATGGCCAGCATCCTTCCGCAGACGTCACCGTCCAATGTGGCCGTGATCGACGAAGTTCCCGCGGGTTCCGGATTCGCCGGTCCGGGCCGGTACATCACGCTGACGACGTGCACCCCGGAATTCACGAGTACGTACCGAATGATCGTGTGGGGCAAAATGGTCGACGAACGACCGCGCAGCAAGGGGAAGCCCGACGCGCTCGTCGGCTGAACATCATCACGACAGGGACGGTGCGGTGGCAGCGAGGACCGAGCACGAAGAGCGCACCGACGAGCCGGTGACCCCGGTACGGCGCCGGAGCCGCCATCCCGTCGCGACGGCGGTGAGCCTCTTCGGTGAACTGCTGATCACCGCCGGGCTGGTGCTGGGTCTGTTCGTCGTCTACTCGCTGTGGTGGACCAATGTGCTCGCCGACCGTGAGGCCGACAAGCAGGGCAACACCGTCCGCGACCGCTGGGCGGGCGGCCCGGGGGCCCTGGACACCAGGGACGGCATCGGCTTCCTGCACGTTCCCGCCATGAAGAACGGCGAGGTGCTGGTCAAGAAGGGCACCGACACCGAGACGCTCAACAACGGCATCGCCGGCTACTACACGGACCCCGTGAAGTCGGCCCTGCCCTCGGACACGCAGGGCAACTTCACGCTCGCCGCGCACCGGGACGGGCACGGCGCCAAGTTCCACAACATCGACAAGGTGAAGACGGGCGACGCGGTCGTCTTCGAGACCAAGGACACCTGGTACATCTACAAGGTCTACGCGGAGCTGCCGGAGACGTCGAAGTTCAACGTCGACGCGATCGCCCCGGTGCCCAAGGAGTCGGGCGTGAAGAAGGCGGGCCGCTACATCACGCTGACCACGTGCACCCCCGTCTACACGTCGAAGTACCGCTACATCGTGTGGGGCGAGCTGGTACGGACGGAGAAGGTGGACAGGGACCGCACGAAGCCGGCGGAGCTGCGGTAGCGCCACGGACGACGGCCAGAGGGCCCCGGTCACCGTTGAGGTGACCGGGGCCCTGTGTCTGTCCTACGGTGCCGGGCGGGTCAGTCCGCCGAGCCGCCGGACGGGCCGCCGAAGATGTTGCCGTCCCCGCCTCCGCCTCCGCCACCGCCACCGAGGGTGGTGAGGGTGACGGTCTGGCCCTTGGGGACCTGGGTGTTGGCACCGGGGTCGGCGTTCATCACCAGGGCGTTCGGCTTGTCGGACGAGTTGGGCGCGAGTGCGACCACGAGACCCAGGCCTTCGAGCATGGCCTTCGCCTCCTGGTACCGCTTGCCGACGATGTCACCCGGGATCGTGACCTGCTCGGGCTCTGTCTCTGCCGGGCCCTTGGAGACCTTCAGGACGATCTGGGCGTCCTTGGCCTGCTTGCTCGGCCCTTCCGGGGTCTGGCCGACGACCATGTCCTTCGGCTCTTCCGAGTCGACGTCCTGCCGGACGATGTTGGTGAAGCCGATGCCCCGAAGCTGGGATTCCGCTTCTGCGTAGGTCCGGTTGAGGACCGGCAGATCGAGCAGGGCCTCCTTGGCCACCGTGATCGTGACCTCGGTTTCCTTCTCGACCTTCGTGCCGCCCTCGGGGTCCTGCTCGGTGACGGTGCCCGGGGGCGCGTCGGACTCCACCGCGGTGACCTTCACCGTGAAGCCCTCGTCCTCCAGCTTCTTGCGGGCGCTGTCCTCGGACTTCTCCAGGACGTCCGGCACCTCGACCTTGGGGGCACCGGTGGAGACGACGACCTTCACGATGTCGCCCGCATTCATCTGGGCGTCCCCCTCCGCGGACGGGGTCTGGCTGCAGATCTTGTCCTTCTCCTGGTTCTCGCAAGGTTCTTTGGATTCGACCTCGAGAGTGACCTCGGCGTTGTCCGCGAGTCTCTGCGCCTCTGGGACTGTCGAGCCGATCATGTTCGGTACGTCGACCTTGCCGCCGCCGTTGTCGGTGGAGCTGAAGACGTAACGGCCGATCAGGATCGCGCCGATGAGCACCAGGATGCCTGCGACGACCAGGAGGATCGTCGAGGTGTTGCTCTTCTTCTGGCGCCGGCGGCCCGGCCGGTCGTCGTACCCGCCGTCGTCCGGATTGATCGGGGGCAGCATGGAGGTCGGGGCCCCGCCCGGGTCCGCCGCCCGCAGAGCGGTGGTGGGCTGGTCGTTGCCGTAGGCGTCGTACCCGCCGTAGCCCGCCGCGCCCATGGCCGCCGTTGCCGCGACCGGCTGGCCGTCGAGGCAGGCCTCGATGTCGGCGCGCATCTCGTCGGCCGACTGGTAGCGGTAGTCCGGGTCCTTGGTCAGCGCCTTCAGGACGATGGCGTCCATCTCGGGCGTGATCTCGGGGTCGAAGTTGCTCGGAGGCTGCGGCTCCTCGCGTACGTGCTGGTACGCCACCGCGACGGGTGAGTCACCGACGAATGGGGGCCGGACCGCGAGCAGCTCGTAGAGCAGGCAGCCCGTGGAGTACAGGTCGGAGCGTGCGTCGACCTGCTCGCCCTTGGCCTGCTCCGGGGAGAGGTACTGGGCGGTGCCGATGACCGCGGCGGTCTGGGTCATCGTCATGCCGGAGTCGCCCATGGCACGGGCGATACCGAAGTCCATGACCTTGACCTGGCCGGTACGCGTCAGCATGACGTTCGCCGGTTTGATGTCGCGGTGGACGATCTGGGCCCGGTGCGAGTACTCCAGTGCCTGCAGGATCCCGACCGTCATTTCGAGGGTCCGCTCAGGCAGCAGCTTGCGACCGGAGTGCAGGAGCTCTCTGAGCGTCGACCCGTCGACGTACTCCATCACGATGTACGGGATGGAGACGCTGTCGACGTAGTCCTCGCCGGTGTCGTAGACGGCAACGATCGCGGGGTGGTTGAGCGAGGCGGCCGACTGGGCCTCACGGCGGAACCGTGCCTGGAAGGACGGGTCGCGGGCGAGGTCGGCCCGGAGCGTCTTCACAGCGACGGTGCGGCCGAGCCGGGTGTCGTGCGCGAGGTAGACCTCGGCCATGCCACCACGGCCGAGCACCGAGCCCAGCTCGTACCGGCCGCCGAGGCGACGCGGCTCTTCCATAACTGATCCAGCCCTCTCCGTCAGTCCCGACCGCACCCGTGTGTGGTCCGGCGGTGCGCTGTTCCGGGCATACGCTACCGGGCACTACCGGCGTGGTCGGCCCGCACCCGTCAGCTGATATCCGACCGGTATCCCAATGTGCTGGTGTGGACAGAAGTTGTGACGGGTGTCACTACTTTCCGTCGAGTACCGCCTTCATCACGCTCTTGGCGATAGGTGCGGCCAGACCGCCACCGGAGATGTCGTCCCGGTTGGCGTTGCCGTCCTCGACCACCACGGCCACAGCGACCGGGGAGCCGCTGTCGGTCTTGGCGTACGAGATGAACCAGGCGTACGGCTTCTCGCTGTTGTTGAGGCCGTGCTGCGCGGTACCGGTCTTGCCACCGACAGTGACGCCGTCGATCTGCGCGTTGGTTCCCGTGCCGTCCTCGACCACGGTCTCCATCATCTGCTGCACCTTCTGGGCGTTCTCCGCCGAGAGCGGCTGGCTGAGCTGCTCCTTCTCGTGCGTGTAGATGACGTCCAGGTTGGGGGCCTGACGTTGGGCGACCATGTACGGCTGCATGAGCTTGCCGTCGTTGGCGATCGCGGACGCCACCATGGCCATCTGGAGCGGAGTGGCACGGTTGGACGCCTGGCCGATGCCCGCCATGGCGTTCTGCGGCGGGTTGTCCTTCGGGTAGACGCTGGCGTCGGCCCGGACCGGAGTGAAGACCTCTTCGTCGAAGCCGAACTTGTCGGCCTGTTCGATCATCTTCTCGTTGCCGAGGTCGTCGCTCATCTTGCCGAAGACGGTGTTGCAGGACCAGCGCAGGGCTTCCCGGAGCGAGGCGTCCTTGCAGGGGATGTTGCCCTCGTTCTGCAGCAGGTTGGTGGACTGCGGGAGGCGCCAGGGCAGCGGGGAGTCCGTCTTCGCGTCGATGTCGGAGTAGAGGCCGTTCTCCAGCGCCGCTGCGGCCGTGACGACCTTGAACGTCGAGCCGGGCGGGTAGGTCTCCCGCAGGGCCCGGTTCAGCATCGGCTTGTCCTTGTCGGCCAGGAGCTTCTGCCGGGCGTCGGAGTCCTTCATCGAGTTGCCGGCGAAGACCGAGGGGTCGTACGAGGGCGTGCTGGCCAGCGCCAGGACGGCGCCGGTCTGCGGGTCGAGCGCGGCCACGGCGCCCTTCTTGTCGCCCAGCCCCTTGAAGGCGGCCTTCTGCGCGGCACCGTTGAGGGTGGTGACGATGTTCCCGCCGCTCTTCTTCTCACCGGTGAACATCGAAAGGGTCCGGTCGAAGAACAGGTCGTCGCTGTTACCGGTGAGGATGCCGTCCTCGATGCTCTCCAGCTGCGAGGAGTCGAAGGCCTGCGAGGAGTAGCCCGTCACGGGGGCCCACATGGGACCGTTCTTCCAGACGCGCTTGTACGTGAAGTCGCTGTCCGTGGTCTCGACCGAGCCGGTGACGGGTTCGCCGTCGACGATGATGTTGCCGCGCTCGTGGGCGTAGCGCTCGATCTGGACGCGGCGGTTGTGCTCGTTCCCGTTGAGCTCGTCGGCACGGACGTACTGGAGGTAGTTGGTGCGGACCAGCAGGGCGAGGACGAGGATGCCGCAGAACATGGCGATTCTGCGGAGCGGCTTGTTCACGGTCGGACCACCTGGGTCATCTCGGCGTCCGATGACGGTGCGGGGGCCGGAGCGGGACGCCGGGCCGTGTCGCTGATCCTGATCAGGATGCCGATGAGGGCCCAGTTGGCGATGACGGACGAACCACCCTGCGCGAGGAACGGCATGGTCATACCGGTCAGCGGGATGAGCCCCATCACGCCGCCGGCGACGACGAAGACCTGGATGGCGAAGGAGCCGGAGAGGCCGATCGCCAGGAGTTTGCCGAACGGGTCGCGGGCGGCGAGTGCCGTACGGACACCGCGCTCGACGATCAGGCCGTAGACGAGCAGGACCCCCATCATTCCGGCGAGGCCGAGCTCCTCCCCGACGGTGGCGAGGATGAAGTCGGAGTTGGCGGCGAAGCCGATCAGGTCGGAATTTCCCTGACCGAGGCCGGTGCCGAGGGTCCCGCCGGACCCGAAGGCCATCAGGGACTTGGCCATCTGCTCGCTGGCGGGGATCGTGCCCCAGCCCGCGAACGGGTCGAGCCAGGCGGTGACGCGGTCCTGCACGTGTGGTTCGAACGAGGCGACACCGACGGCGCCGGCCCCGGACATCAGCAGACCGAAGACGATCCAGCTGGTGCGCTCGGTGGCGACGTACAGCATGACGACGAACATGCCGAAGAACAGCAGCGAGGAACCCAGGTCCGTCTCGAAGACCAGGATGAGGATCGAGAACGCCCAGACCATGAGGATCGGCCCGAGGTCACGGCCGCGCGGGAGGTAGAGGCCCATGAAGCGGCGGCTGGCCAGGGCCAGTGCGTCTCGCTTGACCATGAGGTAGCCGGCGAAGAACACCGCGATGACGATCTTGGCGAACTCTCCCGGCTGGATCGTGCCGACGCCCGGGATGTTGATCCAGATCTTGGCGCCGTTCACGGCGGGGAAGAACATCGGCAGGATCAGCAGGATCAGCGCTACGACCATGGAGATGTAGGTGTAGCGCTGCAGGATGCGGTGGTCCTTGAGTGCGACGAGGACGCCGACCATCAGGGCCACGCCGACGGCGGAGAAGATCAGCTGCTTGGAGGCCGCGGGAGCGAACGTCTTGAGTGCCTGGAAGCGTTCCGACTGGTCCAGGCGCCAGATGAACGCCAGACCCAGCCCGTTCAGCAGCGTCGCCAGCGGCAGCAGCAGCGGGTCCGCGTACGGGGCGAATCTGCGGACGGCGAGATGAGCTATTCCGCCGAGCAGAGCGAGGCCGAGCCCGTACCCGAGCATGCCGGCGGGCAGTTCGCCGTTGAGGGCGAGGCCCACGTTGGCGTACGCGAACACCGAGATCAGAACGGCGAAGGCGACCAGCGCCAGCTCGGTGTTACGGCGGCTCGGCGCGTCGATCGCGCCGATGGTGGTGGTGTTGGTGACAACGCTCATGTGCTGAAGGCCCCCTACGGCTTACTGCTTACCGCACTGCAGGGCCAGCTTCTTCTCTTCCTCCGAGAGGCTGGGGCCGGGAGTGGGAGTCGCGGTCTTGGTCCCCTTGGCGGGAGACGTGGCTGACGTGCTGTCGGAGGCGTTGCCGGTCTCGCTCTTGTCCTTGGCGGCATTGCTGTCCGCCTCGGCAGCGCGGCGCTGCGCGTCCTTCTCGCAGGCGGAGGCCTGTGCTTCGAGCTCGCTGATCTTCTTGCGGGCGTCGGTGAGGTTGCCCTGGGAGATGGTCTCCTCGACCTTCTTGCGCCAGTAGGGCGGGAGGTACTTCAGTTCGATCTTGGTGTCCTCTTCGACCTTCGAGAGGGACACCCAGGCGAGGTCCTGGCTGATTCCGCGGAACAGCGCGACGTTGTCGTCCTTCGCGCCCACGTAGAACTGCGTCTGGGTCCAGCGGTACCCGCCGTAGACGCCACCGCCGATGACGGCCAGCGCGAGTACGACGTAGAACGAGCTCTTCAGCCACCTGTGGCGGCTGCGGGGCTTGACGAAGTCGTCGTCGGCGTACGCGTTGAAGGCGCCGTCCGGTCCGGAGCCGTAGCCCATGTCGTCGCCGCTGCCGGGCGGGCCGAAGCCTCCGGCCGGCGGCGGCACGGGGCGGCCGAGGCCGGCCGCGCGTCCCGCCGGTGTCTCCATGGCCCGGCCGTCGTTCGCCTGGGCGGCCTGGTTCTCGGCGACTGCGCCGACGATGACCGGGGTGTCGTTGAGCTGCCCGGCCAGGGTGTCGTTGCTGTCGACGTCCAGGACGTCGGCGACGATGCAGGTGATGTTGTCGGGACCACCGCCGCGCAGGGCGAGCTGGATCAGGTCCTGGATGGTCTCCTGAGGGCCCTGGTAGCTGGCCAGGGTCTCTTCCATCGTCTGGTGGGAGACGACGCCGGAGAGTCCGTCCGAGCAGATCAGGTAGCGGTCACCGGCGCGGACCTCCCGGACGGAGAGATCGGGCTCCACGTGGTCGCCGCTGCCCAGCGCCCGCATCAGCAGGGAGCGCTGCGGGTGGGTGGTGGCCTCCTCCTCGGTGATCCGTCCCTCGTCGACGAGGCGCTGCACCCAGGTGTGGTCCTGGGTGATCTGCGTCAGGACGCCGTCACGCAGGAGGTAGGCGCGCGAGTCGCCGACGTGGACGAGGCCGAGACGCTGACCGGTCCAGAGCAGGGCCGTGAGCGTGGTGCCCATGCCCTCAAGCTGGGGGTCCTCCTCGACCATGACGCGCAGCTGGTCGTTGGCCCGCTGGACCGCGGTACCGAGCGAGGTGAGGATGTCGGAGCCCGGGACGTCGTCGTCGAGCTGCACGAGCGTGGAGATCACCTCGGAGCTGGCGACCTCTCCGGCCGCCTGGCCGCCCATGCCGTCGGCGATGGCGAGAAGGCGGGGGCCGGCATAGCCGGAGTCCTCGTTGCCTTCCCTGATCATGCCCTTGTGCGATCCGGCGGCGAAGCGCAGGGACAAGCTCATGCGCACCTCGCCCGTCGGTTCGGGGTACAGCCGGTCTCGAGCCACACTGCCCACCCTCCGGTCGGGAGCCGGGCCGGGTCCGTCGTCAGGACCGCGGCGGCTCGCTCGCTCCGCTCGCTCATTGTCGTACTACTTCCGCAGCTCGATGACGGTCTTGCCGATGCGGATCGGCGCGCCCAGCGGAACAGGTGTCGGGGTGGTGAGCCGGGTCCGGTCGAGATACGTGCCGTTGGTGGACCCGAGATCCTCGACGATCCACTGGCCGTCACGGTCCGGGTAGATCCTGGCATGCCTGCTGGACGCGTAGTCGTCATCCAGCACGATCGTTGAATCATGCGCCCGGCCCAGGGTGATGGTCTGGCCCTGGAGCGCGACGGTGGTGCCGGTGAGAGTGCCTTCGGAGACGACCAGCTTGGTGGGTGCCCCGCGGCGCTGGCGCCCGGACTGCTGGCGCTGCTGAGGCGGCGCTGCTTGCTGTTGGCGCCCCTGCTGCGGGCGGGCGTCACCGGCAGTGCGGCGTGAGCCGCGCTGCGTGACGCGCGTACCGAACAGGTCGCTGCGAATGACCTGGACGGCCACGATTACGAATAGCCACAGAACAGCTAGGAAACCTAGCCGCATGACCGTCAGGGTCAGCTCTGACATTGCCCCCGCTTCACCCTTCGGCTTGCCGGTAAACGATGGTGGTGCTGCCCACGACGATCCGCGAGCCGTCGCGGAGCGTAGCGCGGGTGGTGTGCTGCCCGTCCACCACGATGCCGTTGGTGGACCCGAGATCCTGGATCGTCGAGGGCGTTCCGGTCCGGATCTCACAGTGCCGGCGCGATACGCCGGGGTCGTCGATCCGCACGTCGGCTTCGGTGCTTCGTCCCATCACCAACGTCGGGCGGGAGATCTGATGGCGGGTGCCGTTGATCTCGATCCAGCGCCGTACCTGGGCGTCCGGAACAGCACCGGACGCGGCGGGCGGGCGCCAGTCGCTGGAAGGGCCCCCGGAGCGCCCCGCACCCGGCGGCGGGGCCGCGGGCATGGGCGGGGCGGAAGCCGGCGGGTAGCCGTAACCGCCCTGCCCCTGAGGGGCGTCGGGACGGTTCGGCTGGGCATGAGGAGCGGGGCTCTGCTGGCCCTGCTGTGACGAACTCGACGCCAGGGTCCGGCTGCGTACGCGGTAGAGACCCGTGTCGAGGTCGTCCGCCTTCTCCAGGTGGACCTTGATCGGCCCCATGAAGGTGTATCGCTGCTGCTTGGCGTAGTCACGTACGAGGCCGGACAGCTCGTCGCCGAGCTGGCCGGAGTACGGGCTGAGCCGCTCGTAGTCCGGGGTGCTGAGCTCGACGATGAAGTCGTTGGGCACAACGGTCCGCTCACGGTTCCAGATGGATGCGTTGTTGTCGCACTCACGCTGGAGGGCTCCCGCGATCTCGACCGGCTGCACCTCGGACTTGAAGACCTTGGCGAAGGTGCCATTGACCAGACCTTCGAGACGCTGCTCGAAACGCTTCATGACTCCCATGGGGCACCTCCTCCGGTGTCGTCATCCCTGTACTGCTTGCTGATCGTATCCACGCGTCGGGAAATCGGCTGGTTCCCCTTGTCTGCACAGTGGATGAGTGTCACCTCTCACACGGATCGTAGAGGTGGCCTCCTGACAGTGTCCCGCACTCCGGGTGCACTCAGGAGGAGTGGGGCCGGGCTTTCCGCGTTCCCGGTTCCCCTGGTGGGTCCGGCGAAACAACGGATGTGATTCCACCCTGTCCAGCGTGCTAATCTTCCGAATGTCGCCAGGCGCTCGCACCACACACACGGTGAGAGAGTCTGAAAACACCACTCATGCGCGAGTGGCGGAACGGCAGACGCGCTGGCTTCAGGTGCCAGTGTCCTTAGGGACGTGGGGGTTCAAATCCCCCCTCGCGCACAACGGGCAGTCGCTGGCGATTGCCGGGTTGGTTCGACAGAACCCCCGCACCGGAGAGATCCGGTGCGGGGGTTCTTCGTTGTGTGGATCTTTCTGTGGCCCAAGACGCGCGTGCCGTTTCACGTGAAACGTCGGATCCACGCCGTAGAGGTGCTTTGTGCGGCCCGTCTGTGAGGGGTCGCTCAGGCGGCGAGACGTGCTGCCAGGGCCTTGGCCTTCTCTGCTGCGTCGGTGAACGCCTGGGTGCGGGATGCGTCGGCGAGAGGGATGAGCTCGGCCATCTCGGGCTTGGAGTGGGCCAGCGTCAACTCCGGGACGATGAAATCGACCTCGGCCCCCAGCATGCCCGTCAGCACCTTCTCCAGGTAGTTCTGGACGAACTCGAAGTCCTCGCGCGGGGTCCCGGGGGCGTACGAACCGCCGCGGCTGGCCACGACGGTGACGGGCGTGCCGGTGACGGGGCTGCCCGGGCCCGCGTTGTGGCCGACGATGATCACTTGGTCCAGCCATGCCTTCAGGGTGGACGGGATCGAGAAGTTGTACATCGGCGCGCCGATGAGAACGGCGTCCGCGGCAGCCAGCTCGGCGGCCAGCTCCCCGCGCAACGTGTCCTCGGCGCCGGCGGCTACGGCCGGGGCGTCCAGGTGAGGCAAGGGGTTTGCGGCGAGATCGCGGTATATGACCTCTCCGTCGGGGTGCTGCTCGCGCCATGCCGTGGCGAAGGCGGCGGTGACCTCACGGGACGTGGAGCCCTGAGGGAAGACGGCGGAGTCGAGGTGCAGGAGCGTAGCCATGGGGATTCTCCGTGAAAGTTCGGGTGAGCGGCTCGGTGTGGACGATGTGGGCTCGCGGGTGCCAGCCGTGGGTCCAGTGAGCGCGACTTGTTTTCAGTGCGTACCTATTAATAACATAGTCCCTTACTTTTCATAAGCCTCGTACTGTGGCGCAGTACTCTGGGGGCATGGCGGATCACAGCGAACAGGCCTGTCGGCAGGTGGATGCGAGCATCACTCGCGTCTTCGAGCTGTTCGGGAAGCGCTGGACGGGCCCGATCGTCTCGGTGCTGATGCGGCAGCCGGTGCACTTCGCGGATCTGCGGCGGGCGATTCCGGGTATCAGTGAGCGGATGCTCTCGGACCGGCTGTCCGAGCTGGGCGTGGCCGGACTCGTGGCGCGCGAGGTCGATGAAGGGCCCCCGCTGCGGGTCGCGTACCGGTTGACGGAGGCCGGCGCGGCCATGGAGCCCGCGCTGAAGGAGCTGGGGCAGTGGGCGGATGCCTATCTGGAGGGGCCAGGAGGCTGCTGACCGCTGTCGGTCCGTAGCGCAGCGCATACGCCGCGAGCTGCGCGAGACCGTCCGATTCCGAGGGTGCCGGCAGGTCGGCTCCCGAGTTGTCCACAGGGGCAGACGGTTGTCACGGGACGGCTGTACCGTCATCCGCAGTTGATGTTGGTCGGTCGGACGGAACGGCTGGACGAGGGCGGGGGAGGCGGCGCTCCATGGGCGAGGTCGAGGCGACGGTGCCGGTACAGCGGGCGGCAGGGGAAGGACGCATTCCGTTCGTTCGCGGCTTCGCGCGACGGGTGGCCGGCGGGGTGCGGCCTTCCGGGCCCGGGGCGACGTCCCCGAAGGCGGCCGGTAAGGCGCTGAGGCTCGAGGTACCCCGGTCCGCGCACAGTTCTCTGGCCCTGCCCGCCGGGAGGCCGGACGCGATTCAGGCGGTCGAGCAGTCGAACCGTGGGCGGGTGCCTGGCCTGACACCGATACGGGTAGGACGGAT
Source organism: Streptomyces sp. NPDC005794 (assembly GCF_042871445.1). Lineage (NCBI taxonomy): Bacteria > Bacillati > Actinomycetota > Actinomycetes > Kitasatosporales > Streptomycetaceae > Streptomyces > Streptomyces sp. NPDC005794. The sequence continues at coordinate 156,004 of NZ_JBIAIN010000001.1, forward strand.
GGCGGCAACGCCGTTCGCGTTTCTGCGCGGCTCAGCCGGATTGATGGCACATGACCTGGTGGGCACCCCGGTCACCGGGGTGGGTGCCCAGCTCTGCGGTGACGCGCACGCGGCCAACTTCGGTCTGTACGGCGATGCGCGCGGGAACCTGGTCATGGATCTCAACGACTTCGACGAGACCGCGTTCGGTCCGTGGGAGTGGGACCTCAAGCGGCTCGCCACCTCGCTGGTGCTCGCGGGCCGGGAGGCGGGTGCGGACGAGGTCACCTGCCGGCAGGGCGCGTACGACACGGTGGGTGCCTACCGGCGCACGATGCGCTTGCTGGCCGGCCTGTCCGCACTCGACGCCTGGAACGCCATCGCGGACGAGGAGCTCGTCTCGCACACCGACGCGCGGGATCTTCTCGGCACACTGGAGCGGGTCTCCGCCAAGGCGCGCAACAACACGAGTGCCCGCTTCGCCGCCAGGTCCACGGAGGAATGTGAGGACGGCGGTCGCCGTTTCGTCGACGCACAGCCCGTGCTGCGCCGGGTGCCCGACGCGGAGGCGGCGGCCGTCGCGGCGGGGCTCGAGGGCTACCTCGGGACGATCTCGGAGGACAGGGTTCCGCTGCTGGCCCGCTATGCGATCCACGATGTGGCGTTCCGCGTGGTCGGCACGGGGAGCGTGGGGACCCGGTCCTACGTGGTGCTCCTGCTCGACCACCGTGGCGAGCCACTGGTCCTGCAGGTGAAGGAGGCCCGTCCCTCCGCGCTCTCCCCCTATCTCCCGCAGGTCGGCTTTGAGGTGCCGGACGGGGTGCACGAGGGACGGCGGGTGGTGCTCGGACAGAAGCGGATGCAGGTGGTCAGCGACATCTTGCTCGGCTGGGCCGAGGTCGACGGCAGGTCGTACCAGGTACGCCAGTTCAGGAACCGCAAGGGCAGTGTGGATCCGGCAGCGCTCGCGGCGGACCAGGTGGACGACTACGGGCGGATGACCGGGGCGCTGCTGGCCCGGGCCCATGCGCACAGCGCCGATCCCCGGCTGCTCGCGGGTTACTGCGGGAAGAACGCCGAGCTGGACGCGGCGGTGGCCGATTTCGCGGTGACGTACGCGGACCGGACGGAGGCGGATCACGCCGAGCTCGTCCGGGCCGTCCGAGCCGGGCGGATAGCCGCCGAGCTCGGCGTCTGAGCGGTTCTACGGCCACCGCGTGTCTTCGCGGCACGGGCCGTGGCCATACGCTGGACGGGTGACCCACGAAGCCGCCGGGGTGCCGACCACCCGGAACGACGAAGACCGGCAGAACCAGGACCGGCAGGACGAGCCGCAGCACGCGCACGATGCGTCGCAGGCGGGTTCCGCCGCCGGGGACGCGGCGGCGGGTGAAAGCGGTGCTCCTCGGCCCGAGGAGCGTCTCGCCAAGGCTGTACGGGTTGCCGAGCAGGCCCTGATCGAGTTCGAGATCGCGGTGGAGACCTTCCGGGTCGAGGTGGAGAACTTCTCCCGGCTGCACCACCAGAAGCTCGGCCCGATGTACGCACGTCTTGACGAGCTCGATGCGCAGATCGCGGAGGCGCGGGCCGCGAAGACCGGCGATCCGGAGGATCTGCGCAAGGCCCAGGAGGCACGGGCGATCGTCATGCCGATGCCTGGCGTCGACGAGCTCTTCCACGACTGGATGGATTCGGACGGGCTCTCGCCCGAAGCCTCGGCCATGCTCACCGAGCAGCCCGTTCGGCCGCCGAAGCGGGTCAGGCCGGGCGAGGAGGCGCGCAAGCTCTACCGGGAGCTCGCCCGTCAAGCCCACCCGGATCTGGCGCCGGACGAGGACGAACGGACACGGCGGGACGAATTCATCGCTCGTGTCAACGCGGCCTACGGACGCGGCGACGTGGCCTTGCTGAAGGAGCTGGCCGCCGAGTGGGCCGCGGGGCCTGTGGCGCCGGAGCTGCAGCTGAGTGAGAGCGAAGAGCTCTACGCGCGGCTGGACTGGCTCAGCCGTCGTAAGGAGCTGCTGACGGTTCTGGCCAAGGAGCTGGAGGAGAGCGCGATCGGCTCGATGCTGCGGATGGCGCCGGACGACCCCGACCGGCTGCTCGACGACATCGGCGAAAAGCTTCTGGCCGATGTTTCTCAGCGTGAGGACGAGCTGGCAGGGCTGGTGCAGTAGCGTTTCGGATGACCTGGCGCGTACGTACGAGAGAAGGCATATCCATGAATTTCGCTCCGCTGCCCTCGGTGGACGTCGCGGCGGTGCCGTCCGACGGTTTCGTGCTGGACGTGCGGGAGGACGACGAGTGGGCGGCCGGGCATGTCGAGGGCGCGCTGCACATTCCCATGAGTGACTTCGTGGGCCGCTTCGGCGAGCTGACCGAAGCGGTCGACGACGGCCGTCGCGTGCATGTGATGTGCCGTGTCGGAGGCCGGTCCGCCCAGGTCACGCAGTACCTGGTGCAGCAGGGCATCGACGCCGTGAACATCGACGGCGGCATGCTGGCCTGGGACGGCGCCGAGCGCCCGATGGTCACGGAGAGCGGGAGCTCGGCTTTCGTCCTCTGACCGCCCTGGACGGGCGGGCACCGGCAGGTGCCCGCGCGCAGGGCATGAGGGGGTCCGTGCGCAGGGCGTGCGAGGCCGTCAGCGGTCGAAGTCGAGCTCGACTTCCTGGGTGACGGGGTGGGACTGGCAGGCCAGTACGAAGCCGGCTCCGGTCTCCTCCGGCTCCAGCGCGAAATTGCGGTCCATCCGCACTTCGCCCGAGACCAGGAAGGCCCGGCAGGTCCCGCATACTCCCCCCTTGCAGGCATACGGAGCGTCCGAACGGCTTCGCAGCATCGTGTCCAGCAGGGACTCGCCGTCCTGGACCGGCCAACTGCCCGAACGCCCGTCGAGCGTCGCCGTGAGCCTGCTTTCCGACGGCGTTGCTGCTCGGGTGGCCGCCGGCAGCGCCGTCCCCTCGTCGGCGACGTGGAAGATCTCCTGGTGGATGCGTGAACGGTCGGCGCCGAGTGCGCGCAGGGCCCCTTCCGCCCCCCGGACCAGGCCGAGCGGCCCGCACAGGAACCAACCGTCCACGTCGTGCACCGGCAGCAGCGCGGGCAGCAGCACGGAGAGCCGCTCGCGATCCAGCCGGCCCGAGGGCAGCCCGGCAGCCTGTTCCTCCCGGGACAGGGCGGTCACCAGCTGGAAGCGGTCCGGATAACGGTCCTTGAGGTCCGCCACCTCGTCGAGGAACATCGTCGACGCAGCCGTCCGGTCGCTGCGGATCAGACAGAAGCGCGCCAGGGGTTCCCGTGCCAGCAGTGTCGACGCCATCGACAGCACCGGTGTGATGCCACTGCCGCCGACGATCGCGGCGAAGCGGCCCGGACGCGGGTCGAGAACGAAACGGCCCATCGGAGCCATCGCCTCCACCTGGTCCCCGACGGCCAGCTCCTTGAGGGCGTACGTCGAGAACGCGCCCCCGTCGACCATGCGGATGCCCACCCGCAGCAACGGAGAGCCTGGCTGTTTCGTGGCGGGTGCGCAGATCGAGTACGACCGTCGGATCTCCTCGCCGCCGACGCGGTAGCGCACATTCAGGTGCTGACCGGGAGTGTGGCGGAAGGTCTGGCGCAGTTCGGACGGCACGGCGAAGGTGACGGCCACCGCGTCGTCCGTGATCCGTTCGATCGCGCTGACCCGGAGCAGATGGAACATCTACAACTCCTTGAAGTGGTCGAACGGTTCGCGGCAGGTCACACAACGGCGCAGCGCCTTGCACGCCGTGGAGGAGAACCGGCTCAGCAGCTCCGTGTCCGTGGAGCCGCAGTGCGGACAGCGCACTGAGAGCGTCAGCGGCACCGGCCCGCCCGGCCCGCCCGGTCCGCTCCCTGGACGTGGCGGCGCTATGCCGAACTCCGCGAGCTTGCGGCGACCTTCGTCGCTGATGTCGTCCGTCGACCAGGCCGGGGCGAGGACCGTGACCACGGACACCTCTGCCACGCCGTGGTCGTGCAGCACCCGCTCGATGTCGGCGGACATGGACTCGATGGCCGGGCAGCCGGTGTACGTCGGGGTGAGCCGCACGGTGACCTTGTCCGGACCGTCCACCCTCACACCGCGGAGCACACCGAGCTCGTCCAAAGTGAGGACCGGGAGCTCGGGATCGGGCACGGAGCCCGCCAGCCGGTGGAGCTCGGCTTCCAGCGGGGTCTCGGTGGTCACCATGACGCCCCCGGGTGACTGCGGTGCAGGTGCTGCATCTCGGCCAGCATCCGCCCGAACGGCTCCGTGTGCAGTCCCTGTCGGCCTGCGCCGGCAGCCCAGGCCCCGGACGAGGGGCCCGACGGGAGGGTCAGCGTGGCTTGCTCCACCACGGAGGTGACGGCGTCCAGCCAGCGGTCGTGCAGGGCGCGCGAGTCGACGTCGACTCCCTCGACGGGTTCGAACAGCTCGCCGGTGAACCGCCACAGGGCGTCCAGCGCGCGCTGCATGCGCTCATGGCTCTCCGCGGTGCCGTCACCCAGGCGCAGGACCCACTGCTCCGCATGGTCCCGGTGGTAGGCGACTTCCTTGACGGCCTTGGCCGCGAGATCCGTGAACTCGCCCTCGCCCGCCGCCAGCTCCTCGTACAACAGGTGCTGGTGAACGGAGAAGTAGAGCTGGCGGGCGATGGTGTGGGCGAAGTCGCCGTTCGGCTGCTCCACCAGCTGGACGTTGCGGAAGGCCCGCTCCTCACGGAGGTAGGCCAGCTGGTCCTCGTCCCCTACGAACGAGAGCAGCATCCTGGCCTGGCCCAGAAGGTCCAGGGCGATATTGGCCAGAGCCACCTCCTCCTCCAGCACGGGGGCATGCCCTGCCCACTCCCCCAGCCGGTGCGAGAGCACCAGCGCGTCGTCGCCGAGGGCGAGGGCCCCGGTCACAGGTGCTTCACCCCTTCCGGGATCTCGTAGAACGTGGGGTGGCGGTAGGGCTTGTCCCCGGCCGGTTCGAAGAACGAGTCCTTCTCGTCCGGCGAGGAGGCGGTGATCTCCGTCGAGGGAACCACCCAGAGGGAGACGCCTTCCGAGCGGCGCGTGTACAGATCGCGGGCGTTGCGCAGGGCCATCTCGGCGTCCGGTGCGTGCAGGCTGCCCGCGTGGGTGTGGGACAGTCCCCGTCGGGAGCGCACGAACACCTCCCACAAGGGCCAGTCGGTCGAGCTGCTCATGCGGTCGCCTCCACGGGCTCGGCGGACGCTCCGGTCGTACCGGGCCGTGCCGCGTGCTTGTCTGCGTATGCCGCCGCCGCGTCGCGGACCCAGGCGCCCTCTTCGTGGGCCGTACGCCGCTGAGTGAGCCGTTGCTCGTTGCAGGGGCCGTTGCCCTTGAGGACCTCCTGGAACTCCGTCCAGTCGATCGCCCCGTAGTCGTGCTGCCCGAGCTCCTCGTTCCACCGGATGTCGGGGTCGGGGAGGGCGAGTCCCAGCGCCTGTGCCTGCGGGACACAGATGTCGACGAAGCGTCGGCGCAGTTCGTCGTTGGAGTGCCGTTTGATCTTCCAGGCCATCGACTGTGCCGAGTGCGCCGAGGAGTCGTCGGGCGGACCGAACATCATCAGGGAGGGCCACCACCAGCGGTTCACCGCGTCCTGCGCCATCTCGTGCTGGGCGTCGGTGCCGCGGCTGAGCGCGAGCAGCAGCTCGTAGCCCTGGCGCTGGTGGAAGGACTCCTCCTTGCAGATCCGGACCATCGCCCGCGCGTACGGGCCGTAGGAGCAGCGGCAGAGCGGTACCTGGTTGGTGATCGCGGCACCGTCCACCAGCCAGCCGATCGCACCGACGTCCGCCCAGGTCAGCGTGGGGTAGTTGAAGATCGAGGAATAGCGCTGCCGGCCGGCGTGCAGTTTGTCGAGCAGCTCCTCGCGGCTGGTCCCCAGCGTCTCCGCCGCGCTGTACAGATAGAGGCCGTGCCCGGCCTCGTCCTGCACCTTTGCCATCAGGATGGCCTTACGGCGGAGCGAGGGTGCCCGAGAGATCCAGTTGGCTTCGGGCTGCATGCCGATGATCTCGGAATGGGCGTGCTGGGCCATCTGGCGGATCAGCGAGGCCCGGTAGGCCTCGGGCATCCAGTCCCGCGGCTCGATCCGGTCGTCCGCCGCCACCGTGGCGCCGAACGCCGCCAGGTGCTCCGCGTCCGCTTCCTCCGCCGTGCCTGTCCCCTGCGTCGTCTGGTCCGCAGTCACTGCCGCCATCCCGGGCTCCCTACCGACCGATCGTTCGGTTCCTTGACTTCAATGGTGGGTCGGAGGCCCGTAGGGTGTCAACCCTGTGGATAACTGAGCGATGATCGACGGTGATCGGGGCGGGATGGATGCGGACCACGGTGGGCGCAGCGGAAACGAGAACAAGCTCGCCTGGCCCGGTGTGACGAACCGCCCGCACGCGGATCAGGACGATGAGTCCGCGCCTGCGGGTCCACCACCGGCCGGGACGGTCCGCCCTCCGGACCCGGTCGCCGCGGCGCCTTCGGACCCGGTCGCCGCCGCGCCTTCGGACACCGTCCACAGCCCTGTCCCGGGGCCCGCCGGACGCCGCCCGGGCGGCGGTATGGCCGCGCTCTCGCTCCCGTACCAGATCCCCGCGGCGCTCGCGCTGTCCGTCATAGGCCTGTTCGCCTGCGCGCACATAGCCATGATCTTTCTGCACGTCGCGCCGTCCAACACGCTGACGAAGCAGCACGGCGAGGTGGTCGACGACTGGGTCTACCCCGAGTTCGAGCAGAACTGGAAGCTGTTCGCGCCCAATCCGCTCCAGCAGAACATCGCCGTGCACGTACGGGCCGAGTTGGCCGATGACGGCGCCGACGGCAGCAAGGTCACACGCTGGCTCAACCTCTCGCGTGATGACGGTGAGGCGATACGCGGCAATCTCCTCCCCAGCCACGTCGACCAGAACGAACTGCGCCGTGCCTGGGACTTCTACACCGGGTCCCACGACAGCGAGAACCGGCCTCACGGCCTCCGCGGTGAGCTGTCCGAGCGTTACATCCGCCGCATCGTCATGCTGCGCCTCGCCGAACACGGCTACGGCGGCACGGTCGAGCGCATCCAGGTGCGGTCCGCCGTACGCGCCGTCGGAGCCCCCGCGTGGAGCGACGAGAAGATCAGCACCCAGCCGGAGTACAGGGAGCTCCCGTGGTGGACCGTCGCCCCGTCCGATCTCCCCGGGACGGCCACGGCGGATCACGCGCCGCAGTCTCGGAAGGCCGAGAAATGAGCGCCCCCGCCCCGATCCGTGAGCACGCCGGTACCGCCGGCCATTCGCTCGCCCGCGCCGTCCAGCGCATCACGGCTTTCCCCCTCGGCGCCCACCAGAGCGCGGTCGTCCGGATCGGTGTGTCCGCCACCTGCCTGTTGTTCCTGCTGCGTGAGCTGCCCCACCGCCACGAGCTGTACGGCCCCGACGGTCCGTGGAGCTGGGACATGGCGCGCCGTCTCATCACCAACAACGACGCCTTCACCGTCCTGATGTGGTCGGACAGCACGCTGTGGTTCGAGACCGTGTACGTGCTCACGCTGGTATCGGCCGCGTTGCTGGTGACCGGCTGGCGGACCCGGGCCACGTCCGTCGTCTTCATGGCCGGGGTGCTCTCCCTGCAGAACCGCAGCATCTTCATGGGCGACGGCGGCGACAACGTCATCCATCTGATGGCGCTCTATCTGGTTCTGACGCGCTGTGCGCGGGTCTGGTCCCTGGACGCGCGCCGTGCGTCGCGGGACGCCGCACGGCGCGCGGAGGGAGGCAGGCCGGCCCGTGACGTCGTCGGGCGGGTCCTGTGGGCGGTACTCGGCTGTGTCCTTCTGCCCGCCACTCTCATGGGAGGCCTCGGCGGCACCTGGTGGCTGCCGTCCCTCCTGTGGGCACTGTGGCTGGGGAACGGGGGCTGGTGGGCCCTGAACCGGTACGCGCCCGACCATGAGATGCGCGCCCTCTTCGACGTCCTGGCCAACGTCGCCCACAACGCCGCGCTTTTCGTGATCATGGCCGAGGTGTGTCTGATCTACGCGACTGCCGGCTGGTACAAGATCCAGGGCTCCCGCTGGCAGGACGGCACCGCGATCTACTACCCGCTCAAGCTGGACTACTTCACCCCGTGGCCATGGCTCTCCGGCCTGCTCGCCTCCAGCGCCCTGGCGATCATGCTGCTGACGTACGCCACGGTCATCGTGCAGGTTGCCTTCCCCTTCACGCTGTTCAACCGGCGGGTCAAGAACGTCCTGCTGGTCCTCATGATCGGTGAGCACGCCGGTATCTCCGTCCTGCTGGGGCTGCCTTTCTTCTCCATGGCGATGATCGCCGCGGACGCCGTCTTCCTGCCGACGGTCTTCCTGGTGTGGCTGGGGCACAGGGTGTCGTTCTGCCGGCGCCGTCTGTTCGACCGGACGGTGGGCAGGCTCCGGCTCCCCGGGCAGCGGCGGGCAGCGCCGGGCGACGACGGGGAGGCCAGGCGCAGCGGCAGCGGCAGTGGCCATACGCTCGTCGGGTGACCAGCGAGACCGGCAGTACAGAAGAGCCCCGGGCGGCAGCCGCGCCCGACCCGACCGCGGAACCGATCCAGTACGACGACGGGTACGGCGCAGCCATCGGCGTAGGGCCGCACCCGCTGCCCTGGCCCGAGGGGGAGCGCTACGACCCCGAACTCCTCGCTCACGGTGACCGGCGCAACGTGGGTGACCCCTACCGGTACTGGACGCGGGAGGCGATCGTCGCCGATCTCGATCTGCGGCGGCACGACTTCCATGTGGCGGTGGAGAACTGGGGCCATGACTTCAACATCGGATCGGTGGTACGCACCGCCAACGCCTTCCTCGCGAAGGAGATCCACATCGTGGGGCGGAGGCGATGGAACCGGCGGGGGGCGATGGTGACCGACCGCTACCAGCATGTGCGGCACCATCCGGACACGGCGGACCTGACCGCGTGGGCCGAGGCCGAGGGACTGCCGATCATCGGGATCGACAACCTTCCCGGGGCTGTGCCGCTGGAGCGGACGGAGCTGCCGCGGCGGTGCGTGCTGCTGTTCGGGCAGGAAGGGCCAGGGCTGACGGAGGAAGCGCGCAAGCACGCCTCGATGGTGTGCTCGATCGCGCAATTCGGCTCCACGCGGTCGATCAACGCCGGTGCGGCGGCAGCGATCGCCATGCACGCCTGGGTGCAGAGGTACGCGGACATCCCGGACCCGCAGGGCCTGTAGCCGGAGGAGCGTGATCCACTCCACCGGCCACCGGTGCCTAGGCCTGGCGGCGGACCTCCACCACCCGGAATCGGTTGGACACGAAGGCCCCGTCGCAGAGCGCCGCGTTGGCCGCCGGGTTGCCTCCCGAGCCGTGGAAGTCGGAGAAGGCCGCCGTCTGGTTGACGTACAGGCCGCCGGTGAGATTCAGCGAGAGCTGAGCCGATTCGTCGAAGCAGACGTTCTCCACCGCGCGCTCCACCTCGGCGGAGGTGGTGTACGCGCCGACGGTCATCGCGCCCTTCTCGCGGACCGTACGGCGCAGGAGATCCAGCGCGTCAGCGGTCGAGTCGACGGCGACCGCGAAGGAGACCGGGCCGAAGCACTCCGAGAGGTAGGGCGCGCCGTCGTCGGGCTTGGTTCCGTCGAGCTTCACCAGAACCGGCGTACGGACCAGGGCGTCGGGGAATTCGGGGTTGGCCACCGGACGCGAGGCGAGTGCGACGTCCCCCAGGGCCGCGGCCCCTTCCAGCCGGGCCTTCACATCCGGGTTCACCAGGGCGCCGAGCAGCCCGTTGGCGCGGGCGTCGTCGCCGAGGAGCCCGTTCACCGCATCAGCGATGTCCGCCACCACGTCCTCGTAGGACTTGGTGCCGCCTTCGGTCGTGATGCCGTCGCGCGGGATGAGCAGGTTCTGGGGGGTGGTGCACATCTGGCCGCTGTAGAGGGAGAGCGAGAAGGCCAGGTTGGAGAGCATGCCGCGGTAGTTGTCGGTGGAGTCGATGACGATCGTGTTGACGCCCGCCTTCTCCGTGTAGACCTGGGCCTGCCGGGCGTTGGTCTCCAGCCAGTCGCCGAAGGCGGTGGACCCCGTGTAGTCGATGATCTTGATCTCGGGCCGTACCGCCAGGGTCTTGGCGATGCCCTCGCCGGGCCGCTCGGCAGCCAGGGCGACGAGATTCGGGTCGAAGCCCGCTTCAGCCAGGACCTCGCGCGCCAGCTGAACGGTGAGCGCCAGCGGCAGGACCGCACGCGGGTGCGGCTTGACCAGGACGGGATTGCCGGTGGCCAGCGAGGCGAAGAGGCCCGGATAGCCGTTCCACGTGGGGAAGGTGTTGCAGCCGATCAGCAGTGAGATGCCGCGCCCGGCCGCCGTGTACGACTTGTGCAGCTGCAGCGGGTCGCGCTTTCCCTGGGGCTTCGACCAGTCGGCGCTGCGCGGCGTGCGCGTCTGTTCCTCGTACGCGTAGGCCACGGCCTCCAGGCCGCGGTCCTGGGCGTGCGGGCCGCCCGCCTGGAAAGCCATCACGAACGCCTGCCCGCTGGTGTGCATCACGGCGTGGGCCAGCTCGTGTGTACGGGCACTGATCCGGGCGAGGATCTCCAGACAGACCAGGGCCCTCGTCTCGGGTCCCGCCGCACGCCAGGAGCCCATGGCGGCGCTCATGGCCGGCAGCAGGACGTCCGGGTCGGCGTGCGGGTACTCGACGCCCAGCTCGGGTCCGTACGGCGAGACCTCTGCGCCGGTCCAGCCGTCGGTGCCGGGCTGGCCCGGATCCAGCCTGGTGTTGAGCACGGCGTCGAACGCGGCCTTGCCCTCGGCCGCGCCGAGGCTGCCGGGGAGACCTCCCTCGCCGTAGGCCTTCGGGTGCTCGGGGTGCGGAGACCAGTAGGCGCGCGTGCGGATCGCGTCGAGGGCCTGGTCGAGCGTCGGACGGTGGATCTCGGACAGCTTCTCGGGGGAAAGCTCGGCGGCCATGACGGACCAACTCCTCGTCGAGCCGGGCAGGGACGTGCTGACGGAGTTAGAGTAACCGAACGATCGGTCGGGATAAGGGGCCCCAAAGAACCTGTGGACAACTCATGGGGGAGGATCGCGGTCATGACCACGGCCAAGCGGGACACGTACACCCCGGAGACACTCCTGACCGTTGCCGTCCGTGTCTTCAACGAGCGCGGTTACGACGGCACGTCCATGGAGCACCTCTCCAAGGCGGCGGGCATCTCCAAGTCGTCCATCTACCACCATGTGGCGGGCAAGGAGGAGCTGCTGAGGCGTGCGGTGAGCCGGGCGCTCGACGGGCTCTTCGGCATCCTCGACGAGACGGGGGCGATACAGGGGCGGGCGATCGCCCGGGTCGAGTACGTCACGCGCCGCACCGTCGAGGTGCTCCTGGCGGAGTTGCCGTACGTCACGCTGCTTCTCCGCGTACGCGGCAACACGCGGACGGAGCGATGGGCGCTCGAGCGACGGCGCGAATTCGACCAGCGGGTGTCCGAGCTGCTCAAGGCCGCGGTGGCGGAGGGGGATCTGCGTGCGGACGTGGACATACGCCTGGCGACCCGGCTGCTCTTCGGCATGGTGAACTCGCTGGTCGAGTGGTACCGCCCTCAGCCGGGCGGCTCCGCGGAGGCGGAGCAGCTCGCCGACACCGTCGTCCAGCTCGCCTTCGAGGGGATGCGGGCCGCCTGATCCTGAGCGGAGGACCGGGCTAGGCGAGCTCGGCCGGTCGGTCCGGGCGCGGGTCCAGGTCGGTCTCCTCGAACACCAGCAGGGTGCGGGTGGAGAGCACCTCGGGTATGGCCTGGATCCTGGTCAGGACCAGTTCGCGCAGCGCCTGGTTGTCCGGGGTGTGCACCAGGAGCAGTACGTCGAAGTCGCCGCTGACCAGTGCGATGTGGGTGGCGCCCGGGAGGGCCTGAAGCTGTTCGCGCACGGTGCGCCAGGAGTTCTGGACGATCTTGAGCGTGATGTAGGCGGAGGCGGCCTGCCCCGCCCGTTCGTGATTCACGCGTGCGCTGAAACCCCGGATCACGCCGTCCTCGACGAGCCGGTTGATCCGGGCGTACGCGTTGGCCCGCGAGACGTGCACGCGTTCCGCTACGGCGCGTATCGAGGCGCGGCCGTCCGTCCGGAGGATGCGCAGGATGGCGCGGTCGGTGGAGTCCAGCGGCCGTGGGGGTGGAGAGTGGCCCGGGTCCCCGCCCCCGGCGGCCATTTGTTCAGCTGCCATCTGCCCGCGCCTCCCTGTTGTGGACGACCTGCCTCTATCCCAGGCTGTGGAGAACCGTTTGTCCACAGGCTGAAGGTGCCTGTAGCCAAATTGCGCCCACGACCGAACAATCGGTAGGTGAGGCACACCACACCGTGCCCCCGTCCATGCCCCGACATTGCTGCAGATTTCGACACCCCTCGATAGATCTCGATGCCAGGAGGTGCTTGTCATGACGGTCCAGGAGCTGCCCGGCGCAGCCGCCTACCGGCCCACGCCGCCCCCGGCCTGGAAGCCGCTCACCGATCCCGCGCCGCTGCTCCCGGACGCCGAGCCGTACCGCGTGCTCGGTACGGACGCCGCGGCGGGCACCGACCCCGAGCTGCTGCTGAGGCTCTACGCAGAGCTGGTGCGCGGGCGCCGGTACAACGCGCAGGCCACCGCACTGACCAAGCAGGGCAGGCTCGCGGTCTATCCGTCGAGCACCGGCCAGGAGGCCTGCGAGATCGCGGCGGCGCTCGTGCTGGAGGACCGGGACTGGCTCTTTCCCAGCTATCGCGACACTCTCGCCGCGGTGGCACGCGGCCTGGATCCGGTCGAGGCGCTGACCTTGCTGCGGGGCGACCGGCATACCGGGTACGACCCGCGTGAGCACCGCATCGCCCCGCTGTGCACCCCGTTGGCCACCCAGTTGCCACATGCCGTGGGCCTGGCGCACGCGGCCCGCCTCAAGGGCGACGATGTGGTGGCCCTCGCGATGGTCGGCGACGGCGGCACGAGTGAGGGCGATTTCCACGAGGCGCTGAATTTCGCGGCCGTCTGGCGCGCCCCGGTCGTCTTCCTCGTACAAAACAACGGCTTCGCGATCTCCGTGCCCCTGGCCAAGCAGACCGCGGCGCCGTCCCTCGCCCACAAGGCCGTGGGGTACGGGATGCCGGGGCGCCTGGTCGACGGCAACGACGCGGTCGCGATGCATCAGGTGCTGGCCGAGGCGGTGGCACGGGCCAGGCGGGGCGGGGGGCCGACGCTGGTGGAGGCGGTCACGTACCGCATGGACGCCCATACGAACGCCGACGACGCCACGCGCTACCGCGGTGACAGCGAGGTGGAGGTGTGGCGTGCGCACGATCCGATCAGGCTTCTGGAGCGGGAGCTGACCGGGCGCGGGCTGCTGGACGAGGACGGCATCGGGACGGTGCGGGAAGCGGCGGAACGGATGGCGGAGGAGCTGCGGGAGCAGATGAACGCCGATCCGGTGCTCGATCCGATGGATCTGTTCACCCATGTCTACGGGGAGCAGACCGGGCAGCTGAGGGAGCAGGCCGCACGGTTGCAGGCCGAGCTGGACGCGGAGCACGCTGCGCACGACGAGTGCGGCACGGAGGGTGGGCGATGAGCACCGTTGCCGCGACGGCCGGTGAACGGACCGGCAGGGCCAGGCCGGCCACGATGGCGCAGGCCCTCGGGCGGGCGCTGCGCGACGCGATGGCGGAGGACCCGACGGTGCACGTCCTCGGGGAGGACGTCGGCACACTCGGCGGGGTCTTCCGCGTCACCGACGGCCTGGCGAAGGAGTTCGGCGACGACCGCTGTACGGACACACCGCTGGCCGAGGCGGGAATCCTCGGAGCGGCCGTGGGCATGGCGATGTACGGCCTGCGGCCCGTGGTGGAGATGCAGTTCGATGCCTTCGCCTATCCGGCGTTCGAGCAACTGGTCAGCCATGTCGCCAAGATGCGGAACCGGACCGGGGGCGCCATGCCGCTGCCGATCACGGTGCGGGTGCCGTACGGCGGCGGGATCGGCGGGGTCGAGCACCACAGCGACTCCTCGGAGGCGTACTACATGGCGACGCCCGGTCTGCACGTCGTCATGCCGGCCACGGTCGACGACGCGTACGGGCTGCTGAGGAAGTCGATCGCTTCCGACGACCCGGTGGTCTTCCTGGAGCCGAAGAGGCTCTACTGGTCCAAGGCCGACTGGTCGCCGGATACGCCCGCCCAGGTCGAGCCGATCGGGCGGGCGGTGGTCCGGCGCCCTGGTCGCAGCGCCACCCTGATCACCTACGGGCCGTCTCTCCCGGTGTGTCTGGAGGCAGCTGAGGCGGCGACGGCCGAGGGATGGGATCTCGAGGTGGTCGACCTGCGCTCGCTCGTGCCCTTCGACGACGAGACCGTCACCGCGTCGGTCCGCCGCACGGGGCGTGCGGTGGTCGTCCACGAGTCCTCCGGTTTCGGCGGTCCGGGCGGTGAGATCGCGGCGCGGGTGACCGAGCAATGCTTCCATCATCTGGAGGCGCCGGTCCTGCGCGTCGCCGGGTTCGACATTCCCTATCCGCCGCCGATGCAGGAGCGGCACCATCTGCCGGGCGTGGACCGGGTGCTCGACGCGGTCGCCCGCCTTCAGTGGGAGGCCGATAGCTGATGGCGCAGGTGCTCGAATTCACGTTGCCGGACCTGGGCGAAGGGCTGACCGAGGCCGAGATCGTGCGCTGGCTGGTGGAGGTCGGCGACGTCGTCGCCATCGACCAGCCGGTCGTCGAGGTCGAGACGGCCAAGGCCATGGTGGAGGTGCCCTGCCCCTACAAGGGCGTGGTCACGGCACGGTTCGGCGAGGAGGGCGCGGAGCTCCCGGTCGGGGCGCCGCTGCTGACGGTGGCGGTCGGGCCGGTGGAGCCGGGGACGAGGAACGGGGCTTCCGGAGAGCCCTCCGGAAGCCGTGCCGAAAGCGGGAAATCCGGCAATGTGCTGGTCGGCTACGGCACGGGGGCACCGGCTGCGCGCAGACGCAGGATCAAGCCCGGTCCGTTCCCGGGGACGGCCGCAACCACGGCCGCAACCACGGCCGCCACCACGACTGCGGCCCTGGCGGCCATGCCCGCAGCCCCGGCAGCCCCCACGACTCCAGCCCTCGGCGTGGTGGCACCGCAGGGGCCGGTGGCCGTCATTTCTCCACTGGTCCGGAAGCTGGCACGGCAGCACGGTCTCGATCTCCGACAGGTCACCGGCACAGGCCGGGACGGGCTGATCCTGCGCACCGATGTGGAGTCCGCGATCAAGGCCGTGGGAGAGGAGCGCCCTGCCGGTGCAGCCACGGTGGCCGTGCCGGAGCCGGGCACACCGGCCGAGCGGATCCCGCTGCACGGGGTCCGGGGCGCGGTCGCCGAGAAGCTGTCGCGCAGTCGGCGGGAGATTCCCGATGCCACCTGCTGGGTCGACGCCGATGCCACCGAGCTGATGGCGGCGCGGGCCGCCATGAACACCGCCGGTGGTGCCGCATCGGTGCCGAAGGTGTCGGTGCTCGCACTGCTGGCCCGTATCTGCACGGCCGCTCTGGCCCGGTTCCCCGAGCTCAACGCGACGGTGGATGCCGAGGCCCGGGAGGTCGTACGACTGCCCGGGGTCCATCTGGGGTTCGCCGCCCAGACGGAGCGGGGGCTGGTCGTACCGGTCGTCCGGGACGCGCACACCCGGAACGTGGAGTCGATCGGGGCGGAGATCACCCGGCTGACCGAGGCTGCCCGGAACGGGAAGCTGACCCCGGCGCAGCTCACCGGAGGGACCTTCACGCTGAACAACTACGGGGTGTTCGGCGTCGACGGCTCCACGCCGATCATCAACCACCCTGAGGCGGCGATGCTCGGCGTCGGCCGGATCGTACCGAAACCCTGGGTGCACGAGGGCGAGCTGGCGGTCCGTCAGGTCGTCCAGCTCTCGCTCACCTTCGATCACCGGGTCTGCGACGGCGGCACGGCGGGCGGCTTCCTGCGGTACGTGGCCGACTGTGTGGAACAGCCGGTGGTGATGCTGCGCACGCTGTAGCGGAGCCGGGACGCGGACGGGCCCCCCGGGCCGGGCTCCTTGTGAGTTCGGTCCCCGGGGGACCGTCAGGGGCGGGTGGCCCGCATACTCGGGGCATGACCGCGTATGACGCCATCGTTCTTGCCGGAGGGGCTGCGAAGCGCCTCGGGGGAGCTGACAAGCCAGGGCTCCGTGTGGGCGGCCGCTCCCTGCTCGACCGGGTGCTCGCTGTCTGTGCCGACGCCGGGTCCACCGTGGTGGTGGGTGGTCGCAGGCCCACCGTGCGTCCGGTCACCTGGACACGCGAAGTGCCCCAGGGCGGCGGACCGTTGGCCGCACTCGGCGCCGGCGTCCGGCACACCGACGCGGAGAGCGTTCTGGTGCTCTCCGCGGATCTGCCGTTCCTGGGGGAGGCGACGGTTCAGTCGTTGCTGGCCGCAGTGGAGCCGGGGGGCCGCGAAGGTGCCCTGTGTACCGACCAGGACGGCCGGGACCAGCCTCTGGTCGCGGTCTACCGGGCCGAGCCGCTGCGCCGTGAACTCGCTCTCATCGCCACCGAACACGGCAGCCTCGCCGGTCTGCCGCTGAGGTTGCTGACGGCGGAACTGGACCTGGCCCGGATCCAGGCCGGTCCACTGTCTTCGTTCGACTGCGACACCTGGGAAGACATTGCTGCCGCGAGGGCGCGAATCAGGGAGCATGGGACTGTGCTGGACGAATGGATCACCGCAGTCAAGAACGAGCTGGGCATCGAACTCGACGTCGACACCGGCGTCCTGCTCGACCTCGCCCGTGATGCCGCGCACGGCGTGGCCCGGCCCGCCGCGCCGCTGACCACCTTCCTGGTGGGGTACGCGGCGGCGATGGCGAGCAGCGGTAAGAGCCCGGAGGCCGCCGCTGAAGCGGTGGCCGAGGCTTCCCGCAAGGCCACCGCCCTCGCGCTCAGGTGGGAGGAGGAAACGGAGGCCGGCAGCGGGCCCGGTCAGCCATGACCTCGCCCGGAGGCGCGGCGCGGGCAGCCGCGGAAGAACGGGCGGCCGAGGGAAGAAGGGCCGCTGAAGAGGAGCGGGCTGTCGAGCAGGCTCTGGCTCTCGTCGGGCGTCAGCCGCCGACCGCGCATCACTCGACGGACCGGCCCGGTGCGACAGCTCCAGCTTCCTCTTCGAACCCGTCGGAGCCGTCGAACCCGTCGGAGCCGTCGAAGCAGGGCACACGCACCAGCCCGGCCCCCGCCCCCGGCACTCCGGACGCGGGTACTTCCCGCCGCCGCCACGGAACCTCGCCGGGTAACGGCTCCCCGTACTCTCCGCACGCCCGCCGAGACGACGCCACCGCGTGGGCCGGGGCGCGTGACCAGGCCGAGCGCCTGGGCCGTACCGCTTCCCTGGCGGCCCACCGGCTGTCCCTCGACCGGGCTCTCGGACATGTCCTGGCCGAGGCTGTTGTCGCGCTCACCGATCTGCCGTCGTTCGACACCTCGGCCATGGACGGCTGGGTCGTCGCGGGGCCGGGGCCCTGGTCCGTACAGGAGGGGGAAGGGCTGCTCGCCGGACACGGGTCCACGGAGCCGCTCCCCGACGGGCAGGCCCTGCGTATCGCCACGGGCGCACGCCTTCCGGCGGATGCCACCGCAGTGATCCGTAGCGAGCACGCACACCACGACGAGGCCAAGCGGCTGCTGCACGCCACCCGCGAGGTCGTTCCGGGCCAGGACATCCGCCCCCGAGGCCAGGAATGCCGGTCCGGCGATGAGCTCCTGCCCGTGGGTACCGTGGTGACTCCGCCCGTTCTCGGGCTGGCGGCAGCCGCTGGGTACGACGCTCTCGTGGCCGTACCCCGGCCCCGTGTGGACATCTTCGTCCTGGGGGACGAACTCCTCACGGCGGGACTTCCGCACGAAGGGCTGATCCGGGACGCGCTCGGCCCCATGCTGGGCCCCTGGCTCCGCGCGCTGGGGGCCGAAGTCGCCGAGCCCCGGCGCCTCGGCGACGACGCCGAGGCGCTGCGCCAGGCCCTCACCTCCTCCGACGCCGATCTGATCCTCACCACGGGTGGGACAGCGGCCGGCCCGCTGGACCATGTCCATCCGGTTCTGGCCGGGATCGGGGCCGAGCTGCTGGTCGACGGGGTGGCTGTGCGTCCCGGCCATCCGATGCTCCTCGCGCGACTCGCGGAGGGCGGCCCCTGCCTGGTGGGCCTGCCCGGAAACCCCCTGGCCGCGGTGTCCGGGCTGCTGACGCTGGCCGAGCCTCTGCTTCGGGGGGCCGCCGGCCGGTCACCCCTGGACCGTTACCACGTGCCCGTCCGCGAGGACGTGCACGGACACCCGCATGACACCCGGCTGATCCCTGTGATCCATCGCGACGACAGCGTGGTCCCCCTCCATTACAACGGCCCTGCCATGCTCCGTGGGATCGCCGCTGCGGACGGGCTGGCCGTGGTGCCGCCCGGCGGGGTACGGTCCGGCACCGAGGTGGAGATCCTCGATCTACCCTGGGCCTCGGCAGCGCCGTGGACGGAAGGGTGTTTCACGTGAAACTTCCCGGCCACGATGCGATGGCCAGGCGGGCGGACGAGCATGTCGTCCCGACGCGGGTGCTCCTGCCCCGCCGAGTCGTCGACAGACCGTTGCGCCAGGTGGCCAAGCGGCTGGCGATGGCCCTCACGGTGCTGGCCATAACGGTCTTCATCGTCTGGGCCGACCGGTCTGGGTACCACGACAACGCCGACAACAAGGTCGACTTCCTCGACGCCGTCTACTACGCGACGGTGACGCTGTCGACGACCGGCTACGGAGACGTCGTCCCGTACAGCGACTCGGCCCGGCTCGTCAACGTGGTGCTGGTGACGCCGTTGCGCGTGCTCTTCCTGATCATCCTGGTCGGCACCACCCTCGAGGTCCTGACGGAACGGACCCGGGAGGACTTCCGGCTGAACCGTTGGAGAACCAACTTGCGTGAACACACCGTGGTCGTCGGCTTCGGCACGAAGGGCCGCTCGGCCATCCAGACGCTCTGCGCCACCGGTCTGAAGAAAGATCAGATCGTGATCGTCGACCCGGCCGGCAAGGTGATCGAAGCGGCCAACGCCGAGGGTTTCGTGGGCGTGCTGGGTGATGCGACGCGCAGCGACGTGCTGTTGCGGGCCGAGGTCCAGAAAGCCCGTCAGATCATCGTCGCCACCCAGCGCGACGACACCGCTGTGCTGGTCACCTTGACCGCGCGTCAGCTGAACAAGGGCGTGAAGATCGTGGCAGCCGTGCGCGAGGAGGAGAACGCGCCGTTGCTGCGGCAGTCCGGCGCCGACGCTGTGATCACCAGCGCGAGCGCGGCGGGCCGCCTGCTGGGACTGTCCGTCCTCAGTCCCAGCGCGGGCACGGTGATGGAGGATCTCATCCAGCAGGGCAGTGGGCTCGATCTCGTCGAACGGCCGGTGATAAAGGCCGAGGTGGGCAAGAACGTCCGGGAGACGGACGACTTGGTGGTCAGCGTCCTGCGTGGCCACCGGCTGCTCGGTTACGACGACCCGGCGGCCAGCCCCCTGCAGCTGACGGACCGGGTGATCACGATCGTACGTGCCTCACCGATCCACACAACGCTGACGAACCATCCGCAGCAGCCCCATCAGCGGCCGTAGGAGCAGGGTCCCGGACGTGGCGCAGGCCGGTCGGCCCCGTCCGGAACCTTGCACGGAGTAGCCTCGCGGCCATGTATGCGATCACGATCCCCGAACCCGGCGGTCCCGAAGCACTCGTATGGGCCGAGGTCCCCGATCCCGTACCAGGCGAGGGCGAAGTTCTCGTCGAGGTCGTGTCCAGTGCGGTCAACCGGGCCGATGTCCTGCAGCGGCAGGGCTTCTACAACCCGCCGCCCGGCGCCTCTCCCTACCCTGGCCTGGAATGCGCGGGCCGCATCGCGGCGCTCGGCCCCGGGGTCACCGGTTGGTCCGTGGGTGACGAGGTGTGCGGGCTGCTCGCGGGCGGCGGATACGCGGAGAAGGTCGCCGTGCCGGCCGGTCAGTTGCTTCCGGTGCCGGACGGAGTGGAGCTGGCCGAGGCCGCGGCCCTGCCCGAGGTGGCGGCGACGGTCTGGTCCAACGTCTTCATGGTGGCCCATCTGCGCCCTGGTGAGACCCTCCTGATCCACGGCGGGTCCAGCGGGATCGGCACGATGGCGATCCAACTCGCCAAGGCCGTCGGCGCGCGCGTCGCGGTGACGGCTGGGGGCCCCGAAAAGCTGGCGCGCTGTCAGGAGCTCGGCGCCGACATCCTCATCGACTACCGCGAGCAGGACTTCGTCGAGGAGCTGCGTACGGCGACGGACGGTGCGGGCGCGGACGTGATCCTCGACATCGTCGGGGCGAAGTATCTGGACCGGAACGTGCGGGCCCTGGCCGTGAACGGCCGTCTCGCCATCATCGGCCTTCAGGGCGGAGCCAAGGGCGAGCTGAACCTGGGCGCCCTGCTGAGCAAGCGGGCCGCCGTGACGGCGACGTCGTTGCGCGCGCGGCCGCTCGCGGAGAAGGCCGCGATCATCGCGGCGGTGCGTGAGCATGTGTGGCCGCTGATCGCCGACGGCGTCGTCCGTCCGGTCGTGGACCGCACGATGCCGATGGCGGACGCGGCGGAGGCCCACCGGCTCATGGAGTCCAGCAGCCACATCGGCAAGATCCTTCTGGCCGCGCCGAAGGCCTGAACGAGCGGGAAAACACCGGGGCCCGGCACACGCGAGGTGTGCCGGGCCCCGGCGCGTACCGCGGTCGGTGGGCTTGAGCGCTGGAGGGACTCAGAGCCAGAGGGACTGATAGCTGCGGGGACTCACCGCCGGAGGGGACTGAAGGGCCTACAGGTACGGGCCGGAGCGCGCCGGTCCGTGCGGATCGACGCCGCCGTCCTCGTCCTCATGGCCCACACCCGGAGGAAGGGCGCGGCGCATCTGCTCCAGCTGCGTGCGGGCCGCCATCTGCTGGGCGAACAGCGCCGTCTGAATGCCGTGGAAGAGCCCTTCCAGCCAGCCCACCAGCTGGGCCTGCGCGATCCGCAGCTCCGCTTCGGAGGGGACGGACTCCTCGGTGAACGGCAGTGAGAGCCGTTCCAGCTCCTCCACGAGCTCCGGCGCCAGACCGTCCTCGAGCTCCTTCACCGAGCTCGCGTGGATCTCCTTGAGCCTGACCCGGCTCGCCTCGTCGAGAGGAGCCGCCCTGACTTCCTCCAGAAGCTGCTTGATCATGCTGCCGATGCGCATGACCTTCGCGGGCTGCTCGACCATGTCCGTCACCGGGATCTCACGCGACTCGTCGCCACCGCCGCCGATAGCCATTCCGTCCTGCCCCACTACGAGGACTTGGGGGTGCTCCTGCGACCGTTCATTCCTCGGCATCTCCATGACGCCATTGTCGCGTACACCTGCCGCACATCACGGTGGTGCCCCCGGAAAGGGATGATCCACCCTCTCCGGGGCACGGGAACAGGCACGGGAACGGGCACGGGGCAGCCCGATGATCTCCCACGGCATCACGATCGGCGTGTACGCGGAGTCCATGGGCTGCGCGCGCATGGCCTGCATCGCCTCGCGCAGGTCGTGCCGTGGGCCACGGGCCATGAAGGGGGAGAGGGGCGGACGGCAGGGTCAGGTGGCGCGTCGCATGCGGAACGCCAGGAAGGCCAGCCCCAGCCCGACCAGGGCGATGCCGCTGCCCAGTGACGCGTCCCGCACGTGCTTCAGACCGGGATCGTCCAGTGCCTGCCGCCGGCGTGCCGACTCACCGGGTTCGGGAAACGCCTCGGGCGGCGGCGTGAACGCCGGCACCTCGGCGGGATCCGGGTCCGGAGGCATCTCGTCCGCCGCCGCCTCGGAGTCCTCGATCTCCAGCGGGGACAGCGACCGCCCCGGCCGCGCCCGGCCCTCCCCGGCCTGCCGTCCGGCGAGGGGTGATTCCTGGGCGGAGGGGCTGACAGCGGGGGAAGGGGCGTCGTCCCTGGCCGCGGTCGTCGACGGCGCCAGGTGCGCCGACCGTGCGCCGTCCCCGTGTGCCCAGGCGGTCGGTCCGAGTGCCAGCCCGGCCGCCATCACCAGGCAGGCGACGCACCGTGACGACCGTGGAGCCCGGAGTCGAGGAGGCATGAGATCAGCGTCACATGCCGGGATGTGTCCGGCATCCCGGGTGCGTCCGGAAACCGCGCCTCGACGCCGCGAGGGATCAGCCCCCGGCGGGACCCGGAGGAGTGGCGCAGCGGATCAGGCCGGGTCGCCCGTCGCGATCCGCAGTTCGAAGTGGGCGCCCTCCTCCGCCACAGCCGCACCCGCGGTCGGGAACTGGTCGATGACCTGGTCCTCGGCGAAGGTGTTGCCCTCCACCTCGATGACCTTGACCGTCCAGCCCGCGGCGGCCGCACAGGACTTCGCGGAGATGATGTCCTTGTAGACGAAGTTCGGCGCCTGGACCTTGGCCGGGTCGTCCGTGTCCTCGGTGGCGTCGGTGCACTTGTCCTCGTCCATCGTCCGGTTCCGCTCCGGAGGCTTGTGCTCGCCGGCGACGGAGGACTCGCTGGTGCTCGGGTCGCCGTTCGTGCCGTTCTCCGAGTCGCCGTTCATGTTCAGGAAGGCGATCAGGCCGCCGATCGCGACCAGCGCGACGACGATCGACCCCACGACGACCGGCATGTTGCGCTGGGAGGAGCCGCCGCCCGTGCCCACCGTGGGCGGCTGCGGGGACATCGCGTACGGAGGCGGGGTCTGCTGCCCCAGGTGCGCCGGGGTCCCGTACGGCTGGGGCGCCTGCGGGTAGCCGTAGCCCGGCGTGGGCGCCGGGGTCGGTACGCCGTAGGGGCCCTGCTGGTGCTGCTGGTGGGGGTGCGGCTGGTACGGCGTCTGCACGCTCTGCGGGGCCGAATTGGTCTGGTCGACGGGCGGGAAGACCGCCGAGCCCACGCCCGAGCCGCTGTTCGCCGGGTTGCCTCCGCCGATGATCACCGGAGCGCCCGCCGTGCCGCTCGCGCTCAGCACCCGCGCGATCTCGTCCTGCATCGCCGCGGCGCTCGGGAAGCGCTCGTTCGGGTTCTTCTTCAGCGCGCGGGCGACCAGGGCGTCCAACGCGGGACTGACCGACCGGTTGATGCTCGACGGGGCGACCGGCTCCTCCTGCACATGCGCGTACGCGATGGCGAGCGGGGAGTCCGCGTCGAACGGGATGCGTCCCGTGAGCAGTTGGAAGAGCATGATGCCGACCGAATACAGGTCGGACCGTGCGTCGACGCCGCGGCCGAGCGCCTGCTCGGGCGAGAGGTACTGCGGGGTCCCGACGACCATGCCGGTCTGGGTCATCGAGGTGACGCCCGACTGCATGGCCCGGGCGATGCCGAAGTCCATCACCTTGACGACGCCGCGCTTGGTCATCATCACGTTGCCCGGCTTGATGTCGCGGTGGACCAGGCCCATCTCGTGGCTGGTCTCCAGGGCGGCGAGCACATCGGACGTCACCTTGAGGGCCTTGTCGGCCGGCATCGCGCCGTACTGCTGGATGTCCGACTGGAGCACCGAGCCGAGCGGCTGCCCCTCGACGTACTCCATGACGATGTACGGCATCAGCGCGCCGCCGAGCTCGTCCTCGCCCGTGTCGAACACCGAGACGATGTTGGTGTGCTGCAGCTTGGCGACGGCCTGCGCCTCACGCCGGAACCGCTCGCGGAAGGACTGCTCGCGCCCCAGCTCCGTGTGCAGCGTCTTGATGGCGACCTGCCGGTCCAGGGCGGAGTCGTACGCGAGGTAGACGGACGCCATGCCGCCTTCGCCGAGCAGGTCGCGCAGCTGGTAGCGGCCACCGGCCACGGAACCGCCCGCGTAGCGCCCCTGTGCGCCGTGTGCGCCGTCGTGGCTCATGACTTGCATCCCCCTCGGCGCCCGACGGACGCGATCATCCCTGTGACGCGCCAAGTCTGCCCGAGGGGTACGACACGTCAAGCCGGGTGCCCGTTCCGTGACCCTACGCACAAGAAGCGTCTCGGAAGCGTTACAGGAAGCGCATGGAATTTGCGTGTACGGCGCGCGAGCCGATTGGATGGCCCGTCACTCTGAAATCCGGCGTGTCGGCCAGAGGCTGTAGCGTGACGTGGCAAATGCAGCAAGGCACCGTGAGAACCCGCGGACGCGCGGACAGATACGACGGCGAGGACTGATGGCACCCGAATCCGAAGCAAACGGCGGCGGAGTTTCGGATGGCACCGACTCCTGGGGTGTCGGCGGTGTGGTCGGAGACGGCCGTTACCGCATGACCCACCGGCTCGGCCGCGGCGGAATGGCCGAGGTCTACGCCGCGGAGGACGTCCGTCTGGGACGGACGGTGGCGGTGAAGCTGCTCCGTTCAGACCTGGCCGAAGACCCGGTCTCCAAGGCGCGTTTCACGCGTGAGGCACAGTCGGTCGCGGGGCTCAACCACCACGCGATCGTCGCCGTGTACGACTCCGGCGAGGACGTCGTGGGCGGGGCGACCGTGCCCTACATCGTCATGGAGCTGGTCGAGGGCCACACGATCCGTGACCTGCTGCTCGAAGCGGAGGCCCCGCCGACCGAGCAGGCGCTGATCATCGTCTCCGGAGTGCTGGAGGCCCTGGCGTACTCCCACCAGCACGGCATCGTGCACCGCGACATCAAGCCGGCGAACGTGATCATCACGCACTCCGGCGCGGTCAAGGTGATGGACTTCGGCATCGCCCGCGCTCTGCACGGCGCACAGTCGACGATGACCCAGACCGGCATGGTCATGGGCACGCCGCAGTACCTCTCCCCCGAGCAGGCGCTCGGCAAGGCGGTCGACCACCGCTCCGACCTGTACGCCACCGGCTGCCTGCTCTACGAACTGCTCGCCCTGCGCCCCCCGTTCACGGGTGAGACGCCGCTCTCCGTCGTCTACCAGCACGTCCAGGACATCCCGGTCCCGCCCTCCCAGGTCGGCGCCGTCCCGCCGGAGCTGGACGGGCTCGTCATGCGCTCCCTCGCGAAGGACCCGGACGACCGGTTCCAGAGCGCCGAGGAGATGCGCGGCCTCGTCCAGTACAGCCTGCAGATGATGCAGGTCCAGGGCGGGCACACGGGCACGTGGAACACCGGCCCGGTCAACGCGCACGACGGCGGTCACACGGCGGCGATGAACATGGGCGCCACGACGGCCATGGGCCACCCCATGCACGGGGACACCTCGCAGGGCCCGATCCTGCCGCCCATGAACCCCGACGACGGGGCGTACGCGGGCGGTCATCGCAACGGCGGCGGCCGCAGCAAGATGTGGCTCTTCGTCCTGCTCGCGCTGATCGCGATCGGCGCGGGCGTCGCGTTCGCCCTCCAGGCGGCGAGCGGCGGCGACGACAACAAGAAGACGCCGGTCTCGCCCTCCACGTCGAGTTCCCCCTCGCCGACCCCGTCCTCGGCCGAGCCGACGGACGAGAAGACGGAAGAGGAGAGCCAGGAGCCGTCCGGTTCCACGGGTGGGCAGCAGTGGCCCAGTGCGGACCCGACGTACGTCCCGCCGCCGCAGCAGCCGACCGAGCCGTCGGAGGAGCCGTCGGACACACCCACCTCGCCGGACCCGGGTACGAGCGACGGCGGCGGCACGACGACGGACGGTGGGACCGGTGACGACGGTGGCACCGCCGACGGCGGCACCGATGACGGCGGCACCGGTGATGACGAGGGAGCGACGACGGACGGAACCACGACGGGCGACCCGGCCAGTTCGGCGGCGGCCGCCGCCGGGGGAAACATGGGCGCCAGCGGATAGTGAGGGCGGGCCCTCACCCCGTGAAGGCCTCACCGACCGCCTCGTACTCGCGCGTCCACCACACCGCCAGGGCCGACACCGCAGGGAACTGCGGGTCGGCCCTGCGGTCGTTCAGGCGGTAGCGCCAGCGCAGTATCCAGAAGTCGTTGAGGCGCTCCCACCACACCCGGTGCACCGCGGCCGCCATCTCGGCCGCCCCAACGCCCGCCGACCGCCGGTAGGCGCGGGCGTACGCCCGCACCTTCTCCAGCTCCAGCTCGCCGTCCGGCCGTACGAAGAAGATCGCCGCCGCCCGTACGGCCTCTTCCGCGCGCGGCTGCACGCCGAGCCGGTCCCAGTCCACGATCGCGACCGGGTCGGCGCCCCGGTAGAGCAGGTTCAGCGGGTGGAAGTCGCCGTGGACCCAGCCCCTGGTGGAGCCCTCGGGGGTGGGCGGGCGGCGGTGCGCGTGCTGTTCCAGCAGGGCGCGGCGTTCGACGAGACGGTGTACGGCGAGCTCGTCGAACGCGTCCCGGGGACCCAGGTGCCGCGCGGCCGTCAGCAGCTCGTCGATCAGTGTGAAGGTATCGGCGGGGTCAGGGCTCTGGCCCCGTACCGGAGGCGGTGGGTCCGCCTCCATGACCTGTTCCAGGCCCATGTGTACGGCTCCGAGGAGCGCCCCGAGCCGGCGTGACTGGGCGGTCGTCAGCTGGGCGCCGTCCCGGTGGAGACCGTCGACCCACCGGTGCAGCGCGTAGCGCTGCCCGTCGATCACGGTGACCGTGTCACCCTGCGTGTCGGCGATGGGCGGGGCCACCGGCACACCGAGGGAGTGCAGCTGCTGGGTCGCCCGGTGCTGCCGGACGATCGTGGCGTGATCGCCACTGGCGTCGTCGAGATGGTGCTTGTCGAGATGGTGCTTGAGGAAGTACGAACCGCGGGTGGTGGACACGCGGTAACCGTGGTTGAGCAGGCCCTTGCTGAGAGGTTCGCAGGCGAGGGGCTCGCCGGCTCCGGGGTAGCGGCGCAGGACCTCGCCGACCGGAGGGACAGGTGGGAGGGTCACAGATGAGCGCGGCACTCGCCACATGTTAGGTGACCCTGCGTGTCTGGTTTTACGGACTTGCGCCGAAGGTCAAAGTGTGCATAAGGGCGAGTTGTGGATCGATCCGGAGATACACCGGATCAAAGGCCTCGCCGTTCACCTCCGTCGGGCCTGGCCCGAAGCGTCCGCGCTGGTAGGAGGCCGGGTGCACGATCTCGACGGGGCCGGTGAACTGCACCGACCAGAGGTCTTCCACGCCGGACGCGTCGCCGGACGCGGGGGAGCTGAAGTTGTCCGCCCCATAGGCGATGACGCTACCGTCGCAGGACTCGTGGAAGCCGAGACCCCGGTGCGTCCGCAGGACGACACGGCCCTCGATCACCAGGTGCCGGGCCACCGCCAGGAAGGGCAGCGCGCGCATGCTCATGGCCAGTCGGCCGTACCGGACACTGCCGAGCAGCTCGATGGCCCGCAGCTTGTCCGCGACCGTGGAAGCGACCGTGGAAGCGGACGTGGCGGAGACGGGAGACCCGGCGGCGGAGGGGGCGGAAGCGGCGGGGGCGGGGGACCCGGCGGGGCCGGAGGAGCAGATACCCGTCGCCGTACCGGAACCGGAGGGGCGGGAAGAGAGCATGCCTCCACTCTCCGCCACGGACAGGAGCGGGGTAAGGGGCCGCCGCCCCCGGCGGGCAGGGCCCAAGGTCCCTGCCCGCCGGATCAGCGCTTTTCGGCCTGCAGCCTCGCCACGTACGCCGCCGCCTGCGCGCGCCGCTCCATGCCCAGCTTGGAGAGCAGGCTGGAGACGTAGTTCTTGATGGTCTTCTCGGCGAGGTGCAGCCGCTCGCCGATCACCCGGTTCGTCAGTCCCTCGCCGATCAGGTCGAGGATCCTGCGCTCCTGGTCGGTCAGCCCGGCGAGACGGTCGTCGCCCTTGCCGTCCTTGCCCTCCCGCAGCCGTTCCAGCACCCGGGCGGTGGCCGCGGGGTCCAGCAGGGACTTGCCGGCCGCCACGTCGCGTACGGCGCTGAGCAGCTCGCTGCCGCGGATGGCCTTCAGCACGTACCCCGAGGCACCCGCCATGATCGCGTCGAACAGGGCCTCGTCATCGGCGTACGACGTGAGCATCAGGCAGTGGATGCTCTCGTCCGCCGAGCGGACCTCGCGGCAGACCTCCACCCCGCTGCCGTCCGGGAGCCGTACGTCCAGGACGGCCACATCGGGCCGGGTCGCCGGGATCCGTGCGAGCGCGTCCGCCGCCGTGCCGGCCTCGCCGACGATCTCGATGTCCTCCTCGGCGGTCAGCAGCTCGTGAACTCCGCGCCGGACGACTTCGTGATCATCGAGCAGGAATACCGTGATTTTTCCTTCTTCGCGCACATTCGCAGTCTCACACACTCCCTTCTCCTCCGCCCTTCCCTGGGACTGACTGCCGGGATAACGTGCCGTTGTTCCGGCCGCCTGCCAGGCCGTTACCGGTGCTGTGACCAGCGGGAGTTCACGATTTTCACGATTTACTTGGAAATCCAAGCAAAAACGCAGGTCACACGGTGTTTCGCAGTTATGCGACGCACTGGGTAACGTGCTTATGACAGGACGCTCGCCGGGGCACCTGTCACGCCTGTTCCGGCCGAGTGGCACCCACCCCGTGCACGGGTCCGGGCACAGGCGAGCCGCACTGGTTCCCGGCCATCCCGGGGGCCGGACCGACGGAGGAGCACGTACGTGACCGTGGAGAGCACTGCCGCGCGTAAACCGCGACGCAGCAGCAAGCGGACCAGCGCCGCCAAGACGCCCGCGAAGAAGGCGGAGGGTTCCGGCCCCCAGCTGGTGCAGCTGCTGACGCCCGAGGGCGAGCGCGTCGAGCACCCGGAGTTCCAGATCGACCTGAGCGCGGACGAGCTCCGCGGTCTCTACCGGGACATGGTCCTGACCCGCCGCTTCGACGCCGAGGCCACCGCGTTGCAGCGCCAGGGCGAGCTGGGTCTGTGGGCCTCACTGCTGGGCCAGGAGGCCGCGCAGATCGGCTCCGGCCGTGCGCTGCGCGACGACGACTACGTCTTCCCGACCTACCGGGAGCACGGCGTGGCCTGGTGCAGGGGTGTCGACCCGACCAATCTGCTCGGGATGTTCCGCGGCGTGAACCACGGCGGCTGGGACCCGAACACCAACAACTTCCACCTCTACACGATCGTCATCGGCTCGCAGACCCTGCACGCCACCGGCTACGCCATGGGCGTCGCCAAGGACGGCGCGGACTCGGCCGTGATCGCGTACTTCGGTGACGGCGCGTCCAGCCAGGGTGATGTCGCGGAGGCCTTCACCTTCTCCGCCGTCTACAACGCTCCCGTCGTGTTCTTCTGCCAGAACAACCAGTGGGCCATCTCCGAGCCGACCGAGAAGCAGATGCGTGTGCCGCTCTACCAGCGCGCGCAGGGCTTCGGCTTCCCCGGTATCCGGGTCGACGGCAACGACGTACTGGCGTGCCTGGCCGTCACCAGGTCCGCGCTCGAGCGTGCCCGCCGGGGTGAGGGGCCGACCCTCGTCGAGGCGTTCACCTACCGGATGGGTGCCCACACCACTTCCGACGACCCGACCAAGTACCGGGCGGACGAGGAGACGGCGGCGTGGGAGGCCAAGGACCCGATCCTGCGGCTGCGCACGTACATGGAGAAGCAGGAGTTCGCCGACGCGGCGTACTTCACCGCGCTGGACGAGGAGAGCGAGGCCCTCGGCAAGCGGGTGCGCGAGGTGGTGCGGACCATGCCGGAACCCGACCGGCTGGCGATCTTCGACCACGTCTACGCCGACGGCAGCCCGCTCGTCGACGAGGAGCGCGCCCAGTTCGCCGCCTACCAGGCATCGTTCGCCGAGGAGGGCAACTAGCCATGGCCGTTGAGAAGATGTCCCTCGCGAAGGCGCTCAACGATTCGTTGCGCAAGGCTCTCGAGACCGACCCCAAGGTCCTCATCATGGGTGAGGACGTCGGCAAGCTCGGCGGGGTCTTCCGCATCACGGACGGGCTCCAGAAGGACTTCGGCGAGGGCCGGGTCATCGACACCCCGCTCGCCGAGTCCGGCATCGTCGGTACGGCGATCGGCCTGGCCCTGCGCGGTTACCGCCCGATCGTCGAGATCCAGTTCGACGGCTTCGTCTTCCCCGCGTACGACCAGATCGTCACGCAGCTCGCGAAGATGCACGCCCGCGCGCTCGGCAAGATCAAGATGCCGGTCGTCATCCGCATTCCGTACGGCGGCGGCATCGGTGCAGTCGAGCACCACAGCGAGTCGCCCGAAGCGCTGTTCGCGCACGTGGCGGGCCTGAAGGTCGTCTCGCCGTCCAACCCGGCCGACGCCTACTGGATGATGCAGCAGGCCGTCCAGAGCGACGACCCGGTCATCTTCTTCGAGCCCAAGCGGCGTTACTGGGACAAGGGGGAGCTCGACACCGAGTCCATCCCCGGCCCCCTCCACAAGGCCGCCGTGGCCCGTGAGGGTTCCGATCTCACGCTCGTCGCGTACGGCCCGATGGTGAAGGTCTGCCTGGAGGCTGCGGCAGCGGCGCAGGAGGAGGGCACGTCGGTCGAGGTCCTGGACCTGCGGTCGATGTCCCCGATCGACTTCGACACCGTGCAGGCCTCGGTCGAGAAGACCGGCCGGCTCGTGGTGGTCCACGAGGCGCCGGTGTTCTACGGCTCCGGGGCGGAGATCGCGGCCCGGATCACCGAGCGCTGCTTCTACCATCTCGAAGCGCCGGTGCTGCGGGTCGGCGGCTATCACGCCCCCTACCCGCCGGCCCGGCTCGAGGACGAGTACCTGCCGGGCCTCGACCGGGTGCTCGACGCCGTCGACCGCTCGTTGGCGTACTGAGGAGAGGGTTCGTGACGACGATGACCGAAACGTCTGCTCGTTTCCGTGAGTTCAAGATGCCCGACGTGGGCGAAGGACTGACCGAGGCGGAAATCCTCAAGTGGTTCGTCCAGCCCGGCGACACCGTCACCGACGGCCAGGTCGTGTGCGAGGTCGAGACGGCCAAGGCCGCGGTCGAGCTGCCGATCCCGTACGACGGGGTGGTGCACGAGCTGCGCTTCCCCGAGGGCACGACCGTCGACGTCGGTGAGGTGATCATCGCGGTGGACGTGGCGCCCGGCAGCGGTGACGCCCCGGCGGCTCCCGCAGCGGTGCGGGAGCCCGTGCGGGAGCCCGAGCCGGAAGCGCCCAAGGGCCGGCAGCCGGTGCTCGTCGGCTACGGCGTGGCCGTGACCTCCACCAAGCGCCGCGCCCGCAAGGGTGCCGAGATCCCGGGTCCGGCCGCCGCCGCGATCCAGGCCGAGATCAACGGCCAGGGAGCGGTGGTCCCGGAGAGCCGTCCGCTCGCCAAGCCGCCGGTGCGCAAGCTCGCGAAGGACCTGGGTATCGACCTCGCGACGATCACCCCCACCGGCGAGGGCGGCATCATCACCCGTGAGGACGTCCACGCGGCGGCCGCACCGGCCGCCGCCGATGTACCCGCGCCGCCGTCCGCACCCGCACCCGCCGCCGTCCAGGCTCCGGCCGTGCCGGTGGCGGCCCCGGGCGCCCGGGAGACGCGCATCCCGGTCAAGGGCGTACGCAAGGCCATCGCGCAGGCCATGGTCGGCAGCGCCTTCACCGCGCCGCACGTCACCGAGTTCGTGACCGTCGACGTGACGCGCACGATGAAGCTCGTGGCGGAGCTCAAGGAGGACAAGGACATGGCGGGGGTCCGGGTCAACCCGCTCCTGATCATCGCCAAGGCGCTCCTGGTGGCGATCAAGCGCAACCCGGAGATCAACGCCGCCTGGGACGAGGCCGGCCAGGAGATCGTGCAGAAGCACTACGTCAACCTGGGCATCGCCGCCGCCACCCCGCGCGGTCTGATCGTGCCGAACATCAAGGACGCGCACGACAAGACCCTGCCCCAGCTGGGCGAGGCACTGGGCGAGCTGGTCTCCACGGCACGTGAGGGCAAGACCTCCCCCGCGGCCATGGCGGGCGGCACGGTGACCATCACGAACGTCGGCGTCTTCGGCGTCGACACGGGTACGCCGATCCTCAACCCGGGCGAGTCCGCGATCCTCGCGGTCGGGACGATCAAGCTCCAGCCCTGGGTCCACAAGGGCAAGGTGAAGCCGCGCCAGGTGACCACCCTGGCGCTCTCCTTCGACCACCGGCTGGTCGACGGCGAGCTCGGCTCCAAGGTCCTCGCGGACGTCGCGGCGATCCTGGAACAGCCGAAGCGGCTGATCACCTGGGCGTAGTCGCCCCTGCGGTACGTGTATGAGGTGGGCTCGCGCGAAGTGTGCGCGGGCCCACCGCCATGCCTGGCCCTCGTAGGGAGAGTTCGGCGAACACGGTCTTCCCGACGGTGCGTGGCTCGACACCCCACCGGTCGGCGAGTCGGGCGACGATCAGCAGCCCGCGCCCGTAACAGTCGTCGGCACCCGCCTCACGTAGCCCGGGCAGCCGCTCGCCGCGCGGATCGCTGACCTCGATGCGGAGGACGGCGGAGGTGAGGGTGAGGTGCACCCGGAAGAGCCGGCCGCGCATGCAACCGTGCAGCAACGCGTTGGTCGCCAACTCACTGACCAGGAGCTCGGCTTCTTCGGCGTGGTGGGGCTGCCCCCACTCCGCGACGAGGCGCGCTGCCCGTCGACGGCACAGGGAGATGCTACGGGCGGTGGGCGTGTAGTCGAGGCGGTCTTCGTGAAGTACGGAGTCGGGGCCGGGGTCCTCTCGGGCTGCGGTCATGGGCGCGTGCCTCCGGTGGATGCGGGCGGTGGCTGTGCCGGTACCTGCGCAGGGCAGGGCGGTGCACTTCCGCCGAGCGGTTCCGCTGCGTGAGCGAATGTGCGCTGAACGTAGCGATCCTGAGGTTTGAGTGCAAGTGAAACGGAGACAAGTGTCCCCAATGGGGGACGGTGGGTCGACGATGCGGCCCGCGAGGCGGGACACTGGACGCGTGAATCGAGCGACTCGGCAAGGTAATCGGTCGTCAACTGTCCTGGCGCGCAGGCTCGGTAGCGAGCTGCTGCGTCTGCGGGACGCCTCCGGGAAGACGCAACAGCAGGCGGCCCAGGTCATCAGCGCGACCAACTCGAAGATCGTCAAGATGGAGCGGGGCTGGGTCCCGATGAGGGACCCGGACATCCGCACCCTGTGCGAGTTCTACGGCGTCGGGGACCTGAAGCTCGTCAACGGGTTGCTGGAGGTGGCCCGGCTGGATCGGGAGCGCCGGAAGGCGAAGGGCTGGTGGAACCAGTATCCGGAGCTACGCTCGCTGGTCGAGTACGTCGCGCTCGAAGACATCGCGACGGCGGTCAGGACCTGGCAGGGAGCTTTCGTTCCGGGTCTGCTCCAGACGCCCGACTACGCGCGGGCGCTGGCGGTCGGCAACGCGGACTGGGACGACCCGGATGAGATCGAGCGCTTCGTGGAGGCGAAGATCGCCCGGCAGGCGCGCCTCTCGGACAGCACTCCACTCGCGCTGTGGGCGATCGTGGGCGAGGGCGCCCTGCGGCAACTGGTCGGTGGTCGCGAGGTGATGCGTGCGCAACTGGAACATCTGGCGGAGGCCGCCGGCAAGCCACATGTCACCGTGCAGGTTGTCCCCTTCCTCGCCGGGTCGCACCCTGGCATGACCAGCGCGTTCAGCGTCGTGTCGTTTGCGGAACCTGGCGCGATGGACGTGGTCTACATGGACACCACTTCGTCTACGCTGTGGCTGGAGAGTGAGACGGACGCCGCCCGTCACAACGTCACGTTCAGCCGTATCGCCCGATGCGGACTCGCTCCCCGCGATTCCATTGCCTTGATAGGGCGTATTCGCAAGGAGTTGTAGCCGTGCGTCACTTCGAGTTCGTCAAGTCCAGCTACAGCAGCGGCAACGGCGAATGCGTCGAAGTGGCCCGCGACCTCCCCCGTGCCGTCGCCGTCCGTGACTCCAAGCAGTCCGACGGAGGCTTCCTCGTCCTCACCCCTGCCGCCTGGGGCAGCTTCATAGCGGACCTGCGCCGGTACCCGTAGCCGGGGCAGCCGTAGGAACGACAGAGGGGCCCTGCCCACGCGTCGCGCGAACAGGGCCCCACGTGCGAACCACGGCGCTACTTCTTGAAGCCGTAGTCCAGGAGCTTCTTCGCGTCGGCGGTCCGGGTGGTCGCGGACGTCGAGGTGAGGACGGTCCCGATGACCGTCTTGCCGTTACGGGTGGCGGCGAAGACCAGGCAGTACTTGGCCGAGGGGCCCGAGCCCGTCTTCACGCCGATCATGCCGGTGTAGCTGCCCAGCATGGCGTTGCTGTTGGACCACGACATGTAGCGGTAGCCGCCGGACTTGGTCGTGACCTTCTGCTTCGTCGACTTCGTCTTCACGATCGCGCGGAACGTGCTGTTCTTCATCGCGCTGCCGGCGATCTTCGTCAGGTCGCGCGGCGTGGAGTAGTTCGAGCCGCTGCCGATGCCGTCGAACGAATCGAAGTGGGTGTTCTTCAGGCCGAGGCTCGTCGCGGAGGCGTTCATCTTGCCGATGAAGGACTTCACCCGGGCCGCGCGCGTGGTGCCGGAGCCGAACTTGTCGGCGAGCGCGTACGCGGCGTCGCAGCCCGACGGCAGCATCAGGCCGTACAGGAGCTGACGGACCGTGACCTTGTCGCCGACGATCAGCCGGGCCGACGAAGCGGTGTTGTTGACGATGTAGTCGCTGTACGCCTTCTGGATCGTGACCTTGGAATCAAGGTTCAGGTTCTTCTGCGCCAGGACCACCTTGGCGGTCATGATCTTCGTCGTGGAGCCGGTGGGGCGGCGGGTGTCCGCAGTCTTCCCGTACAGCGTCTTCGCCGTGCCGCTGTTCATCACGAAGCCGCCCTTGGCGGTGATCGTGGGCGTCGGCGGTGCCGCCGCCTGAGCCGTGGAGGCGAACGCGCTGCCCGCGAGGACGGCACCCGCGGTGAGAGCCACGGTGGCGGCGGCACTGGCGCGGTTTATGTTCTTGAGGCCGATTTTCAAGTCGAATTCTCCAAATACACCTGAAATGCGGCTACATGGGGCGCCGCTCGATGGTGAGACTCGCGAGGCGATCGATTGGATGCCCCCTCGAACGGGTGATTGTCACCCGCCAGGGTGCCCTGTCGGAAGTCGGGTCGGGAGCCGGGGGCAGGAGCCGGGGGCAGGAGCTGGGTCGGGAGCCGGGTCGGACGCCCGGTCGGACGTCCGGCCGGGCGTCCGGATCGCGGACGGGGAGGCGGACGCACCCATCTTGTATCTATGCTGTGTGCATGCCTGCCGCACCCGCCGCCTCACCGGCCGCCCGCAAGGCGGATCCCAAGCCTCCGCCCGCAGCCGAGCGCGTCTACACCCACATCAAGGAAGCGGTCCTCGACCGCCGCTACGAGGGCGGGACCTTCCTCACCGAAGGCGACCTGGCCGAGGCCGTCGGCGTATCCCGGACCCCGGTGCGGGAAGCGCTGCTGCGCCTCGAGGTCGAAGGGCTGATCAAGCTCTACCCGAAGAAGGGTGCGCTGGTGCTCGCGGTCTCCGCGCAGGAGATCTCCGACGTGGTGGAGACCCGGCTGCTGGTGGAGGAGTTCGCCGCGCGTAAGGCCGTGCCCGCACCGGCACAGCTGATCGCCCGGCTCGAACAGCTTCTGGAGGAGCAGCGGGAGCTCGCCGAGGCGGGCGATCTGGCCGCGGTGTCCGTGAAGGACCGCTGCTTCCACGCCGAGATCGTGAAGAACGCGGGCAACGAGATCCTCTCCCGCCTCTACGACCAGCTCCGCGACCGGCAGTTGCGGATGGGCGTCGCCGTGATGGAGGCGCACCCCGGCAGGATCGCCGCCAACATCACCGAGCACGGTGAGCTGCTGGACGCCATCAGGGCCGGTGACGCCGAAGGCGCCGCGCAGGTCGTGCGGCGCCACGTCAGCCGGGTCAAGGTGCTGGTCCGGGGTGAGGACCGATGAGTTCCGCCACCCCCACCCTGTCCCTGCCCGGGGACCCGCCCGGCGGACGGCGTGCCGTGTGGGTCTGGGGCATCGGTGTCGCCGTCTACTTCGTCGCGATCATCTTCCGTACGAGCCTGGGTGTCGCCGGACTCGACGCCGCCGACCGCTTCGACGTCAACGCCTCGGCCCTGTCGACGTTCTCCATCCTTCAACTGCTCGTCTACGCCGGTATGCAGATACCGGTGGGCCTCATGGTGGACCGCCTGGGCACCAAGAAGGTCCTCACCATCGGGGTGGTGCTCTTCACGCTGGGGCAGCTGGGCTTCGCGCTCTCCCCCTCGTACGGCATGGCGCTCGCCTCCCGCGCGCTGCTCGGCTGCGGTGACGCGATGACGTTCATCAGCGTGCTGCGGCTCGGTGCCCGGTGGTTCCCCGCCCGGCGCGGACCGTTGATCGGACAGGTGACCGGGCTCTTCGGGATGGCGGGCAACCTCGTCTCGACCCTCTTCATCGCCCGCGCCCTGCACGGGTTCGGCTGGACCACGACCTTCGTCGGCAGCTCGCTGGCCGGTGTAGTGGTGCTGGTCCTGCTGCTGCTCTTCCTCAAGGACCACCCCGAGGGTCACGAGCCACCGCCGGCCGAGCACGCCGGAGCGGCGTACGTGCGGAAGCAGATCGCCGCTTCCTGGCGGGAGCCGGGCACCCGCCTGGGCATGTGGGTGCACTTCACCACGCAGTTCCCCGCGATGGTGTTCCTGCTGCTGTGGGGCATGCCGTTCCTGGTCGAGGCGCAGGGGCTGAGCAGGGGCACGGCAGGCGAGCTGCTGACGCTGGTGGTGCTCTCCAACATGGTGGTGGGGCTCGTCTACGGCCAGATCATCGCCCGCCACCACGCGGCGCGTGCCCCGCTGGCCCTGGGCACGGTCGCGATGACCGCGCTGCTCTGGGCGGCCACGATCTTCTACCCCGGCGATCACGCGCCGATGTGGCTGCTGATCACCCTGTGTGCGGTGCTCGGCTCCTGCGGTCCGGCCTCGATGATCGGCTTCGACTTCGGCCGTCCGGCGAATCCGCCGGAACGTCAGGGCACGGCGTCCGGCATCGTCAACATGGGCGGTTTCGTCGCCTCGATGACGACGCTTTTCGCGGTCGGTGTCCTGCTGGACGCGACCGGGGACAACTACCGCATCGCGTTCGCCTCGGTCTTCGTCCTGGAGGTGCTCGGCGTCGTGCAGATCCTGCGGCTGCACGCCGGAGCCACGCACCGGGAACGCGACCACCACGTCGTCAGCCGGGTCGAGGCCGTGCACGTGCCCGCCTGACAGCGTCCCCGGCGGCGCGCCCGTCCCGGTTCGTCCACGGGAGGGCGCCGCCGGTCGCAGCGCAAGGGGCCTACGAGAGTACCGGGCCTACGGGGTCACGGCGAAGTGGCGGAGGATCTCGGCCGCCAGGTCCTGGTCGCCCTCGATCTTGACCAGGTCCTCCACGGCCTGGGCCCGGACCCGGCCGCAGGCCAGCCGGTAGTACGTCTCCCAGTCCATCGCCAGGGTCGCCGCGGGGCCCAGTGACGGGGCGCCGTCGACCGATCCGCGTCCCTCACCGTCGACCCTGACCGTGCGCAGGAACTCCAGAGGGCCGTGCACGTCGAAGACCACGGCCGAATTGGGCGGCGCGCCCGCGTCCTTGGCGACCACCTTCGCCAGTCCGACCAGCAGTGTGTCCCGGACGATCTGGGCGCCGGGGGAATCCAGATTGCCGGGCTGCCCCAGCGCCGTGCGCAGATCCTGCTCGTGCACCCAGACGTCGAAGGCCCGCATGTGCAGTGCCAGTTCCAGCGTCTGCTCGGCGCCCAGCGGCGCCCGCACCATGGTCTCGGGGGCCCGCGACTCGTTGCGCAGCTGACGCATGCGCCGGATGAGCGTGTACTCCAGCTCCGAGGTCATCTCCGGTGCCGTGTGGTGGCGCCGTACGTCGACCTGCATCTCCATGTAGCGCTGGTGGTCGTTCTGCACGTGGTAGAGGTCGCGCGGCAGGGTGTGGATCGGGCGGGGATCGCCGAGCTGCTCGCACTCCATGCCGATGACGTGCGAGACGATGTCGCGCACCGACCAGGCCGGGCAGGGCGTCCGGCGGTTCCACTCTCCCTCGACGAGCGGCTTGACCAGCTCGGATATCGACTCCACGGAGTGGATCCAGGCATCGGCATAGGTCTGGAGGCTGGGATGGACGGTCACGGGACCCCTCGTGCGGTTCTGCGGTGCATGGGCTGGAGAGCAGGGAGTGCCGGACGGGATGGCCGGCACCGACGGTGCTGTCTGCGGTCTGCGTGGAGGTTCGCTCGCTAAGTTACGCTGCGAGCAGGCACCCCGGCAGTGCTTTCGTGTGACGATCGTAGGCCCGCGTTGACGGCTTCCATGCCAGGACGGTGGTAGTGTGCTCGCCTCCCTCATCCAGATCGCAGTAAACCCGGATGAAACCGTCAATTCCCGTAGAGCGCGCGTCGCTTCACTGGTTGCGGCCCAGCGGGGTGCGGACCTGGTCGTCCTTCCTGAGCTCTGGCCGGTCGGTGCCTTCGCCTACACCGCGTTCGCCGACGAGGCAGAGCCGCTGCAGGGGCCCACGCACGACATCATGGCGAAGGCGGCGGCCGAGGCCGGGGTCTGGCTGCACGCCGGGTCCTTCGTCGAGCGCGCCGGGGACGGCACCCTCTACAACACCTCGCTGGTGTTCTCGCCCGAGGGTGAGCGGGCAGCGGCCTACCGCAAGATCCACCGCTTCGGCTTCGACAAGGGTGAGGCGGTGCTGATGGGGGCCGGCGAGGAGCTCGTCACCGTCGCCCTCCCGGAGACCACGCTCGGCCTCGCCACCTGCTACGACCTGCGCTTCCCCGAGCAGTTCCGGGGGCTCGTCGACGCGGGCGCCGAGACCCTGGTCGTCGCGGCCGGCTGGCCGGAGCGCCGCCGCTCGCACTGGACGCTGCTGGCGCAGGCCCGCGCCGTCGAGAACCAGGCGTACGTCCTGGCGGTCGGTTCGGCGGGCACCCATGAGGGGGTCGAGCAGGCCGGGCACAGCATCGTGGTCGACCCCTGGGGCGAGGTGCTCGCCGAGGCCGGGGCGGCCGAGGAGGTGCTGACCGTGGAGTTCGACCCGACGAGGGTCGCCACCACCCGGGAGCAGTTCCCGGCCCTCAAGGACCGCCGTCTGGGTCTGGCCCGGCGTCGCCTGGCCTGATCCGTACGGACACACACGTCCGATGGCTCGGTTTCACGTGAAACCGAGCCATCGCTCTGTGTCTTCCGGCCGTCAGCCCTCGCCGTGGTCTTCGGGCGTCAGCCCTCGCCGTGCTCCTTGTCGTGTTCCTTGTCCGCAAGGACGATCACGCACACCGCCACCGCGACGAGCAGGGGCACATCGGCGTCCTCCCGCACGATGTCGACGCCGTAGGTGTCGCGGACGGTCAGCCAGCGCCGGGAGATCTGGGCGAGCAGCTCACCGTCGTAGTCGATGGCGAACTCGCGGTCCAGGATCTTGCCGCTGACGTCCAGCTCGGTGCCTTCCACCAGGACCACCCGGTAGTGGTTGCGCAGGAGCGAGAGTCGCTTCCGCTTGACCTTGGCGAGCTCCTCGCCGTCCCGCTCGATGATCATCGTGTCGCGCAGGCTGATCAGCTTCTGGCGGATCTCCACCAGCACCCGGCCGTTCGTGTCCTTCAGCTCGAAGGTGTCACGGAGCCGCATGGCCTTGCCGTCGACGAGGAAGAGCTTCCGCCCGTCCGCGTCCTCGATCCAGTAGTCGTCGCCGACGCCGAACAGTCGCTCACGTACGAGAAGTCTCATGGATCACAGGTTCCCCGACGCCTCACCGGAATGCGGGCAGGCCACGGTGCTGTTGACTGTT
Organism: Streptomyces sp. NPDC005794; assembly: GCF_042871445.1. NCBI lineage: Bacteria > Bacillati > Actinomycetota > Actinomycetes > Kitasatosporales > Streptomycetaceae > Streptomyces > Streptomyces sp. NPDC005794. The sequence goes on from NZ_JBIAIN010000001.1 coordinate 195,621, forward strand.
GTCATGACAGCACGTGCACGTGTCCGCGCCCCCGAACTGATCGGCAAGGGCGGCTGGCTCAATACAGGCGACCGGCAGTACACCCTTGCTGACCTGCGGGGACGCATTGTCATCCTGGATTTCTGGACCTTCTGCTGTGTGAACTGTCTGCATGTGCTCGATGAGCTGCGTGAGCTGGAGGAGAAGCACCGCGACACGGTGGTGATCATCGGTGTCCACTCCCCGAAGTTCGTGCACGAGGCCGAGCACCAGGCCGTGGTCGACGCCGTCGAGCGGTACGAGGTGCACCACCCCGTCCTCGACGACCCGGAGCTCGCCACCTGGAAGCAGTACGCGGTCAGGGCCTGGCCCACGCTCGTCGTCGTGGACCCCGAGGGGTATGTCGTGGCCCAGCACGCGGGTGAAGGGCACGCGCACGCCATCGAGAAGCTGGTCGAGGAGCTGGAGGCCGAGCACGCCGAGAAGGGCACGCTGCGCCGCGGCGACGGCCCGTACGTCGCTCCGGAGCCGGTCGCCACACACCTGCGTTTCCCCGGCAAGGCGCTCGCGCTCCCCGACGGCGGACTCCTGGTCTCCGACACCACCCGCCACCGTCTGGTCGAGCTCGACGCCGACGGGGAGACCGTGCGCGGGCACTTCGGGAGCGGCGAGCGTGGGCTCGCGGACGGCGGCCGGACCGAGGCGCGGTTCAGCGAACCGCAGGGCCTCGCACTCCTGCCGGACGGCCGGATCGCTGTCGCGGACACGGTCAACCACGCGATCAGGGCCCTGGACCTCGCGACGGGCGTGACGACCACGCTCGCCGGGACGGGCCGTCAGTGGTGGCAGGGCTCCGCCACCAGTGGCCCGGCCACGGAGGTGGACCTGTCCTCACCGTGGGACATCGCCTGGTTCGACGACCGGCTGTGGATCGCCATGGCCGGAGTGCACCAGCTGTGGACCTACGACCCCGAGCAGGGCACGGTGCGGGTCGCCGCCGGTACGACGAACGAGGGTCTCGTCGACGGCCCCGGCGCCGAGGCGTGGTTCGCGCAGCCGTCCGGCCTGGCCGCGGCCGGGGACCGGCTCTGGGTCGCCGACCCCGAGACCTCCGCGCTGCGTTACGTGGACCTGGAGGGCGCCGTCCACACGGCCGTGGGCACCGGCCTCTTCGACTTCGGCCACCGCGACGGCCCCGCCGGACAGGCGCTCTTCCAGCACCCGCTGGGCGTCACGGCCCTGCCGGACGGCTCCGTCGCCGTCAGCGACACCTACAACCACGCGCTCCGCCGCTTCGACCCGGAGACCGGCGAGGTCACGACGCTGGCCACGGATCTACGGGAGCCGAGCGACGCGGTGCTCGTGGACGGCGACCTGGTCGTCGTCGAGTCCGCGCGGCACCGGCTGACCCGGCTGCGGCTGCCCGAGGAAGCCGTGCGCGTCGCGGACCGCGCCCACCGCACCCAGCGGGCGGCCACCGAGGTCGCCGCCGGCACCCTGCGGCTGGACGTGGTCTTCCAGGCGCCCGCCGGTCAGAAGCTGGACACCCGGTACGGTCCCTCCACCCGGCTGCTGGTCTCCTCGACCCCGCCGGAGCTCCTGGCCGAGGGGTCGGGCCCCGGTACGGATCTGAGCCGTGACCTGGTCCTGGCGGACGGGTTCACCGAGGGCGTCCTGCACGTGTCCGCGATGGCGGCGTCCTGCGACGACGACCCGGCGAACGAGTACCCCGCCTGCCATGTGCACCAGCAGGACTGGGGCGTCCCGGTGAGCGTCACCGCAACCGGGACGTCCAGGCTCCCGCTGGTGCTGGCCGGGATGGACGAGCAGGGCTGACGGCTGACGACGCCGCCCGCGACGGCGCGCGGTCTGTCACCGGTAGCGGCGCTCGTCCTCCGGGACGACCGTGGTGGTGGGCGGCACGACCATACGGCGGCGACGCGCGATGCTCACGTAGACGAAGACTCCGATGAGACCGACGAGCATCATGATCCAGCCGACCAGGTCGACGTTGACGGTATCCATCTCCCAGTCCGTGGCGAACGCCAGTATCGCCCCGGCACCCATCAGGAGAATGCAGCCTCCGAGTCCCATGGTTTCCGCCTCCTCGACGGCCCGGTGACTCCGGGCCGGTGTACCGATCGCGTACCCGGCCCGGCAACCATCATGTCCCGGTGGCGCGTCGAGGAGTCGGAGGGGTCAGCCGGCCAGGAACGCCGCCAGGGCGTTCGCCAGCAGGTAGGGGTCGTCGGCGCCGCACAGTTCGCGGGCGCTGTGCATCGACAGGATCGCGACGCCGATGTCGACGGTCTGGATGCCGTGACGGGCGGCGGTGATCGGACCGATGGTCGTGCCGCAGGGCATCGCGTTGTTGGAGACGAACGTCTGCCACGGCACGCCCGCCTTCTCGCACGCCGCCGCGAACACGGCACGGCCGCTGCCGTCCGTCGCGTACCGCATGTTGACGTTGACCTTGAGGATCGGGCCGCCGTTGGCCACCGGGTGGTGCGTCGGGTCGTGCCGCTCGGCGTAGTTGGGGTGGATCGCGTGACCGGTGTCGGAGGAGAGACAGATGGTCCCCGCGAACGCCCGGGCCCGGTCCTCGTACGAACCGCCGCGGGCGAACACGGTGCGCTCCAGGACCGTGCCGAGCAGCGGGCCGTCCGCGCCGGTGTCGGACTGGGAGCCGTTCTCCTCGTGGTCGAAGGCGGCGAGCACCGGGATGTACGGGAGCTCGTCGTCCGGCCGCCCGGCCACGGCGGCGAGCGCGGCCGTCGCGGCGTGGACGGAGAGCAGGTTGTCCATGCGCGGCCCGGCGAGCAGCTCACGGTCCCGGCCCAGGTAGGCCGGCGGCTCGACGGCGTGCGGCATCAGGTCCCACCCGATGACGTCGGCGGCGTCGACGCCCGCCTCCTCGGCGACGAAGCGGATGAGGTCGCCCTCCTCGACCTCGCCGAGCCCCCAGATCGGCTGCATGTGCTTCTGGCGGTCGAGCTTGAGCCCGTCGGTGTTGGCGGACCGGTCCAGGTGCACGGCCAGCTGCGGCACGCGCAGCAGCGGACGGTCGATGTTGACGAGCCGGTGGGTTCCGTCGCGCAGCGAGATCCGCCCGGCGAGGCCGAGGTCGCGGTCGAGCCAGGTGTTGAGGAGCGTCCCGCCGTAGATCTCGACGGCGATCTGGCGCCAGCCGTACGCACCCGTGTCGGGCAGCGGCTTGACCCGCAGGTTGGGGGAGTCGGTGTGTGCCCCCGCGATCCGGAACGGGGTGTGGGCGGTGGCCCCCTCCGGCACGTACCAGGCCACGATCGCCCCGCCGCGCAGAACGTACTTCCCACCCGTGGTGGCGTCCCATTCCGCGGTCTCCTCGACCTCCTGGAAACCTGCCTCCGCCAGCCGGGCCGCGGCGGAGGCCACGGCGTGGTAGGGGGAGGGGGAGGCCATCAGAAAGGTCATCAGGTCGTCGGTGTGACCGCGGTCGAAGCGGGCGGGAGATGTGCTCATGAGCCACACCCTACGACTTGCCCCACCGCCCGGACTCGTCACCGTCGCAGTGCCTCCACCGGCTGGATCCGGGCAGCTGTGACGTTTCTCCGGACCGGGACGACGCGAGGGCCCGCGTCCCCGGAAAGCCGGGGACGCGGGCCCTCGTGGAGCCGGTCGGGCAGGTGTCAGAACGCGGCCTCGTCCAGCTCCATCAGCGAGTTGTCGACGGCCTCGGCCAGCGCGCGCTCACCGGAGACGCCCGGCAGGATGTTCGCGGCGAAGAACTTCGCCGCGGCGATCTTGCCCTGGTAGAAGGGGGCGTCCTTGGCGGAGGCGGTGCGCAGCTTCTCGGAGGCCACGACCGCGCCCTTGAGCAGCAGGTAGCCGACGACGACATCACCGGAGGCCATCAGGAGGCGGGTGGTGTTGAGGCCGACCTTGTAGATGTTCTTGACGTCCTCGCCGGTCGCGGTGAGGTCGGTGATCATCGTGCCGACGATCGCCTCCAGGTCCACCGCGGCCTTGGCGAGGTTGTCCAGCGAGCCGGACAGCTCCTCGTTGCCGTGGGCGTCCGCGAGGAACTTCTTGATCTCCTCGGAGAGGGCGTTGAGCGAGGCGCCCTGGTCGCGGACGATCTTCCGGAAGAAGAAGTCCTGACCCTGGATCGCCGTCGTGCCCTCGTACAGGGTGTCGATCTTGGCGTCACGGATGTACTGCTCGACCGGGTACTCCTGGAGGTAACCGGAGCCGCCGAAGGTCTGGAGCGACTGCGCGAGCTGCTCGTAGGACTTCTCGGAGCCGTAGCCCTTCACGATCGGGAGCAGCAGGTCGTTGAGGCCGTTGAGCGCCTTGGAGTCCTCGCCCGCGGCCTCCTGGGCCTGGATCGCGTCCTGGACGGAGGCGGTGTACAGCACCAGGGAGCGCATGCCCTCGGCGTACGCCTTCTGCGTCATGAGGGAGCGGCGCACGTCGGGGTGGTGCGTGATGGTGACCTTGGGGGCCGTCTTGTCCATGAACTGCGACAGGTCCGTGCCCTGGACGCGCTCCTTGGCGTACTCGAGCGCGTTGAGGTAGCCCGCCGACAGGGCGGCGATGGCCTTCGTGCCGACCATCATGCGGGCGAACTCGATGATGCGGAACATCTGACGGATGCCGTCGTGCTTGTCGCCGATCAGCCAGCCCTTGGCGGGGTGCTGGTCACCGAAGGTCATCTCGCAGGTGTTCGACGCCTTGAGGCCCATCTTGTGCTCGACGTTCGTCGCGTACACGCCGTTGCGCTCGCCGAGCTCGCCGGTGGTCCAGTCGAAGTGGAACTTCGGGACCAGGAAGAGGGAGAGACCCTTGGTGCCCGGGCCGGCGCCCTCGGGGCGTGCCAGCACGTAGTGGAGGATGTTCTCGGACATGTCGTGCTCGCCCGAGGTGATGAAGCGCTTCACACCCTCGATGTGCCAGGAGCCGTCCTCCTGCTCGACCGCCTTCGTGCGGCCTGCGCCGACGTCCGAACCGGCGTCCGGCTCGGTCAGCACCATCGTCGAGCCCCACTGCTTCTCGACGGCGATCTCGGCGACCTTCTTCTGCGCCTCGTTGCCCTCGTCGAAGAGGATGCCGGCGAACGCGGGGCCGGAGGAGTACATCCAGACCGCCGGGTTGGAGCCGAGCAGAAGCTCCGCGTAACCCCAGATCAGGGAGCGGGGGGAGGTCGTGCCGCCGATCTCCTCGGGCAGGCCCAGGCGCCAGTACTCGGAGTCCATGAAGGCCTGGTAGGACTTCTTGAAGGAGGCCGGGACGGGCGCGGTGTTCGTCTCGGGGTCGAAGACCGGCGGGTTGCGGTCGGCGTCGGCGTACGAATCGGCGAGCTCGTTCTCCGCGAGGCGGGTGACCTCGTCCAGGATGCTCTTCGCGGTGTCGACGTCCATCTCCGCGAAGGGACCGGTGCCGTACACCTTGTCGCGCCCGAGGACCTCGAAGAGGTTGAACTCGATGTCGCGGAGATTCGACTTGTAGTGCCCCATGGGAAGGCTCCGTAATCAATAGCAGTGGCGCGCAGCGCCCCGTGGAGGAGTGAGGTTCGGGCGGCGGACGGCCTGGCGTGGGTATATCACCTGACCCCCACGATGATGCTACCCGTCAGTAATAAGACGCAACCCCTCAAGGTGCAGATGTGTCCGATTACTCTTTGCCGCATGTATGGCTACGACCAGAACCCAGGTGCACAGCAGCAGATGGGTGGCGGCTACGGCGAGCAGCCGTTGTATCCCGAGCCCTCGCCGCCGTCCCTGGCAGACGCGGTACGGGCCTTCACGACCGGTTCGCTGTCCGCGGAGGACTTCCAGCAGATCTTCGCCACGGCGAAGGTCTACTGCCCGCGCGGGGACAACCCCGGCTTCCTGGCCCTCCACAACACCCAGCAGCCGGTGATCCCCATGTTCACCACGCTCAAGGAGCTCCGTAGCTACGCGGGCAAGGAGTCCAAGTACTTCGTGATCACCGGCGCCGAGGTGATCGACCTGCTGCCGACCGGCTACGGCTTCGTCCTGGACATGGAGGGCGACCACCGCATGGTCTTCGACGCCAAGGCGGTGGAGCAGATGGTGGACTTCGCGATGCGCCGGATGTACGGCTAGAGGCCGCTACGTCGCGGATGGCTGAAGCGCCGTCCCGGCCCTGAGGTGGTCTGAGGGCCCGCATCGACCCCGGTGCGGGCCCTCAGCGCTGTCCGGGGGCAGGTCGTGGGGCGGGTCCGTCGTCGGTTCGGAGGCGGTCCGGAGGCGGTCCGGAGGCGGTCCGGAGGCGGTCCAGGGGGCGGTTCGGGGCGGGCGGGAATGAATGCCGCCTTGCAAGATGTTCACCGTTCAACTAAATTGGGATCAGAAGACTCCCGGAGGTGGCTCCCATGCCCGCAGTGACCGTCGAAAACCCGCTGACCCTGCCGAAGGTCGCGGCCCAGACCGAGGCCGTGGCCCGTCCCGTGCTGACCGTCACGACCGCGCCGAGCGGTTTCGAGGGTGAGGGGTTCCCGGTGCGGCGTGCCTTCGCCGGGATCAACTACCGGCACCTCGACCCGTTCATCATGATGGACCAGATGGGTGAGGTGGAGTACGCCGCCGGTGAGCCGAAGGGGACCCCCTGGCACCCGCACCGCGGCTTCGAGACCGTCACGTACATCATCGACGGCAGCTTCATCCACAAGGACAGTCACGGTGGCGGCGGCTCCATCGAGAACGGCGACACCCAGTGGATGACGGCCGGCTCGGGTCTCCTCCACATCGAGACGCCGCCGGAGGCCCTCGTCATGTCGGGTGGCCTGTTCCACGGCCTCCAGCTCTGGGTGAACCTGCCCAAGGCCGACAAGATGATGGCGCCGCGCTACCAGGACATCCGCGGTGGCCAGGTCCAGCTCCTCGCCTCCCCGGACGGCGGCGCGCTGCTCCGTGTCATCGCAGGTGACCTCGACGGTCACGAGGGCCCGGGCATCACGCACACCCCGATCACCATGGTGCACGCGACGGTCCGGCCCGGCGCCGAGGTGACGCTGCCCTGGCGCGAGGAGTTCAACGGCCTCGCGTACGTCCTCGCCGGGCGCGGCAGCGTCGGTGCGGAGCGCCGCCCCGTCCACACCGGACAGACCGCGGTCTTCGGCAAGGGGTCCTCGCTGACCGTGCGTGCCGACGAGACGCAGGACGGCAACACGCCGGACCTGGAGGTCGTGCTGCTCGGCGGGCGCCCGATCCGTGAGCCCATGGCGCACTACGGGCCGTTCGTGATGAACACCCAGGACGAGCTCAAGCAGGCCTTCGAGGACTTCCAGGCCGGCCGTCTCGGCAAGGTCCCGGCCGTCCACGGCATGTGACCGACGCCGCCGGGCGGACGGGTGACGGTCCGTCACCCGTACGCCCGTGCGGAAGGGACACCGCTCCTCGGCCGTGATCGGGTGGAACGGTGCCTACCCGCAAGCCCCTCCTGCCCGACGTCGCACGGCGGACGGCCGCATGGTGCGGAGTCCTGCTGCTGGTCGCCGGTGTCGTGGCGGTGGCCGTCTGGCTGTGCGTCGTGCTCAAGACCGCGGTCACCCCGGTCCTGCTGGCCCTGCTCGGTACGGCGCTCCTCGGCCCCGTCCACCGCTGGCTGGCCGCCCACAAGGTGAACAGGTCGGTGGCGGCCGGACTCACCTGCGCCGCGCTCGTCGCGGTGGTCGGCGGTGCCGGATACATCGTCGTCACCGCCCTCGTCGACAGCGGCGACCAGATCGTGGCCTCGCTGAAGGACGCCGCGCAGTGGGTCATCGACCACTTCGACATCGCGGGTGCCGCCGATGTGGACGACCTGGCGGAGAACGCCAAGAACCTCGTCGAGAAGTTCGGCGCGAGCGCGGCGGGTGGACTGCTCACCGGGATCAGTCTCATCGGATCGCTCGTGACCACCGCCGTCCTGGCCCTGCTGCTGACGTTCTTCTTCCTGCGGGACTCCGACCGCGCCGTCCATCTGGCCCACACGGTCGCCCCGCGCGGGGCGGGTGACCTCGTGGAGGCCATGGGGCGCAGGGCTTTCGAAGCCGTCGAGGGGTTCATGCGCGGCACCACGTTCATCGCCCTGATCGACGCGCTGTGCATCACGGTGGGTCTGCTGATCCTGGGGGTGCCGGGGGCGGTGGGACTGGGCGCGCTGGTCTTCGTCGGCGCCTACATCCCGTACCTCGGGGCCTTCATCTCCGGTGCCGTCGCCGTGCTGGTCGCGCTCGCGGACCGGGGCCTCGCGATCGCGCTCTGGACGCTGGGCGTGGTGATCGCCGTGCAGGTGCTGGAGGGGCACGTGCTCCAGCCGGTCATCCAGAGCCGTACGGTCCAGATGCACCCCGCCATGATCATGATCGCGCTGACCGCGGGGGCGAGCGTCGCGGGGCTGCTGGGCATGCTGCTGGCGGTGCCGCTGTGCGCCGCGGTGTTCGGGGTGATCGGCGAGCTGCGCAGGGGGTACGAGGCCTCCGACGGTGAGGGACCGGCGGTACCGGAGAGCTCATGAGCCGGCGGAGCCGACGGCGAGTTCCGCCGGCTCCGCCGACTCGTACAGCTCGAACCAGATCGACTTCCCCTCGCCCCTGGGGTCCACCCCCCAGACGTCGGCGAGCATCTCCATCAGCACCAGCCCGCGGCCGCTCGACGCCATCTCCCCCGGCCGCCGCTTGTGCGGCAGCTCGTCGCTGGTGTCGGCCACCTCGACGCGCAGCCGCCGCTCGCCCCGCTCACCCGTCACCTCGGCCATGAGCAGCGCGTCCCCGTCCGTGTGGACGAGCACGTTCGTGGACATCTCGGAGACCATCAGCTCCGCGGCGTCGATCTGTTCCGGGTCCGCCCAGTCGTGCAGCAGCTCCCGGAGCTGCTGCCGGGCGGCCGCGATCCGCTCGGGCTCCGCCTGGGCGATGGTCATGGCCGAGCGCCTTCTCGGGGTCCTGCGCGTCCGGACGGCCTCGCGGCGCAGCACCAGGACCGCGATGTCGTCCTCACGGTGGTCCGCCAGCGGCCCGGTCGTGTAGTGCGAGCCCGGACCGTGCACCGCCTGTACGAGGGCGTCCGCGAGTTCTTCCAGGTCGTCGACGGGCTTCTCCAGGACGGGCCTGAGCCTGGTCCATCCGGTGGCCAAGTCGTGTCCGCCGGTCTCGATGAGCCCGTCCGTGCACAGCATGATCGTCTCGCCGGGGCCCAGGACGACGCGTGTCGTCGGGTAGTCGGCGTCCTTCTCGACGCCCAGGGGCAGCCCTCCGGCGGTCTGCCGGATCACCGCGGTGCCGTCGACGCTGATCACCACCGGGTCCGGGTGACCCGCCCGGGCGACGTCGAGTGTGCCGGTCTCGGGGTCGGCCTCCGCGTAGAGACAGGTCGCGAAGCGCGTCTCGTCGGACGGGTCCTCGCCGTCGGTGAGGCCGTACGTCTCCGCCAGCCCGGCCAGGAAGCGCGAGGCCCGGGAGAGCACCGCGTCGGGGCGGTGCCCCTCGGCGGCGTACGCGTGCAGGGCGATCCGGAGCTGGCCCATCAGGCCGGCCGCCCGCACGTCGTGGCCCTGTACGTCGCCGATGACGAGGGCGATACGGCCGTTGGGAAGCGGGATCATGTCGTACCAGTCGCCCCCGATCTCGAGCCCTCCTCCCGTCGGGATGTAGCGGGCCGCCACCGTCAGGCCGGGGACGCCGGGGCCGAGGGACGGCCTCATCGCCTTCTGGAGGCCCAGCGACAGCTCGCGCTCGTTGTCGGCCGCCCCCGCCCGGGTCAGTGCCTGGGCCAGCATCCTGGCCACCGTCGCCAGCACGGAGCGCTCGTCCGGCGAGAAGGCCACGTTGTGCCGGAACCCGGCCATCCAGGCGCCCATGGTGTGCCCGGACGAGATCAGCGGCAGAAAGGCCCAGGACCGGCGCCCGAACTCCACGGCGAGGGGCCAGGCGGCAGGGAAGCGGCGCCGGTACTCCTCGGGCGACTCGAGGTAGATCGCCTGGCCGGTCCGTACGACCTCGGCGGCCGGATAGTCGGTCTCCAGGGGCATGTCGGTGAACGGCTTCTCGTCGCCGACGTTGTGCCCGTGGTGCCCGATGACCGTCAGCCGACCGCCCGAGACCCCGAAGACCGCGAGCCCGTTCGGTGAGAAACCGGGCATGGAGAGCGAAGCGGCGACCCGCAGGACCTCCTCGGTGGACCCGGCCTCGGCCAGCGCCCGCCCCGCGTCCAGCAGGAACGCCTCGCGCGACCGCCGCCAGTCGCCGGTGAGCGGCGTCTGCGCCGCATTGGCGTCCGGAGGCTGGGCGACCTCCTGGAGGATGCCCACCAGTACGTACGTGTGGCGGCCCGGGGTGTCCAGCGGGACCGGCTTGGAGCGGGTGCGCACCGTGCGTATGACCGAGCCGTCCTCGTCCATGATCCGCATCCTGGCCTCGGCCACCGTGTCCTCGGCGATCGCGAAGTTCACGATGCCGTCGATCTCGTTCCAGTCGGCCGGGTGGAAGCGGGGGCGCACCTCCTCGCCGGAGCGGACCGTGGCCTCGGCGGGCAGCCCCACCAGCCGTGCCGCCTCGGCGTCGAACGTGACCATGCCCGATGAGCTGTCCCAGCTCCACAGGCCGGTCCCGATCGCAGCCAGGATCTCCTCGGTGCGCATTGCCCCACTTTAGGAAGATGTTCTTCCTGGCCGCCACCGAAGGGACGTCGCCCGGCAGCCGCCCCCAGCCGCCCTCAGGTGCCGTCGGGCGGCTCTCGGACAGCCGTGCGGCGACCATGCCAATGAAGCGGTACGGCCACGGGCGGTAGCCTGGGGTGTCAATCCACCCCGAACCGCGAAGACTGGATGAACGACGATGCATCGGTACAGGTCCCACACCTGCGGCGAGCTCCGCGCCTCTGACGTCGGCACCGACGTCCGGCTGAGCGGCTGGCTGCACAATCGCCGAGACCTGGGTGGCATCCTCTTCATCGATCTGCGCGACCACTACGGTCTGGTGCAGCTCGTCGCCCGCCCGGGCACCCCCGGCAACGAGGCCCTGGCGAAGCTGACCAAGGAGACCGTCGTCCGGATCGACGGCAAGGTCTCCGCGCGCGGCGCCGACAACGTCAACCCCGAGCTCCCGACCGGTGAGATCGAGATCGAGGTCAGCGAGGTCGAGGTGCTGGGCGAGGCCGCCCCGCTGCCCTTCACGATCAACACCGAGGACGGGGTCAACGAGGAGCGGCGCCTGGAGTACCGCTTCCTCGACCTGCGCCGCGAGCGCATGCACCGCAACATCATGCTGCGCTCGTCCGTCATCGCCTCGATCCGCTCCAAGATGGTGGCCCTCGGCTTCAACGAGATGGCGACCCCGATCCTCGCCGCGACGTCCCCCGAGGGCGCCCGTGACTTCGTGGTCCCGTCCCGCTTGAACCCGGGCAAGTTCTACGCCCTTCCGCAGGCGCCGCAGCAGTTCAAGCAGCTGCTGATGATCTCCGGCTTCGACCGCTACTTCCAGATCGCGCCGTGTTTCCGCGACGAGGACGCCCGCGCCGACCGCTCGCCCGGCGAGTTCTACCAGCTCGACGTCGAGATGTCGTTCGTCGAGCAGGAGGACGTCTTCCAGCCGATCGAGAAGCTCATGACCGAGCTCTTCGAGGAGTTCGGCAACGGCCGCCACGTGACCTCGCCGTTCCCGCGCATCCCGTTCCGCGAGTCGATGCTGAAGTACGGCAACGACAAGCCGGACCTGCGCGCCCAGCTGGAACTGGTCGACATCTCCGACATCTTCGCGGACTCGGAGTTCAAGGCCTTCGCCGGCAAGCACGTCCGCGCCCTTCCGGTGCCGGACACCGCGGGCCAGTCCCGTAAGTTCTTCGACGGCCTCGGCGCGTACGCGGTCGAGCACGGCGCCAAGGGCCTCGCCTGGGTCCGCGTCGGCGAGGACGGCACGCTGGCGGGCCCGATCGCCAAGTTCCTCACCGAGACGGACATCAAGACCCTCACCGAGCGTCTGTCCCTCGTCCCCGGCCACGCCGTCTTCTTCGGTGCGGGTGAGTTCGACGAGGTCTCCAAGATCATGTCCGTCGTCCGCGTCGAGGCCGCCAAGCGCGCCGGCCACTTCGAGGAGGGCGTCTTCCGCTTCTGCTGGATCGTCGACTTCCCGATGTACGAGAAGGACGAGGACACCGGCAAGATCGACTTCTCGCACAACCCGTTCTCCATGCCTCAGGGCGGCATGAAGGACCTGGAGGAGAAGGACCCGCTCGACATCCTGGCGTGGCAGTACGACATCGTCTGCAACGGCATCGAGCTTTCCTCCGGCGCCATCCGTAACCACGAGCCCGAGGTCATGCTGAAGGCCTTCGCGATCGCCGGCTACGAGGCGGAGACCGTGGAGAGGGAGTTCGCGGGCATGCTGCGCGCGTTCCGCCTCGGCGCCCCGCCGCACGGCGGCATCGCCCCGGGCGTCGACCGCATCGTGATGCTGCTGGCCGACGAGCCCAACATCCGCGAGACGATCGCCTTCCCGCTCAACGGCAACGCCCAGGACCTGATGATGGGCGCCCCGAGCGAGCTGGACGAGACCCGCCTGCGCGAGCTGAACATCCAGCTCCGCAAGCCCGTCGCGACGCCGAAGGACAAGGCGGAGGCCAAGGACTCGGTCGCGCGGGACACCGGCGCTAAGTAGGCACCCTCGTTCCGCTTCGGTTCCACGTGAAACAGTCCCCGGCCGCCCGGCCGGGGACTGTTTTCTTTGCGTACGGGTGGACAGGGGGAATTCCGCGCCTCCGTACCCGCCGGGCCGGGTACATCCGGATGGCCCCGGTTCCGGTTCGGCGCAGTCGGGCGCGGAAAAGACTGGCACGGGAAGTGCTCGTCCGACCCCCACCGAGGAGTTCCGCCCGTGTTCGTGCCTCGTCGCCCGTACGTCCTGCTCGTCGTCCTGTTCCTGCTGGTCATCGGCTGTTCCGCCGGGGCGGTGCAGACCACCGAACCGTCGGCGCCCCGAGGCGCCGACGGCCCCGGGGCCTCCGCCATGCAGTCCCGCACCGCGGAACCCCTCCGCAGCCCCACGGAGATTCCGGGGCTGGGCCCTGAGACCCGGGCGCAGATCCCCGCCACGGCTCGGCAGGCCGTCGTGGTGACCGGGGAGGGTCCCGACTCCAACCGCTCCACGGTCGTGCTCCACAGCTTCGACGACCCCGCTCTCGGCTGGAGACCCCGGGAGGGCCCCTGGCCCGCCCACAACGGCATGCGGGGCTGGACGGACCACCATCTCGCGGACGACCTCCGGTCCCCCGTCGGAGTCTTCGGCCTCACTGACGCGGGCGGCCGGCTGCCCGACCCGGGGGCGCTGCTCCCGTACGACGAAGAGCACCGCTTCTCGGTGACCGGCGAGGGCTTCCTGGGGGAGCCCCTCGAAGGCTCCTTCGACCATGTCGTCGCCATCAACTACAACCGGACCCCGGGCACGAGCCCCCTGGACCGCACCCGACCGCTCGGCGGGGAGAGGGGCGGCGGCATCTGGATCCACGTGGACCACGGCGGCCCCACCCAGGGCTGCGTCTCGCTGACGGAGGACCGCATGCGCGAGCTCCTGCTCACGCTCGATCCCGCGAAGCAGCCGGTGATCGTGATGGGGGACGCGGCGTCGTTGGCCCGGTGAAACGCGGAACACGCGTGGATACGTGCCCGTAGGCTGGATCCGTCGCCCAGTTCCCGAGGAGGCTGCCATGACCGTTGTTGAGGACTCCGTGCTGACCCAGGACGTGTTCGAGGATCTGGCCCGTCACGCCATACGCGCGGAGGAAGCGCTGCGGCTGGAATTCGTGAACGGGAAACTGGGGGTCAAGGCTGTGCCGGACGGGGATCACGGGCGGATCATCGCCTGGCTGACGCAGATCTGCATGCAGGCGGATCCGAGCCGCTGGCTTTTCGGCGAGCAGGGACTGCGTATCGATTCCTACCGCAGGGGCAACGCCCGGCCGGACGCTTCTCTCGCACCCATGGAGACATTCGCCGGCCAGGGCGAATGGGCCGACCCGGACGGCGTTCTCATGGTGGTCGAGGTGACGTCGTACGACGAGGACACGGACCGCCGTGACCGCGTCGACAAGCCGCGCGCGTACGCCGAGACCGGCATCCCCGTGTACCTGCTGATCGACCGGGACACCTGCGAGGTGAAGGTCCACTCGCAGCCCGACGGCGTGCGGTACGAGCAGGTGGTCACCGTGCCGTACGGCAAGACCGTGACGCTCCCCGACCCGGTGGGGATCGATCTCGACACCGAGCCGCTCAAGAACTGGACGCGCTGACGCGTCACGCGAAGGAGCCCGGGCCCCGATGTGTCGGGGTCCGGGCTCCTTCGCCGCGTACACCGCTTACGCGGACTTCTCCTCCAGACGCGGGAACAGCACCGCGCCCTTCGTCACCGTCGCGCCCACGGGCAGCTGGCCCCAGCGGCCCGCGTCCTGCACCGGCTGGTCGGCGAGGGCACCCAGGGACGCCTCGGCGCCCAGGGACTCCCACAGCTTCTGCGAGGTGTCCGGCATCACGGCGTTCAGCAGGACCGCGACTCCGCGCAGCGAGTCGGCCGCCGTGTACAGGATGGTCGCGAGGCGGGCCTGTCCCTCCGGCGACGTGTCCTTGGCGACCTTCCAGGGCTCCTGCTCCGTGATGTAGCCGTTGACCTGCTTCACGAAGTCGAAGACCGCCAGGATGCCGCCCTGGAAGTCCAGATCCTCGCCGATCTTCACATCGGCCGTGGCGACTGCCTGTGCCAGGCCCTCCTGGACCGCCCGCTCGGCGTCACCGGCAGCCGTGGCCTCCGGGAGCGCGCCGCCGAAGTACTTGCCGACCATGGCCGCCACCCGCGAGGCGAGGTTGCCGTAGTCGTTGGCGAGCTCCGAGGTGTAGCGGGCGCTGAAGTCCTCCCAGGAGAACGAGCCGTCGCTGCCGTACGCGATGGCCCGCAGGAAGTACCAGCGGTACGCGTCCACGCCGAAGTGCGAGGTCAGGTCCTGCGGCTTGATGCCCGTCAGGTTCGACTTGGACATCTTCTCGCCGCCGACCATCAGCCAGCCGTTGGCGACGACCTTGCCGGGCAGCGGCAGGCCCTGCGCCATCAGCATGGCCGGCCAGATGACCGAGTGGAAGCGCAGGATGTCCTTGCCGATCAGGTGCACGTCCGCCGGGAAGGTGCCGTCGAACTTCTCCTGGTTGGCGCCGTAGCCGACCGCCGTCGCGTAGTTGAGCAGCGCGTCGATCCACACGTAGATGACGTGCTTCGGGTCCCACGGGACCGGGACGCCCCAGTCGAAGGTGGAGCGCGAGATCGAGAGGTCCTGCAGACCCTGCTTGACGAAGTTCACGATCTCGTTGCGGGCGGACTCGGGCTGGATGAAGCCCGGGTTGGCCGCGTAGAACTCCATGAGCTTCGGGCCGTACTCACTCAGCTTGAAGAAGTAGTTCTCCTCCTTGAGGAGCTCCACCGGCTTCTTGTGGATCGGGCACAGCTTGGTGCCGTCCTCGGCCTCGACCAGGTCCCCGGGGAGCTTGTACTCCTCGCAGCCCACGCAGTACGGGCCTTCGTACCCGCCCTTGTAGATCTGGTCCTTGTCGTACAGGTCCTGCACGAACTCCTGCACACGGTCCGTGTGCCGCTTCTCCGTCGTACGGATGAAGTCGTCGTTCGCGATGTTCAGGTGCTCCCAGAGGGGCTTCCAGGCCTCCTCGACGAGCTTGTCGCACCAGGCCTGGGGCGTCACGTCGTTCGCCTCGGCCGTGCGCAGGATCTTCTGACCGTGCTCGTCCGTGCCGGTGAGATACCACACCTTCTCGCCGCGCTGGCGGTGCCAGCGAGTGAGCACGTCGCCTGCGACGGTCGTATAGGCGTGCCCCAGGTGAGGAGCGTCGTTGACGTAGTAAATGGGGGTCGATACGTAGAAACTCTTCACGCCGTCGCCCCCTTGCTTCTCGGATCCAGTGGCCGCCATGGTCGAAATCCTAACGGTCCGTGGGAGATCCACTCACATCGATAACGGAGCCCCCGGCCCTGGAGAGCTTTGCGAAACATGCTTTCCCGTACCAAAGACGCATCCTGGGAGGAGTGGGCACGCGTGCACGAGGCAGGGGACAACACGATGCGGGTACTGGTCGCCGAGGACGAGGAGATCTTGGCCGAGCTGGTGGCGACGGGGCTGCGGCGGGCCGGATTCGCCGTCGACACCGTGTACAGCGGGGACGCCGCGCTCGCCTACCTGGGGCTGCACGACTACGACGTGGTCGTCCTGGACCGTGATCTTCCCCGGGTGCACGGCGACGACGTGGCCCGCCGGCTCGTGTCCGCCGGCTCCCGGACCAGGATCCTGATGCTCACCGCGTCCGGGACCATGGAGGACCGGGTGGAGGGGCTCGACCTCGGCGCCGACGACTACGTGAGCAAGCCCTTCGAGTTCCCCGAGCTGGTGTCCCGGGTGCGTGCCCTGCGGCGGCGCAGCGCCCGGCCCGTGCCGCCGCAGCTGGAGCGGCACGGCATCCGGCTGGACAGTGTGCGCCGGGCCGCCACCAGGGACGGGCGGGAGCTGGATCTGTCGCCGAAGGAGTTCACCGTGCTGCAGCTCCTGCTGGAGGCCGACGGCGGCACGGTCAGCGCCGAGGAACTGCTGGAGCGGGCCTGGGACGCCAACGCCGACCCCTTCACGGGCGCCGTCCGCGTCTGCATGAGCAAGCTCCGCGCCAAGCTGGGGGAACCGGCGCTGATCCGCACCGTGCAGGGCGTCGGGTACGCCCTGTGAGCCGGCTGCTGAAGCTGGTGCGGGCGACCGGAACGGCGCAGGTCCGGCACTCGACGATCCGGATGCGGATCGCCCTCGTGTACGGCGGGGTCTTCCTGATCCTCGGCACGGGGCTGCTCGCCACGGTCAATCTGGCGTCGCGCGCCGGCACGGACTCGCAGGCGCGGGCCATCGCCACGTCCGCCGCGCTGGCCCAGCCGGGCTTCGCGGTCAACGGTCCCCTGCACGAGAGGGGCCGCCTCGGCCCGCCCACGGTCTACGACGTCACCGACGATGTCAGCGACGCCGCGAGCAGGGAACTCCTGTACTGGTCGGTCGCCGCGCTGCTCGTCATGACGGGGTGCGCGGTCGGCGTGGGCTGGTGGACCGCGGGGCGGGTGCTGCGGCCCGTCCACGCGATGACGGCGAAGGCGCGACGGCTCTCCGAGCACACCCTGCATGAGCGGATCGCGTCCAGCGGACCCGACGACGAGCTGAAGGAGCTGGGCGAGACGCTCGACGCGCTGCTGGCGCGGCTGGAGAGGGCCTTCGACAGTCAGCGGCGGTTCATCGCCAACGCCTCGCACGAGCTGCGGACCCCGCTGGCCACCCAGCGGGCGGCGATCCAGGTGGGTCTCGACGATCCCTCGCCGGAAGACCTCGTACGGACCAGGCAGACGCTGCTGGACAACAACCGGCGCAGCGAGCGGCTCATCGAGGGGCTGCTGGTGCTGGCGCGCAGCGAACGGGGGCTGGCGAGGGGCGAGCGCACCGAGGTCGACCTGGCGCAGGTGGTGGCGGAGGAGACGGCCCGGCCCCTGGCGGCGACGGAGCGGGCGGTGGTGTCCCGCCCGGAGGTCACGGTCGCTGCCGAGCCGTGCGTCGTACGGGGGAACCGTCAGCTGCTCGCGCAGCTGGTGGCGAATCTGCTGTCCAACGCGGTGCGGTACAACGTGCCCGGCGGCCGGGTGGGGGTGTCACTGTCGGCGGACGGGGCCCTGGAGGTCCGCAACACCGGCCCGGTGGTGGCCGAGGAGGACATCGCCGGATTCTTCCAGCCGTTCCGGCGCGGGGAGGGGCGGGACCGGATGGGGCAGGGCTCGGGGCTCGGATTGTCGATCGTACGTTCTATCGCCTGGGCCCATGGCGGTACGGCCACGGCGGTGCCCGGCCCGGAGGGCGGGCTCGCCGTGACCGTACGGCTGCCGGTGGATCAGTCCTCCGTGACGACTCCGCGGGCCTTGGCCCAGGCGGGCAGTCCGGCGAGCACCTCCCGGTAGAACGTCGCGTCGGGCACCTCGCGCGGGGCGGGGCCCGCGTGGAAGAACCCGGCGTTCTCGACGTCCAGCCTGCGCAGGAAGTCGAAGCCCTTCGCGTCCTCGTCGCCGAACGCGACGAACTGGAAGAACAGCGGCAGCCGTGCCGCGTCCGCCAGCGCCTGCTTGGCCGCCACCTTGGCGTCCGGGGCGCCGTCCGTCTGGAAGATCACCAGCGCCGGGCCGGTGGCCCCGGACTTCTCGTAGTGCGCGACGATCTCCTCGACGGCGCGGTGGTAGTTCGTGCGGCCCAGGCGGCCGAGGCCCGCGTGCAGCTCGTCGATCCGGCCCTCGTGGGCGGTGAGGTCGATCGCCCCGGTGCCGTCGATGTCGGTCGAGAAGAAGACGACGGGCACGGTGGCGTTCGCGTCCAGGTGCGCGGCGAGCGCGAGGGTGCGGTCGCCGAGGTGCTGGGCGCTGCCGTCCTTGTAGAACGGCCGCATGGACCCGGACCGGTCGAGCACCAGGTACACGGTGGCCCGCAGCCCGGTCAGCCCGTGTGCCTTGAGCCCGGCCTGAGCGGCCTTGTACGGGGCGACGAGGGCGGGCGCGGCGGCCTTGACCCGGGCGAGGGTGACGGCGGGCTTGCCGGCGGGTGCGACGGCGGCCACGGGCTCCGGCGCGGTCTCGGCGGCGGCCGGCTCGGCCTCCGGTGCCTCGGGCGCAGCCTCCGGCTCGGGCTCGGGGGTGACCGGCTCGGCTGCGGCGGCCACAGGCTCGGCCTCCGGTGCCTCGGGCGCAGCCTCCGGCTCCGGCGCGGCCTCGGCGGCGACCGGCTCGGGCTCGGGCGCAGCTTCCGGCTCGGGCTCGGCGGCGACCGGCTCGGCGGCGGCGGCCACGGGCTCCGGCGCGGCCTCGGCCTCCGGCTCGGCGGTGACGGGCTTCTCGGCCGACGGCTCCTCGATGGCGGCGGGCTCGGGTACCGCCTCCGCCGCAGCCTCGTCGGCAGGTGCCTCGGCAACGGGTGTCTCGGCAGCCGCAGGCTCCTCGGCCGAGGGTGACGCCGCGACAGACGCGGCCGGTTCGGCCGCAGCCTCGGGCGCCTCAGGCTTCTCGGGCGCGACCTCAGGGGCCGTCTCGACCACGGCCTCCGGCTCCGGCTCCGGGTCGATGTCGATCGTGATCGCGGCGGCCGGCTCGGTCTCCGCAGCCGACTTCGCGTCAGGGCCCGACCCCTGAGCCGGAACCCTCGGCGCGGGCGCGGGCGCGGGCGCGGCGGTCGGCGTGGCCGCCGACGTCGTGTCCGCCTTGTCGAAGGCCGCCGCCACCAGGTCCGAAGCCTGTCCACTGTCGTGCTCGGCACCGGCGGCCCGGTCCGAGGAGGAGGCAGGGGCCGGTACCGAGGCCTTTGCGGGCTCGGCCGCCGAAGTAGTGGTCTCCGGCTCCGGCTCCGTGGGCTGGGTGCGCTCGGCCTGGGGCGGGACGGTGGCCGTGGTCGGCTCGTCCTGCTCCGTGCGGCCGAACACCTTGCGCAGCAAGCTCCGAATGCCCATGGGCGAGGCCTTTCGCATGAGTTGATGAGGTGGGTGCGATAAATGTCCGTACTGCGGGAATTGATCCCTGGCCAGGGCGGATACGTAAGGTTAGCGGCCGGATCCGGCCGTTCGGCGGTGCGGCCCGCCCCTGAGTCAACCGAGCTCCAACCGAGTCGTCACCGAGTCCTGGGCGGAGCCCGGCAGACAGGGAGCGCAGCGGTGTCCTGGACTTCACCCTCTGTTCACCGGCAGTCCCACGTGCGGCGTGGATACGCACCTACCGTCACGCGTGACACACAGACGGAGGGACGAAAACGTGCGCAATCTGCTGCCGCTCATCGGCTCGCATCCGGGCGGGCGCTCTGCGCTGACCTGCCGCTATCGCTGCGGTGACGCCTGCTTCCAGGAGATCCCGAACACCAGCGACAACGAGTACGCCGGCGACATCATCGCCGGTGCCCTGTCGCGCCGGTCGATGATGCGCGCCGCCGCCGTGGTGACCGTGGCCGCCGCCGCCGGAACGGCCGCTCTCGCCGGTCCGGCGGCCGCCGGCGCCGAGGCGGCGCCGCTCGCGGGCCGTCCGGGAGGCAAGCCGAAGCCCACTCCTTCGGGTGCCCGGGGTCTGCGCTTCGCGGCCGTCGCGCCCAACAAGGACGACCAGGTCACGATTCCCGAGGGCTACGGCCAGAACGTCGTGATCCGCTGGGGCGAACCGATCCTGCGCGGCGCTCCCGCCTTCGACCCGGACAAGCAGTCCGCCAAGGCGCAGGCGGGCCAGTTCGGTTACAACAACGACTTCCTCTCCCTGCTCCCGCTCCGTGGTGAGCGCGGCCGTCAGGTGATGGTCGCCAACCACGAGTACACGGACGAGATCCTGATGTTCCGTGGATACGATCCGGCCAACCCGACCCGTGAGCAGGTCGAGATCGCCTGGGCCGCGCACGGACTCTCCGTGGTCGTGGTCCAGGAGGAGAACCGCACCGGCACGCTCGGCCCGGTCAACCGGCACCCGTTGAACCGCCGGCTCACCGCGACCAGCGAATTCAGGGTCACCGGCCCGGCCGCCGGCAGCCCGTTGCTCCGTACCTCTGCCGACCGCACCGGCCGCAAGGTGCTCGGCACGCTCAACAACTGTGCGGGCGGCACCACCCCGTGGGGCACCACGCTGCACGGCGAGGAGAACTTCAACCAGTACTTCGCCAACGGCTCCAGCGACACCGACAAGCGCTACGGCATCGGTACCGCCGCGACGGAGCGCAAGTGGGAGCTGTTCGACAAGCGTTTCGACCTGGCGCAGGAGCCCAACGAGGCGCACCGCTTCGGCTGGGTCGTCGAACTCGACCCGTACGACCCGGATTCCACGCCCCGGAAGCGGACCGCGCTCGGCCGGTTCAAGCACGAGGCGGCGCAGCCCCGGCTGACCTCCGACGGCCGTCCCGTCGTCTACATGGGCGACGACGAACGCTTCGACTACTTCTACAAGTTCGTCTCCAGCAAGCGGATGAAGAAGGGGAACTCGCGGGCCGCCCGGGAGCACAACCTCACGCTGCTGGACGAGGGCACGCTGTACGTCGCCAAGCTGACCGGCGACTCCCCGGCCGCGGAGTTCGACGGCACGGGCAAGCTCCCCTCCGACGGCGAGTTCGACGGCAGCGGCGTCTGGATCCCGCTCGCCACGGGCACCACCTCGCACGTCCCCGGCATGACGGCCGAGGAGGTGTACGTCTTCACCCGTCTGGCCGGTGACAAGGTCGGCGCCACGAAGATGGACCGCCCCGAGGACGTCGAGCCCTCGCCGCGCACCGGACGGGTCTACGTCGCCCTCACCAACAACACCGACCGGGGCAAGGCGGGCAAGGCCGGCGCCGACGAGGCCAACCCGCGCAACGCCAACAAGCACGGTCAGATCCTGGAGCTCGCGGAGCACTGGGACGACCCGGCGGGCGACGGGTTCGCCTGGCGGCTGTTCCTCGTCGCGGGCGACCCGGAGGACCCGGCGACGTACTTCGCCGGGTTCCCGAAGGATAAGGTCAGCCCCATCTCCTGCCCGGACAACGTGGCCTTCGACGACCACGGCAACCTGTGGATCTCCACGGACGGTGCCCAGCTCGGTTCGCACGACGGCCTGTTCGGCGTCGCCACGCAGGGCGAACGGCGGGGTGAGCTCAAGCAGTTCCTGACCGTGCCGACCGGTGCGGAGACCTGCGGCCCGGTGATCCAGGACCGCCGCGTCCTGGTGGCCGTGCAGCACCCGGGCGAGGTCGACGGCGCCTCCGTCGAGAAGCCGGCGAGCACCTGGCCGGACGGGCCGGGCAGGATCGTCCGCCCGTCGGTCGTCGCCGTCTGGCGCAAGGACGGCAACGACATCGGCGTCTGAGCCACCCGGCCCCGCACGTGCGGGCTGTGCGAGCGGGAGCTGTACAGCTACGAGAGGGGTGAGGTCATCAGCCTCCTGACCCCACCGTGGCGCCTCATCGGATTAGAGTCGTACGCATGGTTTCCGGTGAGGCGCCGCAGGCAGCGGGAAGTGTCCGGGTCGACGCCTGGATCTGGGCGGTCCGGCTGACGAAGACCCGGTCGCAGGCGGCTGCCGCCTGCCGGGCGGGACACGTGCGGGTCAACGGCGAGCGCGCGAAGCCCGCCCAGGCCCTGAGGACGGGCGACGAGGTGCGGCTGCGGCACGCGGGCCGGGACCGGATCGTGGTCGTCTCCAAGATCGTGAAGAAGCGGGTCGGCCCGCCGGTGGCGGCCGAGTGCTTCGTCGACAACAGCCCGCCCCCGCCGCCGCGCGAGATGGCGATCCAGGTCCCGGTCCGCGACCGGGGCGCGGGCCGCCCGACCAAGCGGGACCGCCGCGAGATGGAACGCCTCCAGGGCCCCCAGGGCCCTCACGGCAGGGGCCAGGATCCGGATTAGGGTCGTTCGTCCGGGGCCGGGCCGTGCGAGGATCCCGCTGCCCTCACCTCGGGACGTCGCCGTTCCCGCATCCGCGTCGGGCCGTCGGTGTCCGCGGCGCGGAAGCCGAGGACCAGGGTGGTGCAGGACAGCGCGAGCGTGGCGCACCCGCCTCCTGCTGTGCGTCCCCACCCACGCGGGCGGCCCCCGTCCCTCACGGCCGCCCTCGCGGCGCTGCTGCTCACACCCGGGACCTACCCGCGCCGGGCGACCACGACCCGTCCCGCCACGCCGCCGACCACCAGGACCGCTCCCGCGATCAGCACGGCCCACACCGTCGTCAGCAGGGAGGCGGTCAGCGCGGCGTAGACCGCGGCGGCCCCGCCCCGGTCGGTGCCGGGCACGTGGTCGAGCACCCGGTCGCGGCCGGCGGCGACGGCGATCCGCAGCAGCACCGCGCCGAGCACCAGCCCGCCGCCGGTCACGGCTGCGGCCGTCAGGCCGGCCCGCAGGCCGCCGCGTACGACGGCGAGACCCAGCACCAGGACGAGCAGCACCACCGTCGCGACGGCCGGCCGGACGCCGCAGTACCGCAGCCACCGGAACGAGGACCGCAGCTCGTCGGCGCGGTCGGCGGACAGCACGGTGATGGAGGTCTCCTCGACCGGGATCCGGTCGGCGAACGGCACTCCGCTGCCGACCAGTTCCTTCTTGACCGCCTCGATCACCGGCGCCAGGTCGATGGTCACCGCCTGCCCGTCGTCCCCGTGCAGCGAGGCCGTCACGGCGTGGTGCGCCGCCCGGTTCGCACTGTCCCAGGCCCGCTGGAAGGCCTCGGTCGTGGTGAACGACAGCGCCGTCTCGTGCAGGAACTGCCCGACGGTCTCCTGGAGCGGCCCGACGTCGATGTTCTTCATCGTCTCGTCCGTGACCAGGGTGGCCACGGTGCCCCGTACATCCGCGTCGGAGGCCAGGGGGGAGACGGCGGCGAGATAGCGGTCGGTGTCGTCCAGCTCCAGATCGGCCCAGGCCGAGAGCGCGCTCAGCGGGACCAGCACGGCGAGCAGGACGAACAGGACCGCCGACAGGGCCGCTGAGAGAGAGGTCCGCACAGGCACCAGCCAAGCGCGTGCGGCGGCGGGGCGCTCAGGGCCGTGCGCCATTCGAGTTGCCGGGCGCCCCGGCCGGGTGTGCGCTGGAGGGACACAGGGACGGGGGCGACGGAAGGAGCTGTGCGCCATGGCCACACACGCAACGATGCCGATGCGCCGCCGCACGCGTGCCCGCACCCCTGCCCGGCAGGGGCACAGCGCTCTGGCCTGGGCGGTGCCCCTCGCCCTGGGCGTGATCCTCGGCTTCTGGGCCTTCTTCATCAAGCGTGACGGCGGGGCGACCACCGGCGGTCAGATCTGGCTCGGCGTCGTCTCCGGGGTGGTCTTCGCCGCGCTCTGCTACGCGCTCGTGCGTATCCGGTGGGCCTTGCCGCGCGAGATGCGCGCCACCGCGTTCGGCGTGCTGACCGGGGTCGCGGTCGGCTTCCTGTCCAGCCTGCACGGCAGAAGCGTGCTGACGTCGGCCGCCATCGGACTGGCGGTCGGCGCGGGGATGCTGTGCACGATGTTCTACGCCTACTACACGCGCGAGGAGTGATCGTCGCCCTCCGACGTGGCGCCCCGCAGCGCCCGGGCCCAGACTTGAAGGGGGCACGGCGAACGGCCCTGGAGGAGCCATGACGGCAACTACACGGAAAGACACACCCGTTGCCATCGAGACGGACGGCGCGGAGCTGCGCATGAAGGAGATCGGCGGCGGTCTGACGGTCGCTTTCGCCCGGTTCTCCAAGGGCACGGACATGGGCCCGGCCCTCAAGGGACTGCCCGACGACCTGTGCCCCTGCCCCCACTGGGGCTACCTCCTCAAGGGACGGCTCAAGATGCGGACCGGGGCCGGCTCGGAGGCGTACGAGGTCTACGAGGAGGGCCAGGCGTTCTACTGGGGTCCCGGGCACGCGCCCGAGGCGCTGGAGGACTGCGAGTACGTGGACTTCTCGCCCACGGAGGAGTTCGCCCGGGTCGTCGGCCACATCACTTCCCCGGGCTGACCCCCCACGACCGTGCCGGCCCCCTCGCTGTCGAGGGGGCCGGGTGGTGGCCCCCGATGCCCACGGTCAGCTGATCCGCAGATCAGCGAGCTGCTGGGCGAACGGGACGACCGCGTCCTCGCCGTCGTCGAGGGTGAGGGCCCGGGACGCGCCGGAGACGGTCCGCCCCGTGACGGCGGAGGCGAGCTCGCCTCCCGCGCGCCGGATCCGGGCGGGCAGTCCCTCGGTGTACTCGTCCCCGTGCGAGCCCCAGTCCTCCGACGCCGCGTACACGGAGGTCGGCAGGACGACGGCCCTCAGGTAGGCGAAGAGCGGACGCATCGCGTGCTCCAGGACCAGCGAGTGCCGGGGGGTTCCGCCGGTCGCCGCGATCACGACGGGCTTGCCGGTCAGCGCGGTGTTGTCGATCAGGTCGAAGAACGACTTGAACAGCCCGCTGTAGGAGGCGGTGAACACCGGCGTCACGGCGATCAGCCCGTCCGCCCCGGACACCGCGTCGATCGCCTTCTTGAGGTCGGCCGGCGGGAAGCCGGTGACCAGGTGGTTGGCGATGTCGACGGCCAGATCGCGCAGCTCGACGACCTGGACCTCGACGCGGCGGTCCTGCTCGGCCGCGAGCCTCTCGCGGGCGGCCTCGGCGAGCCGGTCCGCCAGCAGCCGGGTGGACGAGGGGCTGCTGAGCCCGGCCGCGACGGCGACGATCTTCAGGGGAGTGGTGGCGAGCACGGTCGTCAGAGCTCCTTCGGGTCTGCGGTGGCGGCGGCGCGGGCGGCGGCGACCGCGGGGTGGACGGGGGCGTCCGGCACTCCGGCCGGGCGCAGGCGCGCGAACTCCTTGCGCAGGACGGGCACGACCTCCTCGCCCAGGAGGTCGAGCTGTTCCAGGACCGTCTTCAGCGGCAGGCCCGCGTGGTCCATGAGGAACAGCTGGCGCTGGTAGTCGCCGACGTCCTCGCGGAAGGACAGGGTCCGCTCGATGACCTCCTGTGGGGAGCCGACGGTCAGCGGGGTCTGCTGGGTGAAGTCCTCCAGGGAGGGCCCGTGCCCGTAGACCGGCGCGTTGTCGAAGTACGGGCGGAACTCCCGTACGGCGTCCTGCGAGTTCTTCCGCATGAAGACCTGGCCGCCGAGGCCCACGATGGCCTGCTCGGCGGTGCCGTGCCCGTAGTGGGCGTAGCGCTTGCGGTAGAGGTCGACCATCTTCCTGGTGTGCTCCATGGGCCAGAAGATGTTGTTGTGGAAGAACCCGTCACCGTAGAAGGCGGCCTGCTCGGCGATCTCCGGGGAACGGATGGAGCCGTGCCAGACGAACGGCGGGACGCCGTCCAGCGGGCGGGGGGTCGCGGTGAAGGACTGCAGCGGGGTGCGGAACTTCCCCTCCCAGTCGACGACGTCCTCACGCCACAGCTTGTGCAGCAGCGCGTAGTTCTCGATCGCGAGCGGGATGCCCTGGCGGATGTCCTTGCCGAACCACGGGTAGACCGGTCCGGTGTTGCCGCGGCCCATCATCAGGTCGACGCGGCCGTCGGCCAGGTGCTGGAGCGTGGCGTAGTCCTCGGCGATCTTCACCGGGTCGTTGGTGGTGATCAGCGTGGTGGAGGTGGAGAGGATCAGCTTCTCGGTGCGGGCGGCGATGTAGCCGAGCGTGGTCGTCGGGGAGGACGGGACGAACGGCGGGTTGTGGTGCTCGCCGGTCGCGAAGACGTCCAGGCCCACTTCCTCGGCCTTCTGCGCGATCGCGAGGGTCGCCTTGATCCGCTCGTTCTCGCTCGGTGTCGTACCGGTCGTGGGGTCGGTGGTGACATCCCCGACGGTGAAGATCCCGAACTGCATGGCGCCCGCCTCCAAAGGTGTTGAGCGAGGTTCGTCGAAACGGTTTTGGTTGAACGTTGAACTATGTGAACACACCCTACAACGGGGCACCCCCTTTCTCTATTCCGCCCGCTCCGGAGCAGGCGGAAGCCCGGTCTGCGTACTCTGGATCCGGCGCGCCGTGGCGGCCGCCGGACGGAGGAGTGCCCGATGAGCGAGAGCGAGCGATGAGCGAGAGCGAGCGCTGGAAGGAGCGCAACGTCGCCCTGCGCGTCTTCGTCTACGTCTTCGCGACCCACCTCTTCGCCGGGTTCGTCATGCTGCTGTTCTATGTCGGCGGTCACGCCGACCGATAGCCGGTGCGGGCTACACTCGGCTCATGACCTCCGTACCGTGCCGGAACTGGTGGCGCTCCTCCTAGGAGCGGCCACCTCTTCTGCGCGGAACCAGGGCCGTTCGTTCTTCGGACGGCCCTTGTCGTTGCCCCGGTGCCCCGTGACGGGCCGTCCTCCACGCGTACACCACCAGCGAGGAGACCCCCGTGACCATGACCACCGATGACCTGCCCGTCAGCCCCGCCGCGCGCCGCAGCGCCGAGCTGGAACAGCAGCTCGCCCTGGATCCCGGCCGCTTCCGCGTCCTCACCGGGGACCGGCCCACCGGCGCCCTGCACCTCGGCCACTATTTCGGCACCCTCCACAACCGGGTGCGCCTCCAGGACCTCGGCGTGGACGTCTTCGTACTCGTCGCCGACTACCAGGTCCTCACCGACCGGGACGTCGCCGAGCGGCTCACCGAGCATGTGGAGGGGCTGCTCCTGGACTACCTCGCCATCGGGATCGACCCCGAGCGGTCGACGGTCTTCAACCACAGCGCCGTCCCCGCCCTCAACCAGCTGCTGCTGCCGTTCCTGTCCCTCGTCTCCGTCGCCGAGCTGGGCCGCAACCCCACGGTGAAGGACGAGATCGCCCACTCGCGGCAGTCCGCCGTCAGCGGCCTCATGTACACCTACCCGGTGCACCAGGCCGCCGACATCCTCTTCTGCAAGGGCGACCTCGTGCCCGTCGGCCTGGACCAGCTGCCGCACCTGGAGATCACCCGCACCATCGCCCGCCGCTTCAACGAGCGGTACGGAGCGGTCTTCCCGGAGCCGGACGCGCTGCTCTCCGCCGCGCCCCTGCTGCTCGGCACCGACGCCACCAAGATGAGCAAGAGCCGGGGCAACTCCATCGCGCTGGGTGCCGACGCCGACGAGACCGCCCGGCTGATCAAGGGCGCCACCACCGACGCCGACCGGCACATCACCTACGACCCCGAGCTGCGGCCCGCGGTGTCGAGCCTGGTGCTGCTGGCCGCGCTCTGCCTCGACCGCGACCCGCACGAGGTCGCCGAGGAGATCGGGAACAACGGGGCGGCCGGCCTCAAGCGGACCGTCACGGACGCCGTCAACGCGCGCATGGCCCCGATCCGCGCCCGGCGGGCGGAGTACGCCCAGGACATGGGGTACGTACGCGACGTGCTGCGCGCCGGGAACGAGCGGGCGAACGCCGTGGCCGAGGTGACCCTCCAGGAGGTGCGGGACGTGATGGGGATGTTCAGCTAGGGCCAGGCCGCACGGCCCCCGGCACGGACGCCGCGGCTCAGCGCCGGGTCGCCGAGCGCTGCCCGCGCAGCAGCTCGGCCAGCCCGCGCCGGGTCGCGGCGATCACCACCCGGTCCTCCGCCCGCAGCACGTAGCCCGGGTGCAGATCCCAGACCAGGCCTGAGGGCCGGTCCGGGGCCCCCGTGCCCGTGGGGTCGAGGGGGTCGAACGGGGGCACGGCGGCAAGGTCAGGGACCCGGTCGGCCGGCGGGGTGGCGTCGAGGGCCAGGACCCGCCAGGAGCCCGCCCGGAACGCCTGGTCGACGGTCCGGCCCTCCAGATGGGCGTGGCCCGCCACCTCCAGCGCGGCGAAGAGCATCACCTTGCGCTCCACCGGGACCGCGCCCAGGATCTGCCGGCCCATCATGGCGACCGCGAACGACGGTGCGGCCAGATGGGACACGGAGCGGGAGCGGGTCAGGGCCCCCGGGTGGGCCGTGCGCAGGGTGCGGTAGACGGCGGTGGCGAACTCGTCGTCGTACAGGCGCAGTGCCACCCGCAGGTCGGGCTTCACCGAGCGGGCGTACAGCGCGGCTTCGAGGTTCGTCGTGTCGACGCTGGTCAGGGCGAGCAGCGCGCGGGCCCGGCGGATCTTTGCCGCCTCCAGGACGCCCTCCTGGGTCACGTCGCCGAGGACCGTGGGGACGTGCAGGCTGCGAGCCAGTGGGATGCCGCGCGCCTCCGGGTCCTCCTCGACGACCACCACGGGGATGTCCAGCTCGCGGAGCCGCACCAGGACCCTCGTGCCGATCTTGCCGAGTCCCAGCAGGACCACATGGCCGGACAGGCCGCGCGGGGGGCGGCGCAGCGAGGACGCGGTGCGCAGCGTGCCGAACGCCTCCAGGACGGCGGCGATCAGCAGGGGCAGCAGCAGGAGTCCGGCCATGCCGGAGAGCAGCTGGATGACCTGGCGGGAGTCCGAGTCGTCCTTCTCGACCGCGGGGTCACCCATCGCCAGCAGGTCGAGCATGGTCAGGTAGGCGGCGCGCACCGGGCTGTCCCCCGTGGTGATCACCGAGGCGATGGCCAGGGCGACGACGGCCGCCGCGACGCCCAGCGCGGACCAGCGCAGCCGGCGCGAGAAGACCTGGCCGAGCGGTGCTCCCCTGCCTCCCATGCGGGTGGGTGCCCGGTCGGGCCCCGCCTGGCTGATGGTCTCCAGGACGATCGTGCCCCGGCCGGTGGCGGCGTTCACCGTCGCCAGGTCGGGGAGGAGCTGGGGCCCCTCGTCGCCGCTGCTGTCGGAACCCTCGGCACCGGCCGGGTCCTGGCTGGTGGAGGAGAGCAGGGCCAGGGTGCACAGGCCGGGGTCGGCGAGCTCACCCGGCCGGGGCGGGGTGCGTTCGACGGCACGCAGGAGCAGTCCTTCGGCCTGGATGACCTTGCTGCTGCCGGTCAGCGCGGTGGCGGCCAGGGCCGGTGCGGCGGTGTCGGCGTCGGACAGGACGGTGGTGGAGGCGTCCAGCGCGGTCGGGTCGAGGCCGGGCATGGAGACGGCGGCCGCCTGGTCGAGCAGCGTCTCCAGGTGCTGGCCGAGCTTGCGGTTGTAGAGCCGGATGACCAGGCGCAGGCGGGGATTGAGCCGACGGGCCGTCAGGGCGGCCCGGATGTTCCGCTCGTCGTCGTCGTAGACGAGCGCCAGGGCGGCGGCCCGGTCGACGCCCGCCTCCTCCAGGACGTCGTCGGAGGGCTCGTGGGCCTCCATGATGCGGACGGCCTCGACCCCGGCGTTCGTGTCGCCGTCCCCGGTGCCCGCCCCGTTGCGGTTCATCGCCGCCGACATCCGCCCGAACAGGGCGCCGGCACGGGCCCGTTGGGTCAGCGGCAGCTCCGGACTGCTGGTGTCACGGCCCGGTGGGAGCACGAGCGTGACCCGCTCCCCGTACACGTAGCGCAGTTCCACGGCGAGTCTGCGGGCGAGGGTGTCGTCGCCGCAGACCACCATGTGTCCGCTGCTCGGGGGGCGTTGGGGCTGTTGAGGAAGTGATGCCACGGAACCCAGCATGCCTTGCTCCCTCCGGTTCAGCCGGGCGTGTCGGTGATCATCGCGTGACGGGGGCGTGGAACCGGATCAGGACGGCGGGGGCCCGCGGCCCGTTCGATGGCCGCCTCGACCGCCGCGAGCCGGTCCGCGAGCAGCCCCAGCGCCCCGACCGCACGGGAGGCGGGGTCGCCCTCCGGGCCGCCGAGCGCCTGCGCGCGTACGTAGGAGGAGGTGACCGCCGCCCACCGTTCCGACTGTGCGGGGGTGAGCGTTCCCCGGAGGGCGGCCAGCTTCAGCAGGTTCGACTCGGCGCCCGTGGTGAGCGTCTGGGCCTCACCCGCGTAGTGGTCGTCGATGACGGCGGCGAGCTCGGCGTCGTTCATGACGGGCACGATCCGCGCCGCGATCTTGTTCATGTCGCGGTACGAGCCCTGCAGACGGAACGGCGGCTCCGTGCGCGAGGCGTCCGTCCGCGCCGCCGAGGCGATGTACGCCGCGTTCACCGCGAGGACGGTGTCCCGGGCGGTGAGCAGATGGCGCAGGACGGAGACGATCCGGTCCAGCTCGGCGGGGCTGTAGGGGTGTTCCAGGCGGTCGGCGGACGCCGGGAGGCCCGCGCCGGAGGCGAGGCGCACGAGCAGGCCGAGGTCGTTCCGGGAGCGGGCGGCGAGCGGGGCCAGCACCGGGTTGGCGGTCAGCGCGTTCTCGACGAAGCTCAGGGCGAAGACCTCGTCCCGGCCGCTCAGGACCTCGCCGAGATTCCATACGTCGGCCCGGTTGGCGAGCATGTCCGGAATACGGAACCGGGCACCGGACTCGGTGTACGGATTGCCCGCCATCACCACGGCGAACCGCTTCCCCCGCAGGTCGTAGCTACGTGGCTGCCCGTCGTGCACCCCCTCGACACGGCGGGTGGCGTCGCAGAGCGGAATGAACTTCTGGAGCAGCTCGGGCGAGGTGTGCTGGATGTCGTCCAGGTAGAGGAGCGTGTTGGCCCCCGCAGCCAACGCGAAGTTGATCTTCTCGACCTCCTGGCGGGCGGTCGCCCCGGGCGCCAGGGCCGGGTCGAGGGACGTCACCTCGTGGCCGAGGTTCGGACCGCTGACCTTGACGAGGACCATCCCGAGCCGCTCCGCGACGTACTCCACGAGGGTCGTCTTGCCGTAGCCCGGCGGGGACACCAGCAGCAGCAGGCCCTGCGAGTCCGTGCGCCGGTCGCCGTCCGCGGTACCGATCTGCTTGGCCAGGCTGTCGCCGATGAGCGGGACGTACACCTCGTCCAGCAGCCGGTTGCGGACGAACGCGGGCAGGGCGCGCGGTCTGTGGTCGTCCAGCCGAAGCCGGGAGCGTTCGGCCGCGACCAGGGTGGTGCGCAGCCGTTGGTACGCCCGGAAGCCCGGCACGGTGTGAGCCCTGAACGCGGCTGTACGGGCGAGGAGTTCGTCCAGGCGGACCGTCAGCCGGCGGCGGGCCACACGCGGGTGGTCACCGAGGAGGCCGTCGACCGTCGCGGTGAGCGGTGCCTCGCAGTCGTAGCGCTCCAGCTCCGGGCACAGCTCCACGGCGACCGCCTCGGCGAGGTCCCCGTCGGCCAGGTCCCCGTGGTCCTCGCCGCTCGCGACGGCGTAGGAGGTGAGCCAGCCCTCGACCAGCCGGCGCCGGGCCGGGAGATCGCCGGACAGGGCGGCCAGGTCCTCGTCGTACGCCGAGGTGTCCAGGGCGCCGCGGAACGCGCCGAGGAGCGTACGGACCGGCGCACTCGTGACGAAGCCGGCGGGACCGCCGGCCAGCTCCTCGAAGAGGTACTCGGCGACGGCCGGCTCCGACCGCATCACCGCGGCCCACTCCTCCTGGAGCGTCGCGACGGCGGGAGCGAGCCCGAAGGTGTCACGGGCGCGCGCCAGCGAGCGGGCCTGACGCGTCCAGGACGTACGCAGTGCCTCATCGGCGTCGTGGGCCCAGAAGAGCTGCGCCGCCGCGCGCACCGAGGGCGTGAAGCGCAGCAGTCCGGCCCCGGCACGCAGCCGCAGCAGGACGGTCAGGACGGCGAGGGCGTCCTCGTCGTGGACGCCTCGCTGATACCCCTCGTCGTACGCCGAGGCCGCCGCCTCCCGCACGAGTGCCGTGAGGTCCGCGCCGGCCAGGGCGTCCGCGCCGTGCTCGTCGAGGAGCCGGGCGGCCAGGTGCTCGGCGCGGTAGACGTCCGGCGACTCCGAGGGCAGCAGCTGGTCCCGGTAGGCGCGGGCCGCCGCGAACTCCGGGTCGGTGACCGGCGCCCGGTAGTCCGTGCCGGTGAGCGCGAAGGCGAACCCGTCCTCGCCGCCGCTCCCCGAGGGGACCAGGGTCAGGTCGAACGGCCGGGTGTTCACCGCGAAGCGGTGGCGGCCCAGCCGGATCACCGAGCCGCCGTCCGCGTACAGCTCGCCCCGGTCGCGCAGCGCGCGCCCCGCCTCCTGCCGGGCCGCCTTCAGCCGGCCGTCCAGCTCCTCGGCGCGGACCGGGTCGCCGAGCGCGCGGAGCTCCTCGGCGGTCCGGCGGACCTTGGCCACCATGGGGTCGGAGGCGAAGTACGTGTGGACGGCGTCCACGTCCTCCAGCGAGGCCAGCCGCCGGGAGACCGTCTCCAGGACCCGGGCCGCGGACTCCGCGAGCCGCTCCGCGCGCCGGGCACGGGCGTCCTGCAGCGTCTGCTTCCGGCCCGAGAACGCCTCGTAGACCTCCGTACGGCGCTCGCCGAGCCTGCCCAGGAAGTCGTCGGACTCCGCGAAGCGGGACTCCAGGTTCTCCAGCTGGAGCAGCACCCGGGCCAGTTGCTCGTCGCAGGCCTCCGGGGAGCCGGCCGAGGCGAGCGCCCCCGTGACGGTCTGCCCGAGCAGCGCGAACTCGGCGGCGAACTCGGCCCGCCCCTCCCGGGACACCAGTTCCCCGCGCCGCGCGTCGAGGGTCGCGCGGGCGCGGTTGGCGCCGCCCAGGACCTCGGCGATCCGCTCCAGGACCGACGTACGGAGGGTGGTGTCGCCCATGTCCAGCCCGGTGACGACGTCCGTGACCGTCGCCAGACCGTCCGTGATCTCCGTCAGCCGGTCCCCGGCCGAGGAGGCGTCGGCGACGCTGTCCAGCCCTTCCGCGCTCGCGGTGATCCCCGCGAGGTCCTCGTGGTACCCGGTGAACGCGTCCTCGCGGGCGAGGAAGGTGACGGCCCGCCGGGCGGCCGATTCCAGATCCCGCGCGGTCTCCTCGCGGAGCGCGGCGACGCGCTCCGTGTCGGCGTACCGCATGTCGGCGAGGGTCGCCAGGTGGCCGTGGGCGCGGCGCAGTTCGGTCAGCGCGCCGACCCAGGCGGCGGCCGAGCGGGGTGCCTCGCCCCGGATGCGGCGGACCAGGGCGGTGAGCCCGGTGGCCGCCTCGTCGAGTGCGTCGGCGGCCCGGCCGGTCAGCTCCTGGACGGTCTCGAACTCGGCCAGGACCTGGTGGGCGGTGGCCCGCAGCTCGTCCAGCGGCTCGGCGAGCGCGCCCAGCCCGGGATCGGTGAGCCAGTGGTAGCGGTCGGCCGCCCGGCCGCAGTCGGCGACGAGCCGGCTGTACACGGCGGCCGTCGGCGGCATGTCCCGTACTCCGTGCGCCAGGGCCAGGCAGTCGGAGATCCCGCGCACCAGGTCGGCGTTACCGGTCCGGGCGAGCGGGCCCGTTCCGGCGGGGCGGGAGGCGGCGTAGGTGTCCGAGACGTACGGGGTCTGCCAGCGCTGCAGCGGGTGGACCCGCCCCGGCCCGTCCGCACCGTCCTTGAGCAGGATCAGGGTGCCGTCGTCGAGGAGGGCGTGCCCCCGGCCGAGCAGGGGGGTGGCGACCTCCTGGCGGATCAGGTTGTAGGGCAGGAGCAGGGTGCGGCTCCCGTCCCTGGACCGGAAGACGTACAGCACGTCCTCGCCGTTGGGGGAGGGGACCGTGCCCTCGAAGACGGGGTCATGGAGCTCCCCGGCGGTGTCGAAGGTCCTGGCCGTGCCGGTGGTGAGGTAGTACCCGCCGGGGAAGATGATCCCCTGGTCCTCGGGGAGCAGACGGCAGGACGGGCCGATCGCGTCGAGGCGCCGCACGGTGGACAGCAGCGTGTTGAAGACCAGATGGCGCCAGGTCTCCTCCTTGTACGGGCGTACCCGCAGCAGGATCAGCGGCCCGGCCACGGCGTATTCGACGGCGGCGTCCGCCAGGGACTGCAGCGGCTCGTCGACGGGCTCCTCGTGGATCCCGTCGGGGGACTCGGTGTCGTCGGTGGTCCTGACGGTGAGCGTGCCGCCCAGCGTGTCCACGAAGACCGTGCCCAGCACGGAGATGTGCGGATGCCGGCCGGGCACATGGGCGTCCCGTCCCACAGGGGTCCAGTCGACGTCGTGGGACTGCGGGAAGACGTGGTCACGGTCGCCCCGGGCGTCGAGGAAGGCCCCGGGCGCACCGTCGGGGCCCAGCGCCCAGCGCAGGACGCGGATGTCCTCGGCGGTCTCGCCGGTGCGGAACACGGCGAGCAGCCGGCCGTTGACGCGCCGCAGCCGGAGCAGCCGGGCGTCGCGGTAGTAGCGGTGCAGACCGGCGAACTCCCGGACGAAGGCCTCGTCGCCCAGCAGTCCCGCGTCCACCTCCTCCAGCCCAGGTTCGCGCAGGACCAGCACGTCACCGACCCCGGCGTCCCCGCGCGCACCAGGGCCACGCTCGAAGCCGAACAGCAGGCGCCCGCCCACGGCGACGAGATCGCGGGCCACCGAGGGGTGCTCGGTACGCACCTGTTCGGTGGCGAGCAGGCGCAGCCCGGCGGAGCCGAACTCCTCGGTCCGCCGCGCGTTGAGCGACTCGGCCCGCCGGACCAGCTCGTCGGCCTGCGCCCCGAGCCGCCGCCGGAGCACCTCGTAGGCGTCGGCGTCGGTGGGTGTGGCGTCACGGTCCATGCGTACGGCTCCCTACGGAATATCACTCACGACAACGCCCCGGAGGGCCTGCGCTTTCGGTGCTGGGTGTCGAAATCGGGCTCGACCGACGGTTGTCCCTGTCGGAAGACCGGGCTTTTCTGGTGCTGGGTGCCGAAATCAAGCCCGTCCGGCGATTGAGGACGGAAGCCTCACTCCGCCGGGGCGGAACGGAACCCTGGCCCGCGAAGGACCAGCCGCCCCGGGGGCCGGGGCAGCACCCGGCCCCGAGGGCGGCGCGGCTAAGCCACCCCCGCCCCGTTCCGCGACGGCTCCGCAGAAGCCCCCGCACCGCCGCCACCGGCCACGCTCCCCGCCGCGAGCGACGACACCGTCATCCCCGCCAGGCCCAGCTCCTCCGCCGCGGCGAGCAGCCGGCCCACCTGTCCGGAGGCCGCCCCCGGGGCCCGCATCAGCTGCGTCAGCAGGGCCGACACCGTCAGGTTCCGTACGTCCCCCGTGGACACCGACCCCAGGACCTTGGTCAGGTCGTCCGTGAACGACCCCCGGCCGTCGAGCCACGGTCCGGCCAGCGTCTGCGCGGTCTTCGAGTTCTCCACGAACCCGTCGACGCTCCGGCCCAGCGAGATCGAGGACACCAGCCGGTCGAAGAAGACGGAGTCGCCGCCGACGATGTCGATGTCCGCGTTCTCCAGACCCGTCGCCAGCACCGTCGCCTGGGCCTCGGCGACCTGCCGCTGGACGTCGAACTCCGCGAGCCTGATCTCCTTCTCCGCATCCAGCCGCAGCCGGTACTCCTCGTGCCCGCGCGACGCGTCGTCGAGCGCCGCCATCGCCGCGGCCTTCTGGGTGAGCCCCTCCGCCTCGGCCTTCAGCTTCTCGCCGATCACCGCCGCGTCCGCGGACGCCTGTGCCTGCGTCCCCTCCGCGACCGCGAGTGCCTTGAGGCGCGCACCCTCCGCCTCGGCCCTGAGCCGGGCCTCCGTGGCCTGGGCCTCCGCGCGGCCGGCCTTCTCCGTGACCTCGGCCTCCGCTTCCCGGACCTGGACGTCCGCGAGCCCCGCCGCGGCACTCTCCGCCTGGATGCCCTCCGCGAGCCGCAGCTTCGCCTGCGCGTCGAGGTCGGCGGTCTTCAGCCGGGCGTCCGCGAGCGTCAGCTGCTCGGCCGCCAGGTGGACGGCCGCCGCCTCCGCGGCCTCCGCCGCCTTGATGTCCTTGACCAGCTTCTCCTGCGCCTCCGCCTCGGCCGCGATGATCACGGACCTGCGGGTGCGCTCCGACTCCTCGACGGACCGCAGGGTCAGGATCGACTCCTCCTGCTCGGCGACCGTACGGTCCACGGCGATCCGCTCCCGGATCACGTCGGCGACCTCACGGCGCTCGGCCTCGACCTCCTTCGTCGCGGCGATCCTGTTCAGCTCGGTCTCCCGCTCACGCCCGATGACCTCCAGCAGCCGGTCCTTCTCGATGCGCTCGTTCTCCACCGCGATGACCCGCTCACGGTTCTTCTGCGCGACGGCGACCTCGCGCGCCTGGTTCTCCCGCTGGATGCCGAGCTGCTCCTCGGTACGGATGAACGCGCTCTGCGAACCGAGCCGTTCCTCCTCCTGCACCCGGGCGGTGACGGCCTCCTCGCGAGCCCGCAGCGTCTCGACCTCGCGGCGCTGCTTGATCTCCGCCTCGGCCTGCCGGCGCTCCAGCTCCAGGATGGTCTCGCGGGCGTCGACGTCCTGCCGGGTGATCTCCTTCTGCTCCGTGCGCTGGAACTCGTTGGTCCGCACGTGCTCGATCGCCGTCAGTTCGGTGATCTTCCGGATGCCCTGGGCGTCCAGGATGTTGGCGCCGTCGAGCTGCGCCATCGGCGTCTGCTCGAGGAAGTCGATCGCGGCGTCGTCGAGGTGATAACCGTTCAGGTCGGTCCCGATCACCCGGATGATCCGGTCCCGGAACTCCTCACGCTTGGTGTAGAGGTCGACGAAGTCCAGCTGCTTGCCGACGGTCTTGAGCGCCTCGGAGAACTTCGCGGCGAAGAACTCCTGGATGGCGGCCTTGTCGCTGGCCCGTTCCGTGCCGATGGCCTGCGCGACCTTGATGACGTCCTCCACGGTCTTGTTGACCCGGACGAAGAACGTGATGTGGATGTCGGCGCGGATGTTGTCCTGGCAGATCAGGCCCTCGCGGCCGGTGCGGCGGATCTCGATGGTCTTCACCGAGATGTCCATGGTCTCGGCCTTGTGCAGCACCGGGAGGACCACCGCACCGGTGAAGGTGACGTCGACCTTCTTGGTCTTGGAGATGATCAGCGCCTTTCCCTGCTCGACCTTGCGGAAGAGCCGGGTGATGACGAAGACCAGAGCGATGGTGACGAGCAGGACAACGGCGATCATCACGCCGATGCCCCAGGAGATGGCATCCATGTCAGTCCTAGGCGTACGAAGAGGAGGAGCGCCCCGCATCACGGCGCGCGGAACCACGGGCCCCGGGGGCCCGGAAGAAGGGAAGGCGGGTCAGCCGGCCTTGCGTGGCAGCGGTCGCGGGGCGAGCGCCGCGTCGTACGGCGAGACCCAGAAGAACTCGCCGTCGGCGTCGTAGGCGTAGAGGAGCCCCGTACTGCCGGAGCTGAACACATCACCCGGCGCTGGCGGCCGCAGTAGCTGCCTGACCTGCACGATCGCGGTCGAACCGTCGGTGGCCGCGACCTCGGCCTGTCCGAAGTCGGCGCTGACGGAGCCGGTGCGGATCGTGCAGACCTGGCCCACGAAGTCCTCCCGGGACGGCGGAGGCTCCGCGGGGAAGAACCGGCGGAAGCGGCGTACGAGCATGCGGACCACCCCCCAGGCGATCAGTAGCGCCCCCGCCAGTACGGCGAGGTGGAACACGGCCCGCAGGGTGCCGGTGGCTCCGCTGCGGAGCACCAGGACCGATCCGGTCAGGCCGGCGAACCAGGTGATGACGATGAACAGGGACACCGACACGGAGACGGGCACCCCGCCGAAGCCGACCGCCTCGGTGTCGAGGTCGCTGTCGAAGGAGTCGTGCCCGGCCGCTCCGGCCAGCACCAGCAGCCAGAAGCAGACGACGACCACCAGGGCGGCGCCGAAGAGGACCGCCGGGAAGGCGAGTGCCGCCGAGAGGAATGCGGTCATCAGGTTCTTCCCCCGTCCCATGCGCCGTCGTACGGTCCTGGAGAACGGACGGCGGCGCACGGGACGGGGGAGCCGGCGCTGCGACACCGCGAACGGTCCCGCAGCAACCGGTTCCTTCCCCCGTGATCCCCCGTAACCGCCGTACTTCCCCCGTGTGTTGCTGGACAGATCGTGCCAGCCGGGGCCTCTCGGGCACACTGCCGGAATCCGGCAGGCTTCACGCGTGCCGACTGCCGGGCACCGGCACCCGCCCTCGTGCGTTGGTGAGGTGACAGTGCTGTAGAGGTACGGAGGAACGCGCAGTGGCGGAGCCCGAGATCCCCGAGAGGTTCCTGGAGGGATATGCCCACATCCTGTCCGAGGTCGCGGAGACCGGCCGCCGGCTCACCCGGGACGAGCTGGAGACGCGGCGCGCCCTCGGCCGTGAGGCCGCGGAGGCCGGGCACCAACTCCGGGCGCTGGTGCGGCGCCACCTCGCTCAGACCCGCGCGGCCTGGCCGCGCACCCCGGCGGACGCATCGGCCACCGACGCCGTGCTGGGCGCCGTGGAGCAGGCGGTCGACGCCTTCGCGGAGGGCTTCGAGCGGGCGCAGCGCCTCACCGTGCGGCGCGAGGAGGCGGCGCGGCGGGAGTTCATCGACGACCTGCTGTACGGGCGCAGCGACCTGGGCAGGCTCGCGGAGCGGGCCACCCGGTTCGGGCTGCGGCTCTCGCGGGCCCACGCCGTCGCGGTGGCGGCGGGCCCCGAGGCGTACACCGAGTCCGACGCCGCGCCCCGCAGTGTGGAGGCGGCCCTGCTGGCGCGCTTCAGCGGCCGGAAGATCCTGGTCACGACGAAGGACGGGCGCCTGGTCTGCATAGCCCCCGGCAGTCAGCCGGACGTCCTGCGGTATTTCGCCAAGCAGGCGCACGCCGCGACGGACGGCGGCCAGGTGGCGGTCGGCCGCCCGCACCGGGGTCCCGGCGGGGTGGTCCACTCGTACGACGAGGCGCTCGAAGCCCTCGAACTGGCGCGGCGGATGACACTCGACGAGCCGGTGCTGTACGCCGCCGACCTGCTGGTCTATCCGGTGCTGACCCGGGACCGGCAGGCCATGGCCGATCTGGTGCGCAGCGAACTCGGCCCGCTCAAGGAGGCGAGGGGCGGCGCGGAACCTCTGCTGCGGACGCTTTCCGTGTACTTCGACGCGGGGTGTGTCGCCGCCGAGACGGCCCGCCGGCTGTCCCTGAGCGTGCGCGCGCTGACGTACCGGCTGGAGCGGATACACCAGCTGACCGGCTCCGACCCGTCCGACCCGATGCACCGGTACACGCTGCAGACAGCGGTGATCGGCGCCCGGCTGATGGACTGGCCGGCGAACGAGGTCTGACGGACACCGGCCCGGTGCGGCAGGCCGGTGGCGCGTACGGCCCGAGGGCCCGAGCCGCACGCGGCGGCCGGACTACAGATCGAACTCGTGGGGCGGCAGGTCGAGCGCGAAGCACGCCTCACGCACGACGGCCTGCTCCGACTTGTCGAAGTCGCCGTCGGCGCCGCCGATCACGATGCCGATCTGGATGACGGCACGTGCCTCGGCGGGCTTCTTCCTCGCCTTGGCGATGTCCTGGAGCACGCTGACCTTGCCGAAGGCGAAGTCCGCGGTCAGCTTGTCCACGTAGGCGTTGAACCGGCGCTGGAGGTCGTCCGCCGGGAAGTTCTGCAGCACGTCGTTGGTGGCGATCAGGGAGGCGACACGCTGCCGCTCGGACGGGTCGATGGAACCGTCCGCCGCGGAGACCAGGGCGCACATGGCCATGCTCGCGTCACGGAACGCCCCGCTCTTCAGGTCGTTCTTCTTCGCCTCCAGCTGCGTCTGCATCGTCGACGCGGATTCCTTGATCCGATCCCAAAGGGCCATGACGTCTCCATACGTTGCGTTGCCTGTGGTGCGGGAACCAGTCAAACTCTACAGCTGTGTAGAAGAACCCGGGGCGGCCGCCGTCGGCACGGCTGCCGACAGGCCCGTGTGCGGCCACTCAGTAGGATGCGGCGGATGAACAGGCCCATGGATACGGACGACGGCGGAACCCAGGACGGCCCACGGCTGCCCAGGCGCGGGCAGGGCCAGCTGGAGTCGCAGGTCCTGACCGTGCTGCGCTCGGCAGGCGGGCCCGCGACGGCCGGCTGGGTGCAGGAGCACCTCGACGGCGACCTCGCCTACACCACGGTCATCACGATCCTCTCCCGCCTCTACGCGAAGAAGGCCGTGACCCGCACCCGGGAGGGCCGTTCCTACGCCTGGACCCCGGCCTCCGACGAGGCGGGCCTCGCCGCGCTCCGGATGCGTCGCGTCCTGGACGGCGAACACGACAGGGAGGCCGTGCTGGCCCGGTTCGTCTCCGCGCTGTCCCCGGGCGACGAGGCGCGACTCCGCGCGCTGCTCTCCCGCGCGGCCGACTCCCCCGACGACGATCCCGCAGCTCCGGAAGGCTGAGAGCCACCACGATGGGCGTCTTCGTCTACCTGCCACTCGTCCTCCCGCTGACCGCACTGCCCATGGCGCGCCTCGCCGAACAGCATCTGCACCCCCGGAGCGCCACCCGCCTCCTGGCCGCCGTCGGTTCGACGCTGGCCCTGTGCAGCACGCTGTGCCTGGCCCTGCTCATGGTGGTGGGCACGGCCCAGCTCCCCGGAAATCCGCTGCCCGACGGCTGGTCCGACCCCGAGGTGCGCGCCGCGGTGCCGTACGAGGAGAAGGCGGGTCTGATCGCGATCGGCGTCCTGGGAGTGGTGCTGGTGGCCTGCGGCAGCACCCTGCTGCGGCACATCAGGACCCGGATCCGCGCCGCCCGCGCCCTGCCGCCGCCCACCGGCGACGGCGACCTCGCGGTGGTGCCGTCCCCCGACCCGTACGCGTACGCCCTGCCGGGAACGGCCGGTCGCGACGGCCGCGTGGTCGTCTCGACCGGGATGCTGGAATGCCTGGACGCCCCTGAACGCCGCGCGCTCGTCGCCCACGAACGCGCGCACCTGGCGGGCCGGCACCACCGCTACCTGCTGGTGACTCAACTGGCGGCGCGCGCCAACCCGTTCCTGCTGCCCCTGCGTACGGCGGTGGCGTACAGCACCGAACGCTGGGCGGACGAGGAAGCGGCGTACGCGGTCGGCAGCCGCCGGACCGTCGCCACGGCGGTCGGCAAGGCGGCCCTGTTCACGCGCCGTCAGCCGGGGCCCGCCGTACTCCCCGCCTTCGCGGCTCCCTCGCCGGCGGGGCCCGTGCCGCGCCGGGTGGCGGCGCTGCTCGACCCCGAGCCCTCGGCCGGGCTCTGGCCCCCGCCCTCCGCGCATCTGGTCCTGGCGGCGGTGACCGCGACGGTGGGGACGGCGGCCTCGGCGCTGTCGTCGCTCAGTGCGACGGTGACGCTGGTCGGCATCCTCCACGCGGCCACCCCGCTCTGACCCTCCGGCTGACGGGGCCCCGTCAGTCGGAGTCGCGCCCCGCGTGCTCCGGGGTGAGGTCGTCGTGCGACGGCATCGGCTGCTCGACCGCGACGGCCTGCTGCTTCCGCTTGCCGGCGAGAGCCGCCTGGAGCTTCGAGGCGACCGGCTCCGTCCACCGGGCGGTGAGCGGCCCGACGATCACCAGGATCAGCACGTACGCGGTCGCGATGGGCCCGATGCGCGGTTCCGTCGCCACGGCCAGACCGGCGATGACGATGGAGAACTCCCCGCGCGCGACCAGCGTGCCGCCCGCGCGCCAACGGCCCCGAGGACCGACCCCGGCCCGCCGGGAGGCGTACCAGCCGGTGCCGATCTTCGTGAAGACCGTGACGACCGCCAGCAGCGCCGCCGGAAGCAGCACGGGCGGGATCTCCGCCGGATCGGTGGACAGTCCGAAGAACACGAAGAACACGGCGGCGAACAGGTCCCGCAGCGGCGTCAGCAGCTTGCGCGCACCCTCGGCGACCTCGCCGGAGAGCGCGATACCCACGAGGAACGCGCCGACGGCCGCGGACACCTGCAACTGCTGGGCCACCCCGGCCACCAGGACGGTGAGCCCGAGGACGACGAGCAGCAGCATCTCCGGGTTGTCGGAGGACACCGCACGGCTGATGAGCCGGCCGTGGCGCAGCGCCAGGTACAGCACGAACCCGACCGTGCCGAGCGCGATCAGCAACGCGATGCTGCCGCCGGCCAGACCGACACCGGCCAGCATCGCGGTGAGCAGCGGCAGATAGATCGCCATGGCGAGGTCCTCGATG
The DNA here is from genome assembly GCF_042871445.1 of Streptomyces sp. NPDC005794. Lineage (NCBI taxonomy): Bacteria > Bacillati > Actinomycetota > Actinomycetes > Kitasatosporales > Streptomycetaceae > Streptomyces > Streptomyces sp. NPDC005794. The sequence continues at coordinate 237,852 of NZ_JBIAIN010000001.1, forward strand.
ACGAGGACACCGAGGATGACAGGGGTCTCACGGTTACCGAGCCGCCCCATGTCGGTCATCACCTTGGCGATCACGCCCGACGACGAGATCCAGGTGACCCCGGCCAGCGCGACGGCGCCCACGGGCCCCCAGCCGAGCATCAGGCCGGCTGCCGCGCCGGGTGTCGCGTTCAGCACGAAGTCGACGGCCCCGGACGGATACTGCGTCTTGAGGCTGGTGACGAGCTCCGACGCGCTGTACTCCAGCCCGAGCAGGAGAAGCAGCAGGATGACGCCGATCTCCGCCCCGATGGCGGTGAACTCCTCGCTGGCGCCGAGCGGCAGCAGCCCGCCCTCACCGAACGCGAGTCCGGCCAGCAGGTACAGCGGGATCGGTGAGAGACCTATCCGCCCGGCGAATCTTCCGATGATGCCGAGTCCCAGAATGACGGAGCCCAGCTCCACCAGCAGCGCGGTCGTGTCGTGCACGGTCAGCCCTCCGCAATGATCTCGGAGAGCGTGTCGACGCCCTCACGCGTTCCAACAACAACAAGCGTGTCCCCGATGGCCAGCCGGAAGTCCGGCCCCGGCGACGGATGCGCACTGTGCGTACGCAGCACGGCCACGATCGAGGCCCCCGTCCGCGTCCGCGCCCGGGTGTCCCCGAGCAGCCGCCCGCCGTACGGCGAGCGGGTCCCGAGCGGAATGTGCTCGGTCACCAGATCGATCCCCTCGGTCCGCACGGCATCGATCGGCGCGGCGTCGATGAGGTGCGCGAGCCCGGTGGCCTCGGTGGTGGTCAGGGGTACGGAGAGCACGCACGAATCAGGGTCGTCCTTCTCGTAGAACCCTAGGAACCGCCGCCCGTCGTGATGCACGACGACGGAGATGTGCTGCCCCGACTCGGTGGTGTAGTCGTACTGGACGCCGACTCCTGGCAGCGATGTGCGGTGGGTTCCCATGGCTTCCTCCTGAGGAGCACGGCGGCGTCAGCGTGACGCTTTTGATCGTCTCTTTATCCGCCCATTACCCTAACCGGAGCCCATGTCCGGCAGTCGGGGCGGCGGAGGCGGGGTGAATCCCACAGAACGCACGACCGACCGGCGGGGAGCCGTGAGGGGATGAGGCTGCGCCTCTAAGAGTTGACCAAGGGGAGGGTTTGCCGCTTATGCCGCTTTCCGTGGAAGTGCTTCGGAGCCGGGAGATGGCGCGGTAACACCCCAGGTCTCGCAGTCTGCTCCCCGCGCACGCGGGGATGAACCCTCGGGGTGCAAGCCCAGGTCGTGGATCTGGGACTGCTCCCCGCGCACGCGGGGATGATCCTCTATGGGGGCCGAGTGTGACGACGCTCGGTTGTGTCGGCGTCGCCGCGAGAGTGGCTAGATCTCTTAGGGCTACACTCCTAAGGGGTGTAGCCCTAAGGAGCGGCAAGTGCAACATCACAACCGTCCGGACAAGCCGTCCCATGTTTTCGACCGTGGTGCCGAGTGGGAGGGTCTCTCGGCCTTCGCGGACCGGCCTTTGCCGCATGCCATGCTCGGCATCGTCAGTGGCAGGAGGCGTATGGGGAAGACGTACCTCCTGCGCGCGCTGGTCGAGCGACACGGAGGCTTCTACTTCGGTGCCACGGCGGGGACAGAGGCCGAGTCGCTGCGTCAGTTCGCTGCGGCCCTCGCCGATCATGTGGGGTCCCCGGGTTTGTTCTCGTTCGCCACATGGGACGACGCGATTTCCTACCTGTTCGGGCTCGCCGATCCCCGACATGGGGAAGGGCCGATGCTCGTGGTCATCGATGAGTTTCCGTATCTGGCGAAGACCGCCCCTGAGCTGCCGTCTGTGATTCAGCGGGAGATCGACCGCTTCCAGGTCGAGGAGAGCCGGATGCGGCTCCTGCTGTGTGGATCGGCGATGTCCGTCATGGGTGGGCTGCTCGCGAGCACGGCGCCCTTGCGGGGCCGTGCTCAGTTGGAACTTGTCGTTCGCCCCTTCGGATACCGAGCGGCGGCCGATTTCTGGGGGGTCGTCGACAGTCCGGCCCTTGCGGCGCGGCTCCATGCCGTGGTCGGTGGCACACCGGCCTACCGGCGGCAGTTCCTGGCCGACGACGTGCCCGGAAGCCTGGCGGAATTCGACGACTGGCTCTGTCGTACGGTCCTGTCTCCTTTCAGCCCCCTCTTCCGGGAGGCGAGGTATCTCCTCGCCGAGGAGGCGGACATCCGGGACACCGCGCTGTATCACTCGGTCCTTGCAGCTGTGGCGCAGGGCAACACCACACGGGGTGGGATCGCGGGGTACATCGGCCGTAAGTCGGTCGACATCTCGCACCCCCTCAACGTGCTGGAGGACAGTCATCTGCTGGCGCGGGAAGCGGACATTTTTAGGGCAGGGAAGTCGCAATACCGCATCACTGAGCCGCTGATCAATTTCTACGAGGCAGTGATGCGGCCCTCCTGGGCCCGCTTGGAGGCCGGCCAGGCGTCGGACGTATGGGCACAGTCGGCGGAGCGCTTCGCAGCCCAGGTCGCCGGGCCGCACTTCGAGGCGATGTGCCGGGAGTACGTCCTCGGGCCGGGGCGGGCTCTGCTCAGTTCGGCGGTGGGGCAGGTCGGCGGCGGTGTGGTGACCGACCAGGCCGCACGGAGGCAGATACAGATCGATGTGGCCGCGGTCGAGCCCGGGGCCGGCGGTAAGAAGCAGGCGGTGCACCTGCTTGGTGAGGCGAAGTGGGGCACGGTCATGGGGCTGAGCCACCTTGAGCGGCTCACCCGGGCGCGGGAGCTCCTCACTGGACGAGACATGGACACCACCCAATGCGTGCTTGCCTGCTTCAGCGCCGCAGGCTTCAGCGATGCACTGCGAACTGAAGCGGCGGCACGGGGCGACGGCCGGGTCCTGCTCATCGGCCTGGACGAACTTTACGGCGCGGCGGCCCCGGCCCCGCATCGCCGATGAAGCAGGGACTCGGGGGGCCGGGTCACCTTGCAGTTGGACCGAGGCATCGAAGCCAGCGCGGGGCGCAACCGCATGACCACAATTGGCACCTGATGGACCACGAAGGCCTCACACTGATCGGACGCCTCAAGGACAGACTGGACAGCTCGTCGGTTCCGGCCAAGGAGTGGAGCAAGGCGGCGAAGCGGCGGCGGTTCGGTTGACGATGAGGCAGGGGTGAAATGTCCGAGTCGGTGAAGGTGCTTGATTTCGGTGTCTGCGACGGGTAAAACCGCAGGTCGCACAGTCTGCTCCCCGCGCATGCGGGGATGAACCCCGGCGCAACCCTCTTTGGCGTGACTGGTTGCCAGGCTATTCACTGGCCTGGGCCTTGATGGCGATCTGGGCGATGTCAGGGCGTAACGGGGAGGCTAGCGAGGTGCCGCGAGTACGTCCCGAAGTACGTTCTCGAGCGTGACGCGGGCCAGCTCGTGTCTCAGGGTCTCCTCGATGCCCTCGTAGATGCCCTGCATAGCCGGCTGAATGCCGTAACCCACCACGCATCCCTGGTCCGGGGTGGTGCGGTGCATCGCGAACAGCGGGCCGGGTTCCACTGCCTCGTACACGTCGAGCAGGGTCATCGACTCCAGCTCGCGCGCCAGCGACCAGCCCGCGCCCACGCCCCGCCGGGACTCCACGAGCCCGGCCCTGCGCAGCTCGCCGAGCAGCCGCCTGATCACCACAGGATTGGTGTTCGCGCTGGTCGCGATCTGCTCGGATGTGGCGACCTCATGGCCTTGGCGTTGGTAGAGACCGATCCAGGCCAGCGCGTGGGCGGCAATGGTCAACCTGCTGTTGGCACTCATGAACCCCTCCTCTCGGCCGCAACGCTTTATGTTACGACAGTGCAGTCGTAACAGTGAAGGTTGCAACAATCAGTCGTAACAATTAGCGTTGCGACTGCCGGGAAGGGTCAATCAACGAGGTGAGAAGAATGAGCAAGCCACTCATGGGCAAGGTCGCCCTGGTCACCGGGGGGTCGCGCGGACTGGGAGCCGCGACCGTACGACTGCTGGCCGAGCAGGGCGCCGACGTCGCCTTCACCTACGTCAGCTCCGAGAGGCAGGCGCAGGCCGTCGTCGACGAGGTGCACGGCAAGGGAGCCAAGGCCATCGCCTTCCAGTCCGACCAGGCAGACACGAGCCGGGCGCCGGCGCTGATCGACGACGTGGTCGCGCACTTCGGCGGCCTGGACATACTCGTCAACAACGCGGCGATCTCCGTGGCTGGAACGGTGGACGACTCGGACGCCGACACCGCCGCCCTGGACCGGATGCACGCCACCAACTACCTCGGCGTGATCGCCGTCATCCGGGCCGCCTCCCGAGTGCTGCGCACGGGCGGCCGCATCATCACGGTGAGTTCCGGCCTGGGCTCCCGGGTCGGCGCCCCCGGCCTTGCCGACTACTCGGCGACCAAGTCCGGGATCGAGAGGTACACCATGGGCGTCGCACGCGACCTCGGGCCCCGGAACATCACGGCCAACGTCGTGGAGGCCGGACTGATGGAGGGTGGCATGCAACCGCCGGACCCCGAGACCCTCAAGGCCCTGGTCAGCTCGCTGTCCCTGCAACGCATGGGGCACCCCGACGAAATCGCCGCGGCGATCGCTTTCCTGGCGAGCCCCGCCGCGTCATACATCACGGGCGCGGTGCTGGACGCCCACGGCGGCTACAACGCCTGAACCCGAACCCCTGCCGCGCGTCCCGAGGGACATCGCGCCTTCGGGACGCGCACCGCGGACGACCCGCGACAAGGCGTACGACTCGAAGGCTGTGCGCGGTGAGCTGCGATGCCGCTGTATCCAGGCGCTGATCTCCCGCAAGGGCTCCCCGAACATCAAGGGCCCGGGCAAGCTCCGCTAGGACGTGTCCGTTAAATGCGAGCCCAGACCAGCACGGCGCCGAGGACCGCGGCCGAGCGGTAGACGATCGCGAGCTTGTCGAATCTCGTGGCCAGGCCTCGCCACTGCTTGAGCAGGGCGAAGGACCGCTCGACCACGTTGCGGTTCTTGTAGGCCGCCGGATCGAACGTCGACGGACGCCCGCCTGCTGAACCGCGGCGGCGACGGTGCTCCTGCTGGTCACGCCGTTCAGGAATGACCGCGGTGATCCCGCGGGCCTTGAGCGCCGCTCGGATCGCGCGGGAGGAGTAGGCCTTGTCCCCGAGCAACATGGCCGGAGTTGTACGCGGGCGACCTGCTCCAGTCCTGGGGACACGCAGGTCGGCCAGCAGCAACGGTAGGGCCTGACCGTCGTGCGCCTGCCCGGACGTCACAACGACAGCCAGCGGTCGGCCCTGACCGTCCACGGCGTGGTGGATCTTCGTGGTCAGCCCGCCGCGGGAACGGCCGATCGCGTGCCCGGCAGGCTCTCGGTGGGCGTCGAGGCCCTGCCCCCGGGCTGCGGCTCGGCACTTCTCGGGGCGGCGGATATTGGTGGCGTGCTGGTGGGCCCGGGTGATGGTGGAGTCCACCGCCACCCGCCAGTCGATCAGCCCATCATCGTCCGCGCGGGCGAGCAGGACGCCGAGCACACGGTCCCAGGTGCCGTCGGCCGCCCAGCGGCGGTGGCGGGCCCACACGGTCTTCCAGGATCCGAACCCGGCTGGGAGGTCTCGCCAAGGAACACCGGTGCGGTACCGGTAGACGATCGCTTCCACAATGCGGCGGTGATCGGCCCACGGCCTGCCACGACGACCGGAACTGGAAGGCAGCAGAGGCCGGATGCGTTCCCACTGCCGGTCGGTCAAACGCGCGTGACGAGGCATCAAGACCAGACCGCACAGGTGCCGCGCACCCGGGCCAGCAGCCCGGCCGGGCTCAGCCAATCAGGACCCCGCGCTGCTCGTGGGCTACGGGCGGCAGCAGCCTGAGTCCAAGGAGGCCCGTGTCGAGGGGATGGCCCAGCAGCTTCGCGGCGACAACGTGCGCTTCACGATCTACGACCTCACCGTCGGCGAGCCCGTACCGGCGGGGGTGGTCACACTCCTGCCGGACCACTCGGTCCGGACCGCCGAATACGTCATCATGCTGGCCCCCGAGGCGAGGGGGCGCGGCCTGGGTACCGCGGCCACTCGGCTCGCGCTCGACTACGCCTTCCACGTCAGTAACTTGCGGATGGTCTGGCTCAAGGTACTGGCCCCGAACCAAGCGGCCATTCGTGCCTACGAAAAGGCGGACTTCCACGTAGCGGGACGACTCCGTGAGGCTGGCTACTGGCTGGGGAAGACCTGCGACGAGATCATCATGGACAGCCTCGCTTCGGACTTCGCTGGTCAGTCAGTCGTACCAGGGCGTTGAGCATCTGGAGCAGCAGCAGCCCGTGGCCTACCGCTCCCTGACGTGCCGTTGCATGGAGACAAAACGACTGCTGAGCAGCACACTTGAACGTTCTTGACCGTGTCGCGGTGGCGGTTTCACCTGCGGTACGGTAAGCGCGTCATCACGCTCCGTGCCGGTACGTGCATGGGGCGGCGGTCCCCGGGGGTGTCATCAGCACCCGCCGAGGACCTTCACCGCCAGTGACTTACACAAGGAGTCAACCGGGATGCTTTGGCATGCTATCGCGCCGTCTCGCGGCTATACGAAGGCCGCGAACGATCTGGTACGTAATCAGCGTCTGAGCAGTGACGCGAAGATCCTCCTCCTCTATGTGCAGGGGCTCCCCGCCGACCGGCGCGGTGTGGCCCTCAGCGAGCACGCGCGGGCCCTCGGGATCACCGGGCGGGGGTACCAGAAGGCGAAGAAGCTGCTGGTCACGCACGGGTTCCTGTACGAGTGGCGGCAGCAGGGCGGGCGCGGGTTCTGGACGACCGAGCAGCTCCTCGCGAATGTGTGCCTCAGTCCGGACGAGGCGAGGGTGGCCCGAGGCGGAGGCGCGGTGCCGGTGGTCGTGTCTCCGGGTGAGCGGAAGCCGACGGTCGGTCAGCCGGGGGCTCGGGTGGTCGGTGGCTACACCCCGGTAGACGAAGAACGGGGGAAGAACGCTTCCCACCCACCCTCCGAACCGGAGCCACAGCACGAGGCGGTGGCCGAGCCTGAGCCGGAAGAGGCTGAGGCGGAGCGGGTGTTGTTGTCCCTGCGGCATGTGCACCGGTCGCTGCATCTGGGCGTGGCGGAGGCCCGGAAGCTGGTGAAGCTCGCCGTGGCGTGGCTGCGGCGCGGGGTCACGGCCGACGACATGCGACGGGTGCTGGCCGGCGATCTGCCGGTGGGCGGGGTGCGGTCGGCCGTGGGATTCCTGCGGCACAGGCTCGTGCACAAGCTGCCCGAGGAGCCCGCGCCCGTGCCACAGCCCGAACCCTCGCCGCCCGTCACGCCGTTGGTGGCCTGCACGGGGCCCGGCGACGAACATCTCTTCCGGCCGGGGCCCGGTGAGGACGACGAGACGCGGTGCGGGCCGTGTCGTCGGGAGGCCGCGCGGGTGGCATGGGACGAGGCCCAGGCGGCCCGGCTCGCCGCAGCGGACGACGACGATCCGTACGCCCATACGCCCTGGCGGGAGAAGGTCGCCGCTGTCCGGACGGCCGGGGCGGGCGCGGAGATGGACGCGCCCGGCCGGTGACTGTCACCGGCCGGGCGCGGGGAGAGACCGGGTCAGTCCTTGATCTCGATCTTCTCGCCGTCGGCGGCGGGAGCGGGGACCGCCGGTACGGACTCCGTGGCGCCCGCCTTGCCCTGCAGGTTGCGGAGCAGCGCGGCCAGGTCGACGCCCGTGGTGGAGTTGAGGAGTTCCAGGCCCTGGGCCACGTTGTCGGTCACCGTGCGGGACAGCTGGCTTGCGCCGTCCGTGGAGATGACCGTCAGCTTGTCGATGGCGCTCAGCGGTTCGGACGCCTTGGCGACGACCTGGGGGAGCACCTCGACGAGCATCTGGAGGACGGCCGCGTCGCCGTAGCGGGCGAAGGCGTCGGCCTTCTTGTGCATGGCCTCGGCCTCGGCGGCGCCCTTCGCGGCGATGGCGGCGGCCTCGGACTCGCCTTCGATGCGTACGGCGTCGGCGAGGGCCGAGCGGTGGAGCTTCTCGCCCTCACCGGTGAGGCGGGAGCGCTCCGCGTCGGCCTCGGCCTCCTTGACCTGGGCGATGCGGCGGGCCTCGGCCTCCTGCTCCGCCTGGTAGCGGGCGGCGTCGGCGGGCTTGCGGACCTTGGTGTCGAGCTCGCGGTCGGTCAGGGCCGCCTGGCGCTCGGCGACCTTCTCCTGCTCGGCGAGGACCTCCTGCTGGCGGGCCGCCTCGGCGAGGGGCCCGGCGGCGTCGGCCTGGGCCGCCGCGGCCTCGGTCTCCGCCTTGATCTCGGCCTGCTTGAGGTAGAACGTCCGCTCGGCGATGGCGATCTCCTCGGCCGCCTTCAGCCGGGCCTGCTCGGAGGCGCGCCGGGCGATGGCCTCGGCGATGTCGGCCTCCTGCTTGGCGCGGGCGGCCTCGGGGCGGCCGAGGTCCTCGAGGTAGGAACCCTCGGTGGTGATGTCCTGGATCTGGAAGGCGTCCAGGATGAGGCCCTGGCCGGAGAGGCTGGCCTCGGCCTCCTCGGCGACCTGGCCGGCGAACGCGGCGCGGTCGCGGATGATGTCCTCCACGGACATACGGCCGACGATGGCGCGGAGGGCTCCGGAGAGCACTTCCTGGGTGAAGCCGACGATGCCGTTCTGCTGCTGGAGGAAGCGCTGGGCCGCGGCGCGGATCGCGTCCTCGCTGCCGCCGACCTTGACGATCGCGACGCCTTCGAGGTTGGACTTCACTCCGCGCAGCGTGACGGCGCCACGGACGGCGACGGGGATGTGCCGGCTGGAGAGGTCCAGGGTGAACTTCTGCTGGACGAACGGCACGACGAAGACGCCGCCGCCGACGACGACCTTCTGGCCGCTGTTGTCGATGCTGGTGAGCCCGGTCACCGGGTCGGTGGACTTCTTGCCGCGGCGGCCCGTGATGATGAAGGCCTGGCTGGGGCCCGCGACCTTGTACCGGGTGATCACGGCGAGGGCCAGAAGTACGAGAAGTACGACGATGCCGATGATGGCGATCACTACTGGACTCATGAGAGGTGTACCCCCTTGCCCTCCCGACGGGACGGCAGTGTGTTCGGCTGTACGGGTTTCGGACAGGCGTGTGGCTCGGCGGTGGTCAGCGTTCGACGGGGCGGACCCTGACCGAGGTGGTCGACAGGGGGGCTTCCACCCAGATCTCGGCGCCGCGTTCGACCGGCACGGCACTCTTCGCGGAGAACTTCACGGTCTGGCCCGCGAGCCGCAGCAGCACCTCGCCGTAACCGTCGGCCGGGATCGGTGTGACGACGGATCCCGAGGTGCCGACGAGGTCGTCACCGCGTGGTGTGGCCGTGGTCTGATCCCGCATCAGGGCCTGGCTGAACTTCCAGGTCAGCCAGGCCGCGACGAGCCCCGCCCCGGCCCCCGCCACGACCGCCACCGGGGTGCCGACGTCCGTGGTACCGAGGACGACCGCACCGCCGAAGCCGAGCATGGACAGGAAGCCGGCGATGACGGGCAGCGAGAGGAGGCCGTCGAAGAAGCCGTTCAGCAGCCCGCCGAGGGCGTCCCCGAGCAGCCCTTCGAGAATTCCGTCGAAGATCAGGGAGAGGGCGAGAAGAACGATTCCCGCGATGCCGAGACCGAGAAAAATGGTCACGCGATCACTCCCCCGGTGTTCGCAATCCCCCGAAATGCTTCTGTCGAACTGGCTGCATGGTCCCATACGGCGCGCGCCGGGGATACTGCCGAAGTCCGGCAGTCTTTACGGTGTTTTGATGCCGGAGAGCTGCTCGGCGAGCGTGTCGAGCGACTGGAACGTGGCTCCCAGCAGGGCGACGTGCTTCCACCGCAGCACCCCGTCCGGTCCGATCAGGAAGACGGAGCGCCGTACGCCGATGCCGGGTGCGGCGACCCCGTAGGCCCGTGCGGTCTCACGTCCCGTGTCGGCCAGGAGGGGCATGCGCAGGCCGTGGTCCCGCGCGAAGGACTCATGGCTGTCCACACCCTGTGGGCTGATGCCCCAGACCTCGGCGTCGAGGCCCTCGAAGGTCTCGAAGCCCGACGAGTACGAGCAGAGCTGCTTGGTGCAGACGGTCGTGTTGTCACCGGGATAGAAGGCCAGCACGACACTGCGGCCGCGAGCGGTGGCGAGCGTGTAGTCGCTCCGTTCGAAGGTGTCGTCGGCGAGTATGCCGCCGGGGAGGGTGAAGTCCGGCGCGGGCGAGCCGATTCGGGGTCCTGACGCCATGGGGCGCCTCCTTGGGTCGTGTACGGACGAATGCATTACTCGCACAGTCAACGGCACAGTCGACCGCCTGGTCGACGGCGTGGGCGACGGCACGTTCCACGCATCGACACGTTCGAAGACCGCGGTCGGCAGCGGTGCTCATCCTCCACGGCGGCTACGAGACGGGGCCGGCCGCCCCGGCCCCGCGTTCCCGGAGATGCGGGGCGGAGCGGGGCGGCAGACGATGGGAAACCGGGTGCTGGGCGGCCCGTGAGAGCCGAGGCCCCGCACCCGCCTGGCACGTATCCCTCTGGAGGCTCCGTTGCAGGCCGAAGAGTACGCCGACCCGCCGCCCTCCTACGCGGAAGCGGTGGCCGAGGTGTTCGGCGGCAGCCCGGCCGGGGTGGCGGTCTTCGACACGGAGCTGCGTTATGCGTACGTGAATCCGGCACTCGAACGGCTCAACGGTGTGCCGGCCGCAGCGCACCTGGGCCGGCACATCGCCGAGGTGCTGCCGGCCATGGACGTACGGACGGACGTCATGCGCCAGGTGCTGGCGGACGGGGAGCCCCGCGACCTCACCACCAGCGGGCAGACCTGGGTGGACTCCGCCGTCGAGCGGCGGTACTGGCGTCTCGCCCTGCACCGGCTGGAGGAGAACGGGCGGGTACGGGGGCTGGTCGCTGTCGCCCAGGAGGTCACCGCCACCCTGGACCAGCGGGAGGAGCTGCTGCGGGCCAGGAGTTATCTGACGCTCCTGGACAGCGCGGCCGTCAGCGTCGGTACGACGCTGGACGCGGAGACCACCTGCCAGGAGCTCGCCGAGTTCGTGGTGCCCGTGATGGCCGATGTGGCCGTCGTCGAGATGATTCCCGAGGACAACGGGCACAGCAGGCGCGAACCGCCGGCCGGAGCGCTGCGCCTGCGGCGTAGCGGAGCCGCGGCGAGTGCGGCCCTCGCGGACACGCTGTCCCAGTTCGGCGGTCCGGGTACGGACATCGACTACCGGGAGGACGCGGCGGTGCCCCGCTGCCTGGCCACCGGTGAGCCGATGATCGTGGACCTCGCCGACCACGAGCAGTTCGGCCGGGCGGCGCCCTCTCCCGAACTGATCGCCGCCTACCGCGCCATCGGTCTGCACTCGGCCTTCGTCGTGCCCCTCACCGCGCGCGGGCGCATGCTGGGCGCGCTCAGTCTGCTGCGGGCCGGGGACTCGCCTCCTTTCACGGAGGGGTCGGACGTCGTCGTCGCCCGGACGCTCGCGGGCCGCGCCGCCGTCGATCTGGACCACGCCTACCGCTACTCGCGCGAGCACGGCATCGCCCGGGAACTCCAGCGTTCCCTGCTCTCCGAGCCGCGCACGCCGAATCCGGGCGTCGAGATCGCGTCCCTCTACCTTCCCGCCGGCGAGGGGGCGCTGGTGGGCGGCGACTGGTTCGACGCCATCCCGCTGCGGGACGGACGCCATCTCAAGGTGATGGGCGATGTGATGGGGCACGGGGTGGAGGCCGCCGTCGCCATGAGCAACTACCGCTCGATGCTGCGGATCATGGCCGACGACGACCAGCCGCCGCACCGCGTTCTGGAGCGGCTCGACCAGGCCGTCGAACGTTCCGGCTTCGACCGGGCCGTGACCTGCCTGGTCGCGGTCGTCGACCGGCGGGAGGGGGTGTGCGAGGTGGCCAGTGCGGGCCATCCGCCCCCGGTGTTCATCGACCCGGGGGCGAACGGTGCGCGGGTGGCGCGGATCCCTGTGGGGCCGCCGTTGGGCACGGGCTTCGGCGGATACCTGACGACGGTGCTGCCGTGCGCTCCCGGGACGGTGCTGTTCATGTACACCGACGGTCTGGTCGAGCGCCGGGGCGAGGACATCGACGTGTCGATCGAGCAGCTGGCGCGGCTCACGCTTCCGGTGAGCGGACGGCTCGACGACCTGCTGCAGGAGGTCGTGGACCGCTTCGCGGACACGGCCGAGGACGACATCGCGGTGCTCGTGTCGCGGAGCCGGGGCTGCTGAACGCGCCCGCCGCACGGGGGCGTTGTCAGTGGCGGGTGCGAGGATCCTCGGCATGGAACCTCTGCTCCTCACCGACATCGAAGCCGCCGTCCGCAGCAGCTGGGACGCCGACACGACCACGCCCGCGCACCGGGCGGAGTGGAATCCGGGGAATCCGGCCCGGGACCAGTGCGGTGTCACCGCCATGGTGGTCAACGACCTGCTGGGCGGCGAGCTGATCCGGGGAGAGGTGCGGGTGGACGGCGTGCGCGTCGACTACCACTGGTGGAACCGGCTGGGCATGGGCGTGGAGATCGACCTGACGCGGGAGCAGTTCGCCCCGCACGAGATCGTGTCCGGGGGTGTGGTCGTCGAGCGTCCGGCGGAGATCGTCCGGCTCCGTGAGGAGTACGAACTGCTGAGCGCCCGGGTGCTGGAGAGGCTGCGGGGGCGGATACGGACGGAGGCGGTCTGAGCGTCCTGGCGGGCCGGTTCAGCCGGCGTGCTGCCGGGAGCGTACGCGCAGCCGGCGCAGGATGAGCAGGGCGGACGTGACCAGGGGCAGCAGCCCAGCCATGGTGTTCGCGGCGGTCAGCTTGTCCTGGGCGCCTCCGGCCCTGCGCATCTGCTTCACGGTGCGGGCGACGGCGATCGCGCTGCTGCCCAGGCTCAGGAGCAGGCCGACCTTGGAGTTCGCGGGTTTCCTGGGCATCTGTGTGCCTCCCGGTGGCATCGCTGCGCGGCCCCTTGGTCCACGTAACCGGGTCCGGGGCGGATCCGCAATCGGGGAGCCGGTGCCGTCCGCCGGCTTCAGGCGAACAGGAAGCCGGCCGCCGTCGCCGCCCCCACAGCCGCCCCGGCGACCGTCTGGGCCGTCGAGTGGTAGCCCAGTGCCACCCGCGACCAGCACACGGCGAGGGCCGCCGCACTCGCGCAGAGCCACCACAGGGAGTGTGTGACGCCGAGGAGGGCGACCACGGCCGAGGCGACCGCCGAGTCGACCGAGATCTTCCAGAGGGTGTTGACCGCCAGGAGCACGGTCGTCATGACCCACAAGGAGATCATCGAGATCAGGATGCCGAGGGGCGCATGGCCCAGAACCATGATCAGCGCGCCGGTGCCGAGCGAGCCCAGGATCACCAGGAACACGGGCCCCCGCTGGGTCCGGTCCACGACGTGGCGGTCTCCCCAGGTGCCGCGCCCGCGCTCCCACTCGATGTAGCCGGCCGGTACGAGGCCGGCGCAGAGGGCGCCGAGGAAGCCCCAGGGGAGCCCGGTCCAGTCACCCGCGGAGGCCAGTCCGATGGCGAGCATGCCGACGAGCAGTACATTGCGGGGCTGCAGGACGTCCGTGACCGTGCGGGCCGCCGTCGTGGTCCTGCCGGTGCCGCTCATGCCGTGTGTGCTCCGCGTCGCGTGGGTGCTCGCGGGCCTGGCGGGGGCGGGAGGAGGCCGGTGTCCGCGCGTCAATGTAGCCCTTCACGACGGGGGATGCGTGAAGGGCTACCCGTGCAGTATGACCGCTCACCGGGCTGCCGACAACTGACCGGCCGGTCAGCGCTGTTGGCGTGTCCGGGCGGTTACGGAGGGCTCCCTCCCGGCCCCGTTCGGCACTCGGCCGGCGCACGGGCGACGCCGGGGACGGCGGAAACCTGTTCCAGCGGCAATAGACATGACCTACCCGTACGCCTAGGGTTTCTTGTGCAACCAGGCCATATCGGTGGTCGGGTGCGCAGCAGAAGAGGTGCAGATGCCCCCGGAATCCCCGTCGCAAGCCACGGACCGTCTCGACGACGACGACTACCCCGCGTACACCATGGGGCGCGCCGCCGAGATGATCGGTGCGACGCCAGGTTTCCTCAGGGCCCTCGGTGAGGCCCGCCTGATCACCCCGCTGCGTTCCGAGGGGGGTCACCGCCGCTACTCGCGCTACCAGCTGCGTATCGCCGCCCGTGCCCGGGAGCTGGTGGACGGAGGTACGCCGATCGAGGCCGCCTGCCGCATCGTGATCCTGGAGGACCAGCTCGAGGAGGCCCTGCGCCTCAACGAGCAGCTGCGACGGCCCGCGGCCGGCCGGAGCGGGGTCGATTCCTGACCGGCGCGCGGGCGCATATCTGTTTCGGCGGGCACAGAAATACGCGTAATGAGCGGTGAGAGTTTATGCCGTGCGCGGTGGAGTGACGCCGTAGTGATATGGCGTACAGCTCGCTTGTGCCCGAATCGTGCTACTGTTGATCTCAGTTGCAGTTGTGGTTCCCAAAACTTCAAGTGCACTCACCGTTTTCACTCCGGTGAGCGCTCTTTTGTATTTCCGGTTTCTTCCGGTCGGGGCAATCATTTGCGGCGACGTAGGGCCCACACAGTGTGGGCCCACGGGCAACGCCCCGAAGGAGATATGACATGGCTACTGGCACCGTGAAGTGGTTCAACGCGGAAAAGGGTTTCGGCTTCATCGAGCAGGAGGGTGGCGGCGCTGACGTCTTCGCCCACTACTCGAACATCGCCGCCCAGGGCTTCCGCGAGCTGCAGGAAGGCCAGAAGGTGAACTTCGACGTCACGCAGGGCCAGAAGGGCCCGCAGGCGGAGAACATCACCCCCGCCTGATCGCTCAGGCGTATGGCGCAGCTGGGGCCCGCACCTTGGGGTGCGGGCCCCAGCTCGTTGTGTTTTCCCGACCGTTGCCGGGGCTGACACACCGTCGGAGTAATTCCCGATGTGTACAGGTCATGGCGCGGCGGTTATATGCAGTCATATGGAGTGCCGAATCCGGCTGGTTCATCCGCCGGACGGGCTTCGTTTTTCGTTATTTCACCGGCTCGTTCTTGCGATTCTTGGCGCCGTACATGGCTGCAGCCGCCCGGAAAGAATCCCTCGATACGTGCCATTCGAGGGAAAGGTTCTCCATTGAACCGCGATCGCACAGCTCGCACGAACGACCGATTTTCCCGGACACGTTCCGGTGGATCCGCCGGCAGTCGTACCGCCAACGGATTCCGCTCCTCGGGATCCGGCCGGCCGGGCGCCCCGGGTTCGCAGGGCCGCTCCGGCGGTCCGAAGCGCTCCGGCGGCTACGGCCGCCGCTCCTCCTCCGTCTCGGGTGAATTCGCCCTGCCGGTGACCATCACCCCCGCTCTGCCCGCCGCCGAGGCCTTCGCGGACCTGGACATGCCGGCACCGCTGCTGGCGGCGCTGGCTTCCGAGGGCGTCTCCGTGCCGTTCCCCATCCAGGCGGCCACCCTGCCGAACTCGCTCGCCGGGCGGGACGTCCTGGGCCGCGGCCGCACCGGATCGGGCAAGACGCTCGCCTTCGGTCTGGCCCTGCTGGCCCGCACCGCGGGCAACCGCGCGGACGCGCGCCGTCCGGTGGCCCTGGTCCTCGTCCCCACCCGGGAACTGGCCCAGCAGGTCACCGACGCGCTCACGCCGTACGCCCGGTCCCTCAAGCTCCGGCTGGCCACGGTCGTCGGCGGTATGTCGATCGGCCGTCAGGCCAGCGCGCTGCGTGGCGGCGCCGAAGTCGTGGTCGCCACCCCGGGCCGGCTGAAGGACCTCATCGAGCGCGGCGACTGCAAGCTCGACCGCGTCGCCATCACCGTCCTCGACGAGGCCGACCAGATGGCCGACATGGGCTTCATGCCCCAGGTCACCGAGCTGCTGGACCAGGTCAACCCCGACGGTCAGCGGATGCTGTTCTCGGCCACCCTGGACCGCAACGTCGACCTGCTGGTCCGCCGCTACCTGCACGACCCGGTCGTCCACTCGGTGGACCCCGCGGCCGGTGCGGTGACGACGATGGAGCACCACGTGCTCTACGTCCAGGGCGCCGACAAGTACGCGACGACCACCGAGATCGCCGCCCGCGAAGGCCGGGTGATCATGTTCCTGGACACCAAGCACGCGGTGGACAAGCTCACCGACCACCTGCTGCACAGCGGTGTGCGCGCGGCCGCGCTGCACGGCGGCAAGTCGCAGCCGCAGCGCACCCGCACCCTGGACCGGTTCAAGACCGGCCATGTCACGGTGCTGGTCGCCACGAACGTCGCCGCCCGCGGCATCCACGTCGACAACCTCGACCTGGTCGTCAACGTCGACCCGCCCAGCGACCACAAGGACTACCTGCACCGCGGCGGTCGTACCGCACGCGCCGGTGAGTCCGGCAGCGTCGTCACGCTGGTGCTGCCCAACCAGCGCCGCGAGATGACCCGGCTGATGGCCGATGCCGGGATCACACCGCAGATCGCCCAGGTCCGCTCCGGCGAGGCCGAGCTCAACCGCATCACCGGAGCCCAGGCGCCGTCGGGTGTGCCCGTCACGATCACCTCACCGGTGTCGGAGCGCGGCAAGGGCAGCGGCTCCGGACCTCGTGGCCGTCGTGGCGCGCGTCCCGGCCAGGGACGCCGCTCCAACGCCAACACGGCGACGCCGCAGGCGCGTGCCGCAGCTGCGCAGCGCCGCTCCAACAAGGCAGCGTAGCGATTCGGCCGGGAGTCCGGCCGACCCTGTCCGGTTTTCTCCACGACCACCTTGTTGAGGCACCATGCGCTGTGTCATCGCCCGTTTCCCCTTCGACCTCTTCAAGAACGAGGTCGAGGATCTGATGAAGGGCGTCAAGCCCGAGCCCGTCACCGGTGACGCCGTGGTCATCAGCCGCCGCGTCTACCCCGTCAAGCAGGTCGGCGAGATCATCACCCGCCAGGACCGCCGGGACTTCACCGCGGGCGAGGTGACCAGGGCGCTGACGCGTCTCGGCTTCACCTGCCGCCCGGCGGAGGTGCCCGCTCCCGCGGTGCCCCTCACCCCGCTGGAGAACGCGTCCGCCATGCTCGGAACGCCCGGCGACGCCTGAGCCGCCGCCCCGTCCCGTACACCCGCACCCCCTGGCCTTCCCGGCCCGGGGGTGCGGTGCGTCCGGGGCCGCCCCCGGGTGTCGGCCGGTGCCGGCGACTCAGGGGGCAGGAGGGCAGGGGGTCAGGGGGTCAGGGGGTCAGGGGGTCAGGATCAGCTTTCCGGTGGTCCGGCGGGCGAGTACCGGGTCGACCGGGGCGAAGCCGGATCGCGCGGGGTTGCGGTGAACCCGCCGTCGGTCCTTCACCCGGGTGGGGCCAAAACAGTACGTACGGTCTGTTATGGCCGTGACGCTGAGTCGAGGTTCTGGGGTGTGCACAGCCGTGGCCGTCGGGCCGGGTGGCCTGCCAGACTGCCGCAATGAGCGATCTTCTTCACGGCAGAGTCGTCCTGATCACCGGGGCGAGCAGCGGTATCGGTGCGGCGGCGGCGCGGGTGTTCGCCGAGGAAGGCGCGACGGTCGTCCTGGCCGCACGCAGGGAGGACCGACTGGCCTCCCTGGTCGCCGAACTGAGGGGCAAGGGGGCTCAAGCCTCCTATGTCCTCTGTGATGTCACGGTGGCCGAAGAGGCCGCCAGGGCCGTCGACTTCACTGTGGACACCTACGGCCGCCTGGACTCGGCCTTCAACAACGCGGGGCTCGGCGGTGACCGAACTCCCCTGCACCTCATGGGTGATGACGTCTACGACGCGGTCATGGACGCCAATGTGCGGGGCGTCTGGAACTGCCTGCGGCCCGAGATCGCGGCCATGCTGGCGAACTCCGGCGACTGCTCCATCGTGAACAACAGCAGTGTGGGCGGCCTGGTGGCCATCCCGTCGGCTGCGCCCTACATCGCGGCCAAGCACGCCGTCGTCGGGCTCACCAGGGCCGCCGCGGACGAGTACGCCCAACAGGGCATCAGGGTCAACGCGGTGGCTCCGGGTACCACGCGCAGCGAGATCACGGCCGACTGGTTCGGGCGTAACCCGGGGCTGGAGCAGATGGTCAACAGCCGTACGCCGCAGGGTCGTACGGCCGAGCCGGAGGAGATCGCCAACGCGGTCGCCTGGCTGCTCAGCGACCGCTGCCCCTTCCTCACGGGCACGGTTCTGCCGGTGGACGGCGGCTTCATCAACCAGTGAACCGTCAGTCGCAGGGGCCGGTCAGCCGGCCCCGGAAGACCGTTTCCCCGTCCTGTGTCGCCGTGACCAGGACGGAGGTCTCTCCGAGGGCGGCGGTCAGGATCTCCGCCTCGACCCAGCAGGGGCGGTCGAATTCGGCGTACCGCGCGAACGCGCTGGTGACGGTGGTCGCCTCGAATCGGGCGGGGTGCAGGGCGGCGCGCGCGGCCTGGTCGGCGGCCTCCATCAGGACGAGCCCCGGGACGTGGTCGACCGGGTGGTCGTAGAGCACGGTGTTGGTCACGTCGTTGCGTAACTGCCAGCGTCGGGGCCGGTCGCCGGCCGCCAGGACCACGTCGGACGGTGCGGCCCGGCCGACGACGCGCGCGTCGACCGGAGGGGGCAGCGGCCAGCTGTTCCAGTCGGTGGTGAGGTGCTCGCCGCGGAGCCGGCGGTAGGCGCGCGGCGAGATCCAGCCGAACTCGGAATCCGCACGGGCCACCAGGCTGCCACCCTGGAGGACGCGGACGTCCATGCCCAGTGAACTGACGGCCCGCCCACGCTTCTTGGGGTTCGTCACGGAAACCTCGACGGCGAGGTCGCAGGGTGCCTGGGCGGGCACACGGAACCCCGGGGCGACGGTGAAGTCGAAGTAGTGCAGGAGGGTTTGGTCCGCGAGGGGGACGCCGTACGCCGCGTGCGCGATGACCAGGCCGCTCTGCCGGATGGTCTGGGTGAGCACCCGGGGGTCGTAGGCGAGGCCGGCCGCGGGGGCGGGCCACCTCGCGGACAGTGAGTACTCGCCCTCTCCCAGGCTTCGCCAGGCGGTGAGGAAGACCATGTCGGAGCGTCCGAGATGGACGTACTCCTTGGGAACCCCGCCCCGGACCTCCGCGGCCTGCGGCGGGAGCGGTGCGGCAGGTATGTCGGACACGGCCCTCCCGGACATGGCGCAGAATGGGCATTCGGGCGCTGATAGGATACCGGCTCACCGGTACTTTTTGAAGAAGCGTCAGGCCACGTTCAAGGGGAGCGCGAGTTGGCACGACAGCAACGGGCGATCCGCACGCGCAGAATCTTCCTGGAAGCCGCGGCCGAGGTCTTCGACGAGCACGGTTACGACGCCGCCACGATCGCCGCGATCCTCGACCGGGCCGGTCTCACGCGAGGGGCGCTCTACTTCCACTTCACGTCGAAGGAGGAGCTGGCCCGCGGTGTCCTCCAGGAGGCGGTGACCTCGGACGGGGTCACCCCGCAGACCTTCAAGCTGCAGGAATGGGTGGACATAGCTCTCCTGCTCGCCTACCGGCTGCCCAGGGAGCCCCTGCTCAGTGCCTCGATCCGGCTGTCGGTCGACCCCCGGGCGCGCGGGCTGTTCGGAACCCGCTGGCCGGACTGGATCGCCCTCGGCACGGAGATGCTCACCGAGGCCAAGGAGCGGGGTGAGCTGCTTCCGCACGTCGATCCGGAAGCAACGTCCCGGCTCTTCGTCGGGGCCTGGACCGGGGTCCAGCTGGTGACCGAGTCGATGGCCGAGCCGCCGGACCTGGTCGGCGAGATATCTGCCCTCTTCGAGCTGATCCTGCCCAACAACGCGGTCCCGGGCGTGCTGGCCCGGCTCGACACGTCCCCGCACCGCGCGGCACGCATCGTCGAGCAGCAGCAGACGGCCGCCGTTTCCTGACCGCCCGGGAGCTGTCACGGGCCACGTCGCGCCAGGTCACCCGATCGGGTGCCGGGTACCTGCGACGTGGCTGGTCAGCGAGCATGGTGGCCCTATGTGGCTTCGCCGAACAGCCGTGTGCGCCATGGTCGTGCCGCTGGCGTTCCTGGTGCTCCGGGACGCGCCGGTACGGCTCGCCGCGCCCGAGCGGACCACCGCGAAGCCGGCGACGTCGCCCGGGGCTCCGCGGCCCACGATCGTCAGCCGGGCGGAGTGGCACGCGGACGAGGGCCTGGTGAAGGAGGGCGCGGTGTACACGGGGACGGTGAAGGCCGTCTTCGTCCATCACACCGGGCACACCAACGCGTACGACTGTGTAGACGCCCCCAAGATGCTCCGCGCGATGGAGGAGACGCACGTCCGGGGCGAGGGCTGGGACGACATCGGCTACAACTTCGTCGTCGACCGCTGCGGGACCATATACGAGGGCCGGGCAGGAGGTGTCGGGCGCTCCGTGCGCGGGGCCCACGCCACCGGGTTCAACGCGCACAGCGTGGGGATCGCGGCCCTCGGCACCTTCGACCCCGGCGTGCGGGTACCGAAGGCGCTCATCGAGGGGATCGCGAAGGTGGGCGCGTGGAAACTGGACCGGGCCGTCGACCCACGGGGCATCGTGCGGATGGTCTCGACGAACGACGAGAGCCTGTACCGGCGCGGGGAGGTGGTCTACCTCCATGCCGTGGCCGGCCACCGCGACACCTTTCAGACGTACTGCCCCGGCGAGGCCCTCTACGCGCGACTGCCCGCGATCCGGGCGGAGATGGCCCGGATACGGGCCGCCGCCCGGACGTCGTAGCGGCTACCTCGCGACGTACTGGGTGAGGACGGCCTGGACCTCGTAGATGTCGACGCCCTTGGTGAACGTCTTCTGGATGGGGGTGGCGGAGCCGCTGATCCAGATCTTGAGTTCGGCGTCCAGATCGAAGGTGCCCGCCGTCTCCACCGCGAAGTGCGTGATGCTCCGGTACGGGACGGAGTGGTACTCCACCTTCTTGCCGGTGATCCCCTGCTTGTCGACGAGGACGAGCCTGCGGTCGGTGAACAGGATCGTGTCGCGGATCAGCAGATACGCCGCGTGCACCTGCTCGCCCTGCCCGAGAAGCCGTGCGTAGTCACGCTGCGCGGTCGCCGGATCGACGGTGTGCGCGTTGCCGAACAGTGCCATGAGAGACCCCCACCTGAGTGATTGTGCGGACGTCGAACGCGTCGAAGCCCGCTGAAAAGACTATCGGCGGCTTATCTGTTCGTGCCCTTGCACACCTTCCGGAGCACAGCGGAGGAATACCGTCATGCCGGCATCACCCCTCGCCAAGCGTCCCGTCGAATCAGTGCTCGCCCTTCTGCTCGTCCTCCTGAGCGTGCTCGGCCTCGCAGGCCGCAGCGTCGCGGACGCCCCTGCCAAGGCCCCGGCCCGTATCCCCGCCCAGGCGGCACCGGCCCAGGCCGCTCCCGCCCGTGCCGTCATCGCGCCGACCGTCACGGCGGGTACCGACTGGGACCGCATCGCCGAGTGCGAGAGCAGCGGCCGATGGAACGTCAACACCGGGAACGGCTACCACGGTGGCCTGCAGTTCGCCCCCTCCACCTGGCAGGCCTACGGCGGAGGGCAGTACGCACCCCGCGCCGACCTCGCCAGCCGGGACGAGCAGATCGCCGTCGGTGAACGCGTGGCCCGCTCGCAGGGAATGGGCGCCTGGCCCACCTGCGGACGCCTCGGTGCGAACGGTACGTCGAGCTCCGGTTCCTCCTCGTCCTCCGGCTCCTCCGGCTCCTCCTCGTCCTCCGGGTCCGACAGCGCGGACCGGAGCGACACGGCGCAGACGGCCCCTGAGCAGTCGACCGGCAGTTCGAACAGCGGCTCCTCCGACAACACGGCGTCCGGAAGCCCGACGGGCGGCACGCAGGACAGCGACTACGTGACGCGCTACTCCGAGGACCTCGCCGACGAGGAGACGTACGTCGTCGAACCGGGTGACACCCTCTCGGTGATCGCCGAGCGCGCGGACGCGTCCGGTGGCTGGCCCGCGCTGTACGAGCTGAACCGCGAGGTACTGGACCGCGGACCGCACCTCATCTTCCCCGGTCAGCGCCTCCAGCTGAACGCCTGACCACCCGAACGTCCGACCGCCTGAGCTGTGGCGGCCACGGGGTCCAGGAAGGACACCGGATCGTTGAAGGAGACCGCGTTCACCGTCCGACGGAGCCCCGGCCCCGATCGGAGCCGGACATGTCCCGGGATTCCGCCTCGTGGGTGTGGCACTCAGGGTTGCGACACGGCCCCGGTCCCCAGTACGGGACGAAGATCCCGAGGGTCTTGTGCCGCGCCAGAACGGTCTCGACGGGCTGCTTGCAGGACGGACACACGTATTCCGCCTGCTGAACGGTCTGACGCTCGGTACTGGCCATGCTTTTACGGTAGTCCCGAAAGGCACACAAAGGAACTTTTCCGACTTTTTGCCAGGGCTTGTGGCAGGGCCCGCCGCAGAAACGCCGCAGAACCCGCCGCGACGAAGGGACCCCCCGGTCATGGCACGCGCACCGTCACCGGCCGCAGTCCTGCTCTCCGTGCACGCCGTGGTCTTCGACACGGACGGCGTGATCACCGATTCCGCCCCGGCACACGCGGCTGCCTGGAAGCCGGCCTTCGACGCCTGCCTGGCCTCCCACCGAGGGCAGCGGCCCTTCGACGAGGCGGACGACTACCGGCGCTACGTCGACGGCAGATCCCGCAAGGACGGTGCCGCAGCCTTCCTCGCGTCCAGGGGCCTCGGCCTCCCCGAAGGCAGCCCCGACGACCCCCCGGGCACCGGGACGGTGTGGGCCGTCGCCGCCCGCAAGGACGAGGTGTTCACCCGGAACCTGCGTACCCACCCGATCGCGGTCTGGCCGGGGACGGTCCGTCTCCTGCACGTGCTGCACGACGCGCGCGTCCCGTTCGCCGCCGCGTCCGCGTCCCGGCACGCGACCGAGCTGCTGGCCGGGGCCGGTCTCCTGGACCTGTTCACCGCGGTGGTCGACGGCAACGAGGCGCGCCGCCTGGAGCTGCCCGGCAAACCGGACCCCGCCCTGTTCACCGAGGCGGCACGGCGTCTGGGGGTCCCGGCCGGGGACACCGCCGTGGTGGAGGACGCGCTGGCCGGGGTGGAAGCCGGCCGCCGGGGCGGCTTCGGGCTGGTCATCGGGGTGGACCGGACGGACAGCCCCGAGAGCGCCAACGATCTGCGGCGGCACGGCGCGGATCTCGTGGTGACCGATCCGGGCGACCTGCTGATCACCGGGGAGGACTGATGGCGCGCGGCTGGATCTGGGCGTACGAGGGGTACGACCCGGAGAAGGAACGCCTGCGCGAAGCACTGTGCACCCTGGGCAACGGCTACTTCGCCACCCGGGGAGCCGCGCCCGAGACGTCCGCGGGCGACACGCACTACCCGGGTACGTATGTCGCGGGCTGCTACAACCGGCTGACGTCCTCCGTCCAGGGACGGCAGGTCGAGAACGAGGACTTGGTCAACCTCCCCAACTGGTTGCCGCTGCGCTACCGCGTGCACCCCACCGGTGCCGGCCCCGGCCCGTGGCTGACCCCCGACGACGTCTCCCTCGTGGACCACCGCCAGTCGCTCGACCTGCGTGGCGGGACGCTGATCCGCCACTCGGTGTACGAGGACGGGGAAGGGCGGCGGCTGACCGTCGAACAGGAGCGACTGGTGCACATGGGCGACCCCCATCTCGCCGCGCTGCACACGGTGTTCAGTGCCGAGGGCTGGTCGGGACAGCTGGAGGTGGAGTCCGTGATCGACGGCGATGTCCGCAACACCGGCGTCGCGCGGTACCGGGAGCTGGCCGACCGCCACCTCACGGGTTGGGAGACCGGCACGGAGCCGGAGTCCGCGGTGTGGCTGCGCTGCCGCACGGTGGAGTCGGACATCGCCGTGGCCATCGCCGCCCGCATCGTGGCCTCCTGCGGTCCGGAACCGAACGGCGACCACCGGGCCGAACCCCGGCAGGAGCCACGCGCGGTCCACCAGACGCTGCTGCTGCCGCTGACCCCGGACTCCGACGCAGTCGTCGACAAGACGGTCGCGCTCTTCACCTCCCGGGACCCGGCGATCGGCAGCCCGCTGCGCGCCGCGGCGTCCGCGGTCGCCGCCGCTCCGGCGTACGACCGGCTGCTGGCCTCGCACCGCCGGGCCTGGGCCGATCTGTGGCAGCAGGCCAAGCTGGAGGTGCCGGGCGAGCCCGGCCGCATCCTGCGGCTGCACCTCTTCCACGTGCTCCAGACGCTCTCCCCGCACACCGCGGAACTCGATGTCGGGGTGCCCGCCAGAGGACTGCACGGCGAGGCGTACCGGGGGCACGTCTTCTGGGACGAGCTGTTCGTCCTGCCCTTCCTGAACCTGCATCTCCCGGAGATCTCCCGGGGGTTGCTCGACTACCGCCACCGGCGGTTACCCGCGGCCTGCGCCGCCGCACAGGCGGTGGGCAGGAAGGGCGCGATGTATCCGTGGCAGAGTGCCGACGAGGGGCGGGAGGAGACCCAGGAGGTCCATCTCAACCCGCGCTCGGGGCGCTGGCTGCCCGACCGTTCACGGCTGCAGCACCATGTCGGCTCGGCCGTCGCGTACAACGTGTGGCAGTACTGCCAGGCCACCGGCGACACGGAGTACCTCTACTCCAAGGGCGCCGAGACGATGATGCAGATCGCCCGTTTCTGGGCGGACAGCGCCGCATGGGACGACGGCCTCGGGAGGTACCGCATCCGGGGGGTCGTCGGGCCCGACGAGTACCACGACGCCTATCCGGGCTCCGACGCGGCGGGGCTCGACGACAACACGTACACGAACGTGACGGCGGCCTGGGTGCTGGCGCGGGCCGGCGAGCTCTGCCGCGCTCTGCCCGCGAGCCGCTGCCGGCAGCTCCTCGACCTGATCCGGCTCGACCCGGCGGAGCTGGACCGCTGGGACGACATCTCCCGGCGGCTGTACGTGCCCTACCACCGGGGTGTCATCAGCCAGTTCGCCGGTTACGGGGACCTGGACGAGCTGGACTGGGAGGGGTACGGCGAGCGGTACGGGGAGATCCGGCGGCTCGACCGGATCCTGGAGGCGGAGGGCGACACCGTCAACCGCTACCAGGCGTCCAAGCAGGCCGATGTGCTGATGCTCGGCTACCTCTTCTCACCCAGGGAACTCGCGGCGCTGTTCCGGCGGCTCGGACACGAACTCGACGACGAGACCTGGCGGGCCACCGTCGACTACTACGTGAAGCGCACGAGCCACGGCTCCACCCTCAGCTCCCTCGTCCACGCCTGGGTGCTGGCCCGGGTGCACCGCGACGACGCCTGGGCGTACTGCGAGGAGGCGCTGATCGGCGATGTCGCCGACATCCAGGGCGGTACGACGGAGGAGGGCATCCACCTGGGCGCGATGGCCGGCACCCTCGACTTCGTCCAGCGCGGCATGACGGGCCTGGAGACCCGCGACGACGCCCTGTGGCTGGCTCCGGCCACGCTGCCCCAGCTCGCGAAGTTCCGGGTACGGCTCCGCTTCCGCCGGCACTGGGACGTGGACCTGCGCATCCGCGCGGAGCGCCTCAGGATCGCCGTACCGGACTCGGAGCGGCCGGGGGTCCGGGTGAGGCTGGACGGCAGCGCGTACGTCATCGAGCCGGGTACGGCACGGTGGCTGGAGCTGCCGACCGACATGCCGGGCGGTTCATGACGTCCGGGTGGACACCAGGACGCCGACCCTGTCGACGCGGTGCTCCGGGTCGCCGTGGGCGTCGCGCCAGACGTTGCCGGCGGCGTCGTCCTCCGGGGTCGCGCAGGTGGACAGCGTGATCATCGCCCGGGTCGGCTTCTCACCCGGTTCGCCCGGCACCTCCGCCCGCTGCTCGGCGAGCGAGCGCTCGGACCGGAAGGACGTCCGCCGGCTCGCGGTGATCCGGTACTCGTGGACCGTGCCGCCCTCCGTGACGAGGACGGTGTCGCCCTTCGCCAGTGACGGCAGGTCGCGGAGCGGGCCCCCGGCGGAGAGCCGGTGGGCCGTCACGAGGTAGTTCCCGACCTCGCCGGGCCCGACGCCGCCCTCCTCGCCGTACGGGCTGGCCGCCACCCCGCGGTCCTGGACGCGGGTCCCGGGCCCGTCGTCCGTCGTGCCCTCGTACGGGACGACGCGCAGGTCCGTCACTCCGATCGACGGGATGGTGAGCTTCGCGGTCGCCGTACGCGGGTCGGTCCGGTCGGACGGGAGCCCGGTGGACGGGGCCGCGTGCGACGACACGGCGGCCGACGCGGCGACCGGGGGAGGCCCGGCGGCGGCCACCGCTGCCGGGCCTCCGGCCGCCGTCAGGGCGACGGCCGCGCCCGCGAGGGCCCGGGCGACGCGTCGGAATCCGTGGGGAGGGTGCATGGCGGGATCCGGATCGGTAGCCGGTGGTGCCGGGGGGCGGGCCCTGGAACGCGGCCCGCACCCTCCCAGTACACCACCGGTCACACGGTCGCGTCGGGTGCGCCGAGCAGCTCCCGCACCTCCTCGGCGCCCAGCTCGGTGAGCTCCTCGCCCACGAGCAGCCAGCGGGTGATCCCGACCGACTCCAGGAACGCCAGGTCGTGCCCGGCGATCATCAGCGCGCCCTCGTAGGACTCGAGCGCGCTCGTCAGCTGCCGCACGCTCGCCAGGTCCAGGTTGTTGGTCGGCTCGTCCAGCATCAGCAGCT
Organism: Streptomyces sp. NPDC005794; assembly: GCF_042871445.1. Classification (NCBI taxonomy): domain Bacteria; kingdom Bacillati; phylum Actinomycetota; class Actinomycetes; order Kitasatosporales; family Streptomycetaceae; genus Streptomyces; species Streptomyces sp. NPDC005794. The sequence goes on from NZ_JBIAIN010000001.1 coordinate 264,417, forward strand.
GCGGGGCCGGGGTGGCGAGCATCGTCGCCGCCAGGGCGGCGCGAAAACGCTCACCGCCCGACAGGGTGCCCGCCGGCTGCTCGGCGCGCGCTCCCTTGAACAGGAAGCGGGCGAGCTGGGAGCGGATCTCGTTGTCGGTGGTCCCGGGCGCCATGCGCGCCACGTTCGCGGCGACGCTCAGCCCGTCGTCCAGCACGTCGAGCCGCTGCGGCAGGAAGCGCAGCGGCACATGGGTCCTGGCCTCGCCGCACATGGGCGCGAGCTCCCCGGTGAGGGTGCGCAGCAGCGTCGTCTTCCCCGACCCGTTACGCCCGATGAGCGCGATGCGTTCGGGCCCCTGGACGTGCAGCGCGCCGTCGCGCAGGGCGCCGAAGCGGGGGCGGAGCCCGTGCACGCTCAGGACCGTACGGCCGGCCGGGACGGCGGTGTGGGGGAGCCGCACCCGGATCTCGGCGTCGTCACGGATCGCCTCCGACGCCGTGTCGAGCCGCTCCCGTGCCTCCTGGAGCCGGTCCTCGTGCAGCCCGCGGAGCTTGCCCGCCGCCTCCTGGGAGGACCTCTTGTGCTCACCCGCGACGATCCTCGGCGCCCGCCGCTGGGCGTCCATCTTCTTGTTGTGCCGCTGGCGCCTGGCCACCTTGATCTGGGCCTCCTCCAGCTCGCGTTTCTGACGGCGTACGTCGGACTCGGCGGCCCGCACCATGCGCCCGGCCGCCTCCTGCTGGGTGGCCAGCGCCTCCTCGTAGGCCGACCAGCCGCCGCCGTACCAACTCACCGAGCCTGCGCGCAGGTCGGCGACGCGGTCCACCCGTTCCAGCAGGTCACGGTCGTGGCTGACCACGACCAGCACTCCGGAGCGCCAGGACTCCACCGCCTCGTACAGCCGGCGGCGCGCGAACACGTCCAGGTTGTTGGTCGGCTCGTCGAGCAGCAGGACGTCGGGGCGTTCCAGCAGCAGCGCGGCCAGCCGCAGCAGCACGGTCTCGCCGCCGGACAGCTGCCCCACGGTGCGGTCGAGGCCGACGTCGCCGAGGCCGAGCGACCCGAGGGTCGCCAGGGCCCGCTCCTCGACGTCCCAGTCGTCGCCGACCGTCTCGAAGTGCTCCTCGGCGACATCGCCGGCCTCGATCGCGCGGAGCGCCGTGCGCCGCCCGGTGATGCCGAGGGCGTCCTCGACGCGGAGGCCCGTGTCCAGGGTGAGGTTCTGCGGGAGGTACGCGAGGTGCCCGCCGACGGTCACGGAACCGGCGGAGGGCTTCAGCCGGCCGGCCAGCAGCCGCAGCAGGGTGGACTTGCCGGAGCCGTTGGTTCCCACGAGCCCGGTGCGGCCACGGCCGACGCTGAGGGACAGCCCGTCGAAGACCTCCGTGCCGTCCGGCCACCGGAAGGACAGGGCGGAGCAGCTGAGGGAGGCGGCGGGCGTGGTGGGGTGAGACATGTGATCCTCGCAGTCGCAAGCGTGTGAACAGGGGCTTCGTGTGCGAGCACCACGCGGCGACCGGCCGGGAGAGGAAGGGGTGCGGTCCTCCGGACGTACGGGGGACGGATCGTGCACCGAGGTCGCATCCACGCGGGGGGTCACGGGGCGGCAGGAAAGCCGACAAGGCGTGACGGGCTACGGCGAGGGCCGTACCGCGCGGTGATCGCGGGCCTCAGATGCGCAACGTCCACCTCTATCGGAGACAACAGGACTCAAAAACTGTACATCGTGCCCGGGCCGGACGGGCAGGAATTCCGGGCCGGGCGCGTCCGGCCCCGACGGCACCCGCATCCCGTTCCCGTAGACCAGGAGGCACACCCCGATGAGACGGCACTCCGCAGGATCCCCCGCCCGCTCACGTGCGAGACGGGCCGTTCTTCACCTCGTGGCCGTGGCCACGGGTGGCTTGCTCCTGGCGACGGCGGCCGCTCCGGCCTTCTCCGCCGAGCCCGCGCCCCGTAACCACAACTCCCTTCCCTGGACCGGGACATGGGCCACCGGGCCCACGACGGCCCCGGCCTCGGACGCCACCGCCTTCGACGACGAGACGATCCGTCAGACCGTCCGCACCAGCATCGGCGGGGACCGGGTCCGCATCCGGCTGTCGAACGAGTTCGGCAGCGGCCCCCTGGTCATCGGAGAGGCCCGTGTCGCCCGCCCGGCACCCGGCGGGCCCTCCTCCCGGATCGACCCGCGTACCGACCGGCCGCTCACGTTCGGCGGCCGGACCTCGGTGACCGTCCCCGCGGGCGCCCCGCTCCTCAGCGACCCGGTCTCCCTGCGGGTGCCCGCGGGGACCGACCTCGTGGTGAGCATCCACCTGCCCGGGCCCACGCCCGGCTCGACGCTCCACGCGTCCGCCCTGCAGCACAATCATGTCGCCGCCGGGAACGTCACCGGCCACACCGACATCGAGCCGACCGCGACCATCGACCGCTGGTACTTCCTGACCGGCGTGAGCGTGAGCACGGCCCGCCCCTCCTCGGCCGTCGTCACCCTCGGCGACTCCATCACCGACGGTTCCCTCACCGAGGTCGGCGCCAACCACCGCTGGCCCGACTTCCTCGCCGGCCGGCTGCGCGCCTCCGCCGGGCCGGACGCCGTGGGCGTACTCAACGAGGGCATCGGCGGTAACCGCCTCCTGCACGATCCCAACCCGCCCGCCGGATCCGACGCCGAGGACTTCGCGGCGTACTTCGGCCAGAGCGCCCTGCGCCGCTTCGACCGCGACGTCGCGTCCCAGCCCGGTGCCGAACACCTGATCGTGCTCCTGGGCGTGAACGACCTCGGCCACCCCGGCACCGTCGCCCCCGAGTCGGAACGGGTCACGGCGGCGGACCTCATCGAGGCCCACCGTCAGATCATCGACCGCGCCCACGACCGGGGCCTGAAGGCCTACGGCGGCACGGTCCTGCCCTTCAAGGGCGACACCCTGGGCTTCTACAGCCCGGAGAACGAGGCCGCCCGTCAGGCCCTCAACCACTGGATCCGCACCGGCGGCGGGTACGACGGGGTGATCGACTTCGACAAGGCGCTGCGCGACCCGTCCGACCCGCAGCGCCTCTTCGCGCGCTACGACAGCGGCGACGGCCTCCACCCCAACGACGCGGGGGCCGAGGCGATGGCCGGAGCCGTCCCGCTGCGCCTCCTGCGCTGAGGGACTGCCCCGGCTCCGCAGGTCAGTGCAGGGTCTTCAGCATCTCCGCCCCGAACGGCGTGATGTCCTCGGTACGCCCGCGCAGGGTCTTCGCGGGCCACTCCGGGTCGGCGATCAGTGCACGGCCGACGGCCACCATGTCGAACTCGTCGCGCTCCAGCCGGTCCAGCAACTGGTCGATGCCGGTGACCGAGGAGCTGTTGCCCTGGAAGGCGCTGAAGAAGTCGCCGTCCAGGCCGACCGAGCCGACGGTGACCGTCGGCTTTCCGCTGATCTTCTTCACCCACCCGGCGAAGTTCAGGTCGGAGTCGTCGAACTCGGGCAGCCAGTAGCGGCGGGTGGACGCGTGGAAGACGTCGACGCCGGCCTCGGCCAGCGGCGTGAGGAGGGTGTCCAGCTCCTCGGGCGTCCGGGCGAGCTTCGCCTCGTACGAGCTCATCTTCCACTGGGACATGCGGAAGAAGAGGGGGAAGGAGTCGGACACGGCGGCGCGGCACGCCGCCACGATTTCCGCCGCGAACCGGGTGCGCGCGACGATGTCGCCGCCGTACGCGTCGGTGCGGCGGTTGCTGCCCTCCCAGAGGAACTGGTCGATCAAGTAGCCGTGTGCTCCGTGCAGTTCGACTCCGTCGAAGCCGAGACGCTCCGCGGCGGCGGCCGCGTCGGCGAACGCGGCGATGACGTCGTCGAGGTCCTTCTGCGTCATGGCGCGGCCCTTGGGCTCACCCGACAGGGCCACGCCCGACGGGCCGACCGGCTCCGCCTCGGCCACCGGCGGGGCGCCCTCGGCGCGTGTGACACCCACGTGCCACAGCTGCGGGATGATCGCGCCGCCCTCGCGGTGCACGGCATCCACGACACCCGACCAGCCCGCGAACGCGTCCTCGCCGTGGAACAGCGGAACCCGGCCGCTGGTGCCGGCGGAGGCGTGATCGACGTACGTGCCCTCGGTGATGATCAGGCCCACACCCCCGGCGGCGCGGCGGGCGTAGTAGTCCGCCACGTCCTGGCCGGGTACGCCGTTCGGGGAGAACTCCCGGGTCATGGGAGCCATGGCGATCCGGTTGCGCGAGGTCAGTCCACGGACCGCGAACGGGCGTGAGAGGGCGGCTGCTGCACGGCGGGCGTTCTCGTCTGTCACTGCGTGTCCTGTTCAGGGTGGGGGCAGGTTCATCCGTCGCCAACATGCGACCGCCGCCTCCGCATCCCCGAACGGGGCCCGATGTGGCGAAGGTCTCCCCTTGGTCTGCCCCCGAGCGTCCAGCAGTCTTCGGCAGAGCCGAAGCGTTCGGCGGCCGAAGGGACGGAGGTCCGTGACCAGCGAGCACCCCGGGCTGTAAGTCGGGCGAAGTAGGCCTGACACAGGTGGAGTTGGTGCCCACCGTGGGCCCCAGCGGTGATGCGACGTGCCATCGGAATCGTGCACCTCACGCGAAGCCCGTGTTGCCTTGTGTGACGCCACATGGACGCGCGGTCAACTGTGTGGCGCGGCCATGACACCTTGCCGGGAATCCTTGCTCCGCCCGAACGCGCCGCGCCATCGTCGGGGTGCGGCGTACGAACCCCGTACGCCACACCCTTCGGCGCGTCGAACCCCTGGCGCGCCACCGTTCGAGGAGGACCTCACGATGGCAGCAGTGCGCAACACCAAGAGGCGGATCGCCGCGGCGATCGCGACCGCGACGACAGTGGCGCTGGCAGTCGGCGCGGGTGCGGCCTTACCCGCTCAGGCCGCCCAGCCCGAGGGCAGAGTCCTGCACGCCGGGGCAGCGGAGGCGGTGCCCGGAAGCTACATCGTCACGCTCAAGGAGACGTCCGGGTTCACGGCGTCCGCGGCCCGGGGCAAGCGGCTGATAGCCGACCACGGCGGCACGATCAAGCGCACCTACACGTCGGCGTTGAACGGCTACGCCGCCACGCTCAGCAGCACCGAGGCCGAGCGGCTCGCCGCAGACCCGGCGGTCGCCTCGGTCGAGCAGGACCAGAAGGTCCACTCGACCGCCACCCAGACCGGCGCACCCTGGGGCCTCGACCGGATCGACCAGACCGGCCTCCCGCTGAGCGGCACGTACACCTACCCGGACACGGGCGGCAGCGGCGCGACCGTGTACGTCCTCGACACCGGCGTACGCATCACCCACCAGGAGATCAGCGGCCGGGCCTCGTACGGCTACGACTTCGTCGACAACGACAGCACCGCCCAGGACGGCGCGGGTCACGGCACCCACGTCGCCACGACCGTCGCCGGGACCACCTACGGCGTGGCGAAGAAGGCGAAGATCGTCGCGGTGCGGGTCCTCGGCAACGACGGCTCCGGCACCACCGCCGGGGTCATCGCCGGTGTCGACTGGATCACCGCCAACCACGTCGCCTCCTCCGTCGCCAACGTCTCGCTCGGCGGCGGGGCCAGCACCACACTCGACAACGCGGTGCGGCGGTCGATCGAGTCCGGAGTCACGTACTCGATCGCGGCCGGCAATTCGGGAGCCCTGGCCTCCGGATACTCACCGGCCCGGGTGGACACCGCCCTCACGGTGGGGGCCACGACCAGGACCGACGCCAGGGCCACCTATTCGAACTACGGCCCCGTCGTGGACATCTTCGCACCCGGCTCCGCCATCACGGCGGGCTGGAACACCTCGGACACCGCCACCTACACCGGCAACGGCACCTCCTTCGCCGCGCCCCACGTCTCCGGTGCCGCAGCGGTCTATCTGACGAGCCACCCCGGCGCCGCTCCGGCGGCCGTGGCCTCGGCACTCGTGAACGGCGCGACGCCGAACGTCCTCACCGGCGTCGGAACCGGCTCCCCGAACAAGCTCCTCAAGCTCGTCCCGTAACGACTCGTCCGGTATCCACTCGCTCCATGACAAGCAGGACGGCCGGGGACGCGTACGGGGTGACCTCCCGTACGGGTCCCCGGCCCTCGCTCTGTCCGGACTGCGGCTCCGGACTGCGGCTCCGGAGGGCGAACTCCCTTGGCGCGCTGCGAAATCAGGTGACACGGCGTGGCGTGTCCCTACACTGACGGGCATGGCATGCCGCATCAGTGAACTGGTCCTCGACGTCGCCGACCCCGAGCGGCTCGCCGCCTTCTGGAGCGAGGTCCTCGGCTACGTCGAACTCGGCCGCGAGGACGACGGAAGCATCGAGATCGGACCGGCCGACGCCGGCTTCGGCGGCCTGCAGCCCACCCTCGTCCTCAGCCCCAGCAGCGCCCCGCGGGCCGGGAAGCTCCCCCTGCACATCGACGTCAACGCCACCGACCGCGACCAGGAAGCCGAGTTGGAGCGGCTGCTCGCTCTCGGCGCCAGGCCCGCGGACGTCGGCCAGACCGGCAACGAGAGCTGGCACGTCCTGGCCGACCCCGAAGGCAACGAATTCTGCCTCCTGCGCACCCGGCTCCAGCCCCTCTGACCGCGTTCACCCCCGGCAGCGGGCCGCCGGGTGCGTGGATCAGCCGTTGTACGGGGCCGTCACGTCCAGGACCCAGGTCACGCCGAAGCGGTCGGTGAGCATGCCGTACAGCGGCGCCCACTGCGACGGCCCCAGGGGCTGCACCACCGCTGATCCCTCTGCCAGCTTCTGCCAGAGCGCGCTGATCTCCTCCGTGTCGTCACCGCGCACGGAGACGAAGAACGGCTTGCTGCCCTGGTCCCACGGCAGGTGGGAGGGGACGTCGTACGCCATGACGTGGAAGCCGTCGTCGCCCACGACTTCACCCCACACCACCCAGTCCGCCTCGTTCTCGTTCCCCACGCCGCCCGCGTCCTTGTACGTGACGGCGGTGACGCGCCCACCGAAGACGGACCGGTAGTGGTCCAGCGCCGCCCGGGCGGCGCCCCGGAAGTTCAGGTGGGTGGTGGTCGTGACGGACATGGTTCTCTCCTTGCTCGTGGCCAGGGGCCCTGGCCGGCCTCTCCGGCGGATCTCGGGACCGACCATTCCACGGGTAGCGGACAGGTTGTGTCCTGTAATGCGGGCAGACTGGTGGGCATGCAGAAGACGTCTTCGCGGCTGCTCACGCTGCTCTCGCTGCTTCAGACGCACCGCGACTGGTCCGGTGGCCACCTCGCGGAGCGGCTCGGCACCACCCCGCGCACGGTGCGCCGCGACATCGACCGGCTACGGGAGCTGGGCTACCCGATCCGCGCGTTCAAGGGGCCCTCCGGCGGCTACCGCCTGGACGCCGGAGCGCAACTGCCCCCACTGCTGTTCGACGACGGCCAAGCCGTCGCCCTGGCCGTCGCCCTGCAGTCCGTGGTCCCCAGCAGCACCATCGGAGAGGACGCCGCACGGGCGCTGTCCACCGTGCGGCAGGTCATGCCGCCCCGGCTGCGTCAGCGCATCGACCTGCTGCAGGTCACCGCCGTCCGGGCGCCCGAAACCGGCGACGCCTCCCCGGCCGGTACACAGCAACTCCTGGTGGAGCTGGGCCGCGTCATCCAGGCCCGGGAGGAGCTGCGCTTCGACTACGGGCACGACGCCGGCGGCCCCGCCGGGCCGGCCCGCCGTACACAGCCCCACCACCTCGTCACCTGGCGCGGCCACTGGTATCTGATCGCCTGGGACCTCGACCGTGACGACTGGCGCACCTTCCGCGTCGACCGCCTGCGCCCCCGCACGCCCACCGGCCCGCGCTTCACCCCACGCGCGCTCCCCGGCGATGACGTAGCCGCGTTCGTCATCGGCCGATTCCGCGGAACCGACGGCTCCGCCACCGACTGGCCCTGCCGCGGCGAAGTCGTCCTCGATCTCCCCGCCCGGGCGGTGGCCCCCTTCGTCCAGGACGGAATCGTCGAGGAACTCGGCGCCGACCGCTGTCGCCTCACCCTCGGCTCCTGGTCGTGGACCGGCCTCGCCGCCGCTCTCGGCCGCTTCGACACCGACATCCACGTCATCGGCCCACCCCGGCTGACCCACGCGTTCGCCGAACTCGCCGCGCGCTACGCCAAAGCCGCAGGAACGACCTGATCGCCCCACCGGTGAGCAGAAGTAATCGGTGGCCCACGCGAGAACGTACCCCTAGCATCCGCCCATGACCGAAGACAGCGGGATCGCGGGGGACGGGCACGACACAGCGGCGGAACGGGAACCCTCCTGGCGTGCCCAGTCCATCGGTCTCGCGGCAGTCGACACGGATGACGCCGAACTCCTGCACGGGTGGCGGTCCGACCCCGTGACCGCCTACGAGATCGGCATCTGGCCGCGCTCGGTCACCGCGATGCGCGAGCGCATCGAGCGCGACATGGACGACGACGACCGCGACGACTTCGTCGTCCTGCTCCCTGACGGCACCCCTGTCGGACACACCGCGCTGAGCGCCCAGAACATCGTCAACGGCACCGCACAGGTCGAGTTGATGCTGGCCCCCGAGCACCGCGGGTGCGGCCACGGCACGCACGCCCTCGACGCCCTGGTGGACCTGGCGTTCGGTGAACTCCCCCTGTACCGCCTCACGGCGGAGACCCACACCGGAAACGCCCCCGCCCTCGCCGTCCTCGCCAGATCCGGCTTCGTCCACGAAGGCGTCAGCCGCGCCGCCTGTCTCCACCGTGGCCGCCGCCTCGACCTCGCCGTGTTCTCACTGCTCCGCCCCGAATGGGAAGGGCTGAGCCGCCCTCGAGCCTGGGACGCCTGACCGGCCGCAGGGGCCGGGTTCGAGGCTACGGCCCGATCGCCGCAAGGGCGACCCGGTTGGCTTCGACGCGCGCGGCAAGGGCGATCAGTGTGCGTTCCACCCGGGCGGCGATCGGGGCGAAGTCCGTCTCGTCAGGCGTTGTGGAGAGGTAGTCGGAGGGGCAGATCCCCCAGCCTTCGATCGAGCTCCATCCGGCCTGGATCTCGGCGGTCCGGCCGTCTCGGCGACGGGCAGCATCCACCGGCCGAGGAGCCTGCGGCCCGCGTCGGCCTCCACGAGGAAGCGTCCTGGGTCGGCACCGTCGAGTGGCGCGCTGATCAGTACCGTACGGTCACCGTCCGCGCTGCGCCCGATGAACCGGCGTGCGGGGACCGGTGGTCGGCCGGAGCCGCTCGGGGCGGCCGTGGCACCCGCAACTGCCCGGTGTGCTGGACGATCGGCTACTGCGGCGGGTTGAGCGTGCGGAAGTACGTCCAACTGGTCTCGTTCGGTTCGCTCCACGTCTGAGGGGCATGGGCGAACTCCGGGTGATGGCCGGCGATGTAGGCACGGGTCCGCTCGGGTACCTCGGCGTACGAGCCGAGCTTGCGGCCCCGGCAGTGGAAGGTGAGGCCGCCGGGCCGCTGGCCGCGCGCCATCCACGGGAGCCAGGGGGACATCCGGGTCCACGACATGGTGGCCGGGACGCTGGGCGCGGGGCCAACCAGGTCGGAGCGGTCGGCGAAGAACTGGAAGAGCTCCAGGGCCTTGTACGTGTCGCCGGCCGAGTGGACGGGGTACTGGGCCACCGGCAGCGGCGAGGGGTAGGCGAGGGGGATCTCCAGGCTGAAGCAGACCTGTCCGCCGAGCTCGGTCGTCGGGACCGGGAAGGGGCGCCACTTCTGGTTCGCCGGGTCGTTCCAGACGTGCACCACCGGCAGGTCCTGCCAGGTCTCCAGGATCCCGCGGGTGAGGGGGTCCAGGTAGAAGGCGGCCTCGCGGGTGAGCAGTCGGCAGGCGTCCGGGCCGGCTTCGGCGTCCTGGACCAGGCGGGCGACATTGAGACCCTCGAAGCCGAAGACGCGCCGGTAGGGCTCGTCGGGGGCCCAGGAGTACACGTCTCCGGACCACCAGTAGGTGACCTCCTCGCCGTCGAGCGAGGCGCGGGTGCGGGCGAAGGAGCGGAGCAGCTCTGCGGGTGTCGTCATACGGACCACTCTGCGCGGCCGCCGCTCCGGCCGGGTGGGAAACATCCAGGTCCGGTCGGAGCGGCCGGAAGAAGCCGTTCCCGAAGGGAGAGGCGACGTCCCTTCCGGAACCGGGGCGGGAGACCCATACCGCGTGAGCCCCGCGCGGGAACGCCGGCACGGATTCTTGAGGAACGGGCGGTCCACGGGTGTTCGGCATTCCAGCACCGATCGTCGTGACCGGCGCGAGCTGCGGCGACCACACCCGCGCGGTTCTCATATCGCTCGGGCAAGGGCGGGGACCACGGTCGCGGAACTTTCAGTGACTGCTGTCGGCCTCCGCAACCGCGGAACTCCGCATGGTCGAAGTCGCCACCGTGTCGCTGAAAGCGGGAAGCTCTCCCCCTTTCTCCGATTGAACGAGAGCCGTCGCGCGACGTGCCCGGTCCACTGCTTTGTCTTGGTGTGGGCGTAGAGAACTGTGAATGCGTATTTTGCTTACGTTGTCCCTGCTCGGAGCGGTCCTCGTGCCGGAAGCCCGACCGGCTTCACTTGGCGACGGACTTCGCTGCCGGAAAAAGTGCCGGAGCGAGATGGCCGCCTTCTTGGGTATCGTTGCATTCGGCTATGGGTGCTGCGTTTCGCCGGTGGTGCGGGGGGAGTTGTCCGCTGCTCCGCCGGAAGGAATTACCCGGAAGGGTGACCGGTGCCGTCGTGGGTGCGAAGGCATGCGGAGCGGGAAATGGTTGATCGTTTTCGTGGTAGAGTTCTAATGAATTCACAGGACGCCACGATCAAAAGGGGAATGGCGTGAATACCGAGAAGGTTACGGCTCGACGTCTTGCGGCCGAGGAGATTTCAGAGTTGGGCCTCCAGGACGAAATCTTCGTCTCGGCAGGGGTGGATGACCTTCCTCTCGACTGCTATGCCCCGGCTTTCCTTACGGAGCCGGGCAAGAATTTTGAGGGAGGGTCCTTCGCTGCGAGGACGATCTTCGGCGAGGACGTCCATGTCCTCCCGGGCAATGCCGAAGAGAGCGGGATCTGGATCGCCGACAAGGCGGGGGAGGAGATCGAGGTCCTCCAGAGCGCCGGCGTCCTCCTGAACCTTGCCCTCTTCGTGCCCAACGGGGGCAAGGAGTCCCTGGAGGCGCTCTACGCCGCCGCGCGGGACGCGTTCGGCGCGGGGGTCGTCCAGCGCTGGAGCGAGGAATCCGTCGCGGTGCCGGACGTCAAGGTCGACCTGTACGAGGAGCCGGCCCGGGGCCGGAAGAACACGAACAACCAGAACCGCGACCGCCGCGCCCTGGACATCTACCCGACCCGGGTGCGTTTCCTGGAGCCCAGCGAGGGCTGGAGGTTCATTGTCGAACCGCACAAGGAGATCGTCGACGACACGCCGACGATCTGACCTGACGGCAGCCTAGGGGCCGCGTCGGCGGCATGAGCCTTCTTCTGGTGGCGAACTCGAGAGGGTGTGGCAGCGTGCCGGTCGAGCGGCTGTTGTCAGCGGCTTGACCGGACGCTCGGCCGGAGTCTCCCCGGCCGGGCGTTCCGTGTGGGCGGCCGTCAGGTTCCGTGACGGGGCGTCCGGACGGTCGTGGCTGCGGAAGGGGAAGAGAGGGCTGGGGGGCTGGGGTCTGCGGTTCTCGAAACCCCCACTGCAGGTGCCTTCGAACGGTGGGCACCGACAACGAAGCCTCGGGCCGTCGGCCCGAGGCTTTCGTGTGGAGCGGTCGAAGCGCGGCCCCTCTTGTGCTGGCCAGCAACTCGTGCAAGGCGTCGGCGCGGAGGTCCTCCCGCCGGCCAGGCTCTGCGGACCCGGGCCGACTGCGGCGGCCGGACCGGCGAGGTGCGAGCGCCGTCGATTCTCAGTTGGTCCAGACGACCGGGCTGTCGCTGTACGCGTCGCCCTCGTCGAACGAGGCGGCGGTGATGGGCGAGGTCTTCGTGGCACTGAGCGAGCAGGTCTCGTACGACGCGCCCTTGGTGGTGAACTCGGCGGGCGCGCTCTCCCTGTCGCACTTGCCCGGGAGGTCACCGATCAGGATGACACCCGTGCCGCTGCCGCCTTCCAGTACGCCGTCCAGCTTCAGTGACGCGTACGACAGGTCGGTGCCGCCGACGTTCTCCACCTTCATCTTGACGTAGTAGGGCGTCATTCCCTTGGCCTTGTCGCCGAACGCGGCCATGTCGGCCTCGGCGCCCTTCTCGATCGCCGTGACGGTCACGGCGATGGTGCCCTTCTTCGAGCTCGTGTACTCGAACGGCAGGACAGCCCTGTCGCCGACCTTGAGTTCCGTGCCCGGCGCGGTGACGTCGCCCTCGGCCGGAGCGGCGCCGCCGTCGCCGTTGTCGGGGTCCGCGCTCTCGCTGCTCGGTTCGGACGAGGCCGGGGCCGGGGTCGATGCCGCAGGCGAGCTCGGCGCAGCCGCCTCCTCCTCGCCGCTGTCGCAGGCCGAGAGCCCGAGCCCCATGGTCGCCAGAGCAGCCGCGAAAACGATACGTCCCTTGTGTGCCACTGTTGCCTCACTGGTGATGAGAACTGCCCGAGACGGCAGTCCGAATGTTCGGTTGCTTCGAGAAATGTCCGGCAACGCAGCCGGACATGCCGGAGCGGCTTGCGTCGCCGGGGCGCGCGGTGAGCCGCGGTGAGCCTTTCCGTCCTCGGTCCGAGCCGGCGTGATGCAGGCAGAGGATGGCCTGGACAAGGCTCGTGATGCGGGTGTGTGACGCCCCTTACTCCGACCTCGTCCACAGACCTTAGGAGCATCGTGGGCTTCGGACTGTGTCATCCGTGCTGAGGATCTGTGTCAGTGGTGCACAGCTTCACGCTGGTGCCGCGTCAGGCTTTGGGGCCGTGCGTGTGCCGGCGAAGTCGTTGTACAGCGAGAGGGAATCCCGCCACACTGAGGTGAGGAACTGGCCGTGTCGAGAGGTGACTTGTGGGGGAACGGGTCGAGGTGCCGGCGGGTCGGCTCTGTGACCGGCGCGGACGAGGGTCTGTCTCGTGAGCTCGGTCCTGGACACCGCGTTCATACCGCCGGGGGACCGGGAGGAAGTGGTCCGCAACGCGGTGTGGGAGTCCATGGTGGCGGTCGATATCGACCACCGTCCTGTGGCTGAGGACATCTCCGTTCGTATAGGGCTCGGCGCCGTGGGGCCCATCAGGGTCTGTTCGGCGCGGGCGACCTCGGTCGCTCTCCGCCGGACGGAGCGATATGCCCGGGGGGACGAGGAACCGGCCGTCTCTCTCGGTGTTCAGATGACGGGCAGCAGCGTGGTGGTGCAGAACGGTCGTGAGTGCCTGCTGGGGCCGGGAGACTGCGCCGTCTACGAATCGATCGCTCCCTACACGCTGCTCTTCGACGAGGGGGTCGACCACCGCTTCATCCGTTTCCCCCGCTCGGTACTCGCGCTGCCCGACCGGTTGCTACGAGACATCACCGCGGTCCCCCTGGGGCCCGGCAACCCCGTCGCGCGCCTCGCCTTCTCCTACTTCTCCCAGCTGGCCGTGACCGACGAGTTGTACCGGGGTGTGCACGGCGACGCCGTCGTGGGCCCCAGCGTCGAACTCCTCCGTGCCGTCCTGACGTCCCAGCGCGGTGACTCCGACCTGGCCAAGGGGCCGTTGGAGGCGACACTCAGCCTGCGGATCACTCATTACATCCGGAAGCATCTGGCCGACCGCGATCTGTCGGCGGCACGGATCGCCGCGGCACACGGCATCTCCGTACGTCATCTCTACACGGTGCTGTCCCGGTCGGGCATCAGCCTCGGAGACTGGATCCGTACACGCCGCCTGGCCGAGTGCAAGCGCGAGCTGGCCGGCCCGAACGGGCGGCTGCGGACCATCGCGGCGACAGGACGGAGCTGGGGCTTCGTGGACGCGACCCACTTCAGCAAGGTGTTCAAACAGGCCTACGGAATCTCGCCCCGGGTCTGGCGCGACCAGAACCACCCCCGCGCGACTCACCGTGGGTGAGGGGAACGGACTGCGCACGACGCACGGCCACCGGCGTCAGGTCGTTGCGCCCCTCGTCCGTCGCGGAACTCCTGTGTTTGTCGCCGGCCCCCGGCGGATTCGTCCTTGATCGGTAACAGAGGGAGCCTGCACAGGCGTTCCCATGTCTTGATGGGTGCACGGCATCGGCGGGGACAGCAAAGGGGCGGGCGGACATGGCAAGGCACAAGGGAAGGGCATGGAACGGCCGGCTTCTCGCGGCGGCGCTCGGGGTGACGACGTTGGCAGCCGCCGCCTCGGTGTGGACCGCGCAGGCCGACCCCGCCGGAGGGCGGCAGCCGGAAGCACGTGTCGCGGCGCCAGTGGCCAAGGTGGCGGCGGACATCGCGCACGCCTCGGACCGTGGCGCCCGGGGTGTCAACATCACCATCGACGACGGACCGGACCCGGTCTGGACGCCGCAGGTACTCCAACTGCTGAAGGACAGCGGTGTGAAGGCTACGTTCTGCATGGTGGGCACGCAGGCCCAGGCGTACCCGGACCTGGTCAAGGCGGTGCTGGCAGACGGGCACCGACTCTGCAACCACACGGTCTCGCACGACACCGCCATGGACACCCGGTCCGAGGCGTACCAGTCCCAGCAGATCCTGGACGCCGAACGCATGATCATCAAGGCGTCCGGAGGGGTGCGGTCGCAGTATTACCGGGCCCCGGGCGGCGCTTTCACCCCGTACAGCCGACAGCTCGCCGCGTCCCGGGGGATGCGGCCGTTGGGCTGGAACGTCGACACCAAGGACTTCGAGCATCCCGGTGTGGACACCATGGTCGCCACCGTCAAGAGCGAGATCGCCAACGGGCCGACCGTCCTTTTCCACGACGCGGGAGGGGACCGCTCCCAGACCTTGGCCGCTCTGCGCGAGATCCTGCCCTGGCTGAAACAGCAGGGGTACTCCTTCGGCTTCCCCGTGCGGTGAGTGGGTCTGACCCGCACATCACTGGCGCTTCCCGTGCCGGATGGGTGTGGTGAACGGCCGCATGTGTCGTCCAGGCGCCTTCAACGCGGTCGGTCGATCACATCCGCGACGGTGGCGAGGGCCTGTGAGAAGGCACGTACGCGCGCGGTCCCATGGCTCCGGTGCCCCACGAGGCCGAGGAACGAGTCGGTGAGCCCGACGAGGGGAACGAACGTGACGGCCCGGCGGCCGTAGTAGTCGGCGGGGGGGGGGGGGGGGGGGGGGGGGGGCGCGGCCCCCCCCCCCCCCCCCCCCCCCCCCCCCCCCCCCCCCCGCCCCCCCCCCCCCCCCCCCCCCCCCCCCCCCCCAGAGGACCATGGCGCCACGGTCCGCTTGCACGAGAGCGAGGCCCTCCTGGAGGGTGCGCACCGTCGGCCCGACGGGGATGGGAGGCCCGTCGGGGGTGGTACCGGGGGCTTGCGCACGGCGCCAGTACTCCGGCGCCGCACCCTGGACACTGATGAGTGGGCAGGTCGCGAGACCCTCGGCGCTCAGACTGTCGCGTTTCGCGAAGGGGTGCCGAGAGGGAACCGCGCGAGCTTGTGGCTGTTCGGAGAAGACCTGGCCGAGCACGAGTTCGCTCTCCTCGACCGGCATGAGGGCCACGCCGTGTCGACTTCGACTCGATGGAGCGGGCCGGTGCGATCGTGGCGGCCACCGTTGTGCTCCTTCCGGCGGTTGGCGGATCGCTTCTCGTCGCCGGCGTTCTGATGGCCGTGTGGGGCCTCACCTGCGGCGGAGTCTCCGCGAGCACACAGACGTGGATTCCGGCTTCGGCTCCCGAGGCGCGTGAGGGCGCTTCCTCGTTGTTCGTCGGGGTCTTCAACGGCGCCATCGCGGTGGTGCGCTGCTCGGTGGCCTGGTGGCCGACGGGATCGGCAGCACGGCGGTGATGTGGCTGGGCGCCGCGCTTGCCACGGGGGTACGACGGCCCTGAAGCGGTCCAGCCGGTGAGGAAGACCCCGGCTGCGGCCCGGAGCGGGCGCGCAGGATCAGGTCCGGGAGTCGCGCCGGCGGAGGCCTTTCGATGGCTCAGACGTGCTGTGCCGTGGCCCGGATGCCGGCGAGCACCACGCCGACGATGCGCTCCGCGTCCGTGCGGGCGAACGGGCGCATGCCGCGGTTGACGATGAGGTGCACCGGGCCCGAGATCATCTCGCCGAGGAAGGCGCTGTCGACCGGGGGGAGTTCGCCCCGGTCGACAGCGGTGTCCACCCGCCGCCGCATGGCGGCCACGCGCTGGTCGAGGATCCTGGTCAGCGCCTGGACGCTGGGGGTGTGGCGCGCGGGCTGGATGGCCTGTTCGAGCGTTCGGCCGAACGGCGTTTCCAGGCCACCGGCGAGGGCCAGCAGGAAGTCCACCAGGTCCCGGTGGATGTCGCCGGTGTCGGCGACCGACGCCAGATCCTCGGCGTAGCGCAGCAGGGCTTCGACCACCAGCTCCTCGCGGTCCGGCCAGTTGCGGTAGACGCTGGTCTTGTGCACGCCGGCGAACTCGGCGACCTCCTCGTAGCGGAAGCCCGCGATGCCGTCGCGCGCCACGAGTTCGACGGTCGCGGCCAGGATCTGCGCTCTCACCCGCGCGTTGCGGCCACCTGGGCGCCGTGCGGGCGGCCGGTCATCGGTCCCGTCGGCCATCGCCGCGCTCACCTCCTGCTCTCTGCTGGGGCGCCGATTGTCGCCAGGTGGGGCGTTGCGGTGCAAGCCGGTGGTGCGTATGGTCTTTAAAAGCGACAGTTTGTTTCTTTAGTTGTCGGATCGCCGCGGCAGCGGCCTGCCCGCGACCGCACTGCTCCGCGGGTTCGCCTGCCTGACCGGCGAGCGGAGGCCGATCCGATGGCACACCCACCTCAGCGAAACCTGGAGCGCACACGTGAACATCCTTGTATCCGGAGCCGGTATCGCCGGGCTCGCCTGCGCACATGAGCTCGGCACCCGCGGCCACGACGTCACCGTGGTCGAGTACGCCCGCCACCTCCGGCTCACCGGCACACCCATCGACATCCGCGGTGACGCGATCGAGACCGTGGACAGGATGGGACTGCTCGCGAAGATCCAGGAGCAGCGGGTCCGGATGTCCGAGCTCACCCACTTCGTCGACAGCGGGGGCGAGTCGGTGGCCCGGATCCCGATGGCGGAGATCAACGACTCCGACGACGACATCGAGCTCCTCCGCGAGGACCTCGTGCGCATCCTCGCCGATGCGCTCCCGGACACCGCGGCCATCCGCTTCGGCGACTCGATCGAGACACTGACCGACGACGACGAAGGCGGTGGTGTCGACGTGAGTTTCGCATCGGGCCGCACCGGGCGGTACGACCTGGTGCTCGGTGCCGACGGCCAGCACTCCGCCGTACGCAGGCTGGTGTTCGGGCCCGAGGAGGACTACCTCCGGCACCTCGGTGTCTACTTCGCCCTCGCCGACCACCCCGGCGAGGCCCGGTCCGAGGGCACCAACTCGATATACAACGTCCCCCGCCGGATGGCAGGCATCTTCCGGTACAAGGGCAGGGCCGTCGCGGTCTTCCAGTTCCGCTCGGAACCGATCGACTACGACCACCACGACCTGGATGCCCAGAAGAAGATCCTCATCGACGCCTTCGCGGGCTACCGGTCCTGGCGGATCCCGGAGCTGCTCGATGCCGCCCGTGCCGATCCTGGCTTCTTCTTCACCTCCGCGAGCCAGATCCACCTGCCCGCCTGGCACCGTGGCCGCGTCGTCCTCGTCGGGGACGCCGGGTACAGCCCGGCCTTCCTGTCCGGCCGGGGCACCTCACTCGCGCTCACCGGCGCCCGCTTTCTCGCCGAAGAACTCGAACGGTGCGGCAACGACCACACCGCCGCGTTCGCACGGTACGAGGCCCGGCAGCGCCCCTATGTCACGTCCGCCCAGGGCCGTGTCCACAGCGGCCGCGACCGCATGCTTCCGACCACCTGGGCTGCCATCGCCGCTCGCAACGAGGCACTGCAAGCACCCGGCGCCGGCGCGGCCTGAACCCGGCGCCGTACGACCGGCATCCGGTTCCCCGGCGTGCCCACTCCCCGGAAGCCGGCTCGACAGGAAACCCGCGCCGACCGTGCCACCCACGGGGACGTGCCGGTCGCCGGGACCTCACCCCCACCGCGATGGAGAGAACGCATGGTGAAAGACACGCTGGACAAGCCCGCCGCCGACGCCCAGGAGCACCGCTGGAGTCGACGGCTCATCCTCTGGGCGGCGGTTCTCACCCTCGCCAACGTCCTGGCCGACATGGCCATCGGCTCACCCATGATGGTCATGCCCCAGTTACTGGAGCATTTCCACACCGACCAGACCGCGTGGCTGAACGCGAGCGCGATGCTGGCCGGGGCCATCTGGTCGCCGCTGCTCGCGAAGAGTTCCGACATCTTCGGCAAGCGCCGGATACTCATCGGCACGCTGCTCCTCGCATGCGCGGGAGCGCTGGTCTGCCTCGCCGCCCCCAACGTCTGGATCTTCCTGGTGGGGCGCTTCCTCCAAGGCGCCGCATTCGCCGCGATCTTCATCACGGTGGCCCTCGCACGCCAGATCTGCACCCCACGGGTGGCGATGGCCCTGGTCGGGCTCGTGACGTCCGGCTCGTCCGTCCTCGGAGTCGTCGAACCGTTCCTGATGCAGCCGGTCATCGATGTGTTCGGCTACCGGAGCGTGTTCGTCGCGGCGGCTCTGCTCGCCGCGGTGGCCGCGCTCTGCGTACGTTTCTTCATCCCGGAGTCGCCGATCCGCAGCACCGGCCGGGTCGACGTGGGCGGGGCGCTGCTGCTCGGCGGCGGCCTCGGCGCGGTGCTCGCCTACACCAGCCTCGGGAGAGACTTCGGATGGCTGTCCGGGGGCATGATCGCGCTGCTGGCCGCCGGTGCCGCCGCGCTGGCCGGGTGGGCGTTCCTCGCGCTGCGGGTCGACGAACCCATCATCGACATCCGGTCCCTCAGCCGCCCGATCCTGCTGACGCTGCTGGCCCTGGTCCTGGCAGCAGGCTCCTTCCGGAGCATGCTGCAACTGACGGGCGTCATCGCCCAGGTCCCCTCCGACCTGGGGCTCGGTTACGGGCTGGGCGACGGAGAGGCGGTCGCGGTACTGCTCGCCACGCCCAATCTCGGCATCGTGATCGGCGGTACGTGCGCCGGATGGATCGCGGGGCGGTACGGTCCCGCACTGCCCCTCCTCGGCGGCATCGCCGTCGGGACTGCGGCGACCTTCGCGATGCTGGCGGGCGTGTCGGTGCTCCCGCTGGCGATCGCCTGCGGCGCCATGCTCGGCATGGCCGCCGGCGCGATCGGCGCCTCCGGGTACAACCTGGCGACCAGCATCGAAGCGCCCGAGCGGCAGGGCACGACTGCCGGTCTGGTGTCGGTCGTGCTCGCCCTCGGCTCGGTCGTCTTCAACTTCGCCGGGGGCGAGGTGCTCAAAGCGACCGTTGTCCCCGGGATCTCTGCCGACGGCGCCCCGGTGAGCACGGCGACCGGGGTGCACCTCTACGTCGCGATGGCGGGAGTGCTCTTCGTCCTCGCCGCGGTGCCCGCGATCACGCTGGCACGCAACCGGCCTGGCGATGGTCACCCTCAGGAGATCACCGCTGACCGCGATCGGTGTCGGGTCCGTGCCTGACGCACAGCGGGCTGTGAGGGCGGGGCGGAACGGTCGTCACGGGGGAGGGCGGTGCGGCGGCCGGACGAAGCATCTGTCCGGCGGCGAGTTCACGGTAGGTGGGACTGCTGGTGAGCAGTTCCTCGTGGCGTCCGCAGGCGGCGACGCGGCTCAGTGCGGTGGCGGGCGATCCGTCGAACAGCAGACTTCCGGAGTCCGGTTCGTGGGATCTGGTGACGCCGTGCAGCACCGGCCGGTTCGGGTCGTAGCCGAAGCTGAGGTCCCGTAGGGCGAGGGCGGGCTTCCCCGTACGGGACGCTCTGCCGGGCCGGTTCACGCGTACGTGCCCGGACAGTGGGCTGCCGGGCCGGTGGTGACGGCTCTGCGGGCAGACGGAGCGCGTGCTCGACGCGCTGGTAGGCCCCCATGCCACGTCGGAGGAGGCGGCACCGAGGGCCGGCGAGCGGTGCAACTTTCCTCCCCCTTGACGAGTCTCCCTGCTGTACGTCTTGCCCGCACAGTGCGAAAGGTCCTCGTGCATCAGAAGAGTCTCGTCGTCCCCCGGGTCGGTGGTGTCCTGTCCGCCGCCGTTCTCGGTAGCCTGCTGGCCGTCCCGCAGGCTGCAGCCGCCGACGTCACCTGCTCGACCGGCG
This sequence comes from Streptomyces sp. NPDC005794, assembly GCF_042871445.1. NCBI lineage: Bacteria > Bacillati > Actinomycetota > Actinomycetes > Kitasatosporales > Streptomycetaceae > Streptomyces > Streptomyces sp. NPDC005794. Next base: position 284,596 of record NZ_JBIAIN010000001.1, read on the forward strand.
TCCACAAGCGGACGTTCTACAAGAACACCTCTTTCTCCGGCTCCCCGGTGAGGACCGACTGCGACAGTACGATCAGTGAGAGCTGGACCGGTAAACCGGTCTCCGGTGTGCCGTCGGACAACTTCGGTGTCCGCTGGTCGGTGACCCGGGACTTCGGCTCCGGCGGCCCCTTCGCGTTCACCGCCTCCGCCACCGACGGCGTCCGCGTGTACCTGGACGGCGTCCGAAAGATCAACCTGTGGACGAACACCGGTAACACCGCCCGGTCCAAGAGCGTCAACCTCACCGTCCCGTCCGGCAGACACACCATCCGCGTCGACTACGTGAACTGGTCCGGAGCCGCGAAGGTCAAACACACGTACACACCCCGGACTGCGGCCACCTACGACAGGACGAGGCCACTCGCCCCCACCGGCGTGAAGACCGCCTACAACACCAAGACCCGCAAGTCGACCGTCTCCTGGTCCGCCAACAAGGAGATGGACCTCGCGAGTTACGCCCTCTACCGGCGGCCCGTCGGCTCCAGCACCTGGACGAAGGTCACCACGACCACCGGCCGCAGCCACACCGACCCCCTCGTGAACTCCGACGACCGCACGCCCTACTACTACGAGGTACGCGCCAAGGACAAGGCAGGCAACACCTCGTCGGGCAGCACGGACACCATCGTCCGTCCACTGCCCGTCGTCACCTCCCTGACCGGCACCTACGCCAAGGCGACCGGCAAGGTCACCCTGAAGTGGCCCCTCAACACCGAGCCGCACTTCGACCACTACACGGTCCTGAGCAACGACAAGGTGAACGGCTCCTACGTCTGGGTCCCGCTCGGCACCACCAAGGGCAACACCTGGACCACCGGCCCCGTCGCCGCCGACGGCGAGACCCGTCACTACCGAGTACTCGTCAGCAACGACGCGGGCACCACCACGTACAACCCCCACTGGCTCGAGGCCGGCGCCGCCAACGAACTGTGGCTCAGCATTCCCGACGGCATCGCCCCCGCCTACGCCCCCGATCTGGCCCTGGGCTCCTGCGCGAGCGGCATCCAGGCGACCGCCACCGACTACACACCGGCTCCGATCCGCGACTTCACCGGCCTCGAGATCGAGCGCCGTGCGACGGGGACGGGGACGGGCACCTGGACGGTCGTCCTGCACCAAGGCTACGACCGGCGCGGCGACCATGCCACGGCCACCGTCTGCGACTCGCTGCCCGCCGATGGGCGCACCCACGAGTACCGGGCCCGTACCTATGACGCGGCCGGGAACTACTCGCCGTCCAGCGAGATCCGTGCCGTGACCGTGCCGGTCGGCTGACGGTCACGGCGCACACGCGACGGAGCCCCGAGCCGAGGGAAACCGCCCTTACCCGGTACGCGCGCCCTGTCGCTTCGCCCTGCCGGCTCGGTGATGCCGTCAGCGCGGTGTGACGTCGGCCTTCACGACCTGAGCGTGAAGGCCGATCGTCGGTAGCGGTGGCCTCGGCGCAGCTGGCCCACGTAGGCCGGACCCGGCCGTTCGGACCGGAAGCATGGCCGGTCGGCCGACGCGGAGCCGGAGAACGCGGGCTAGCTTCCTTCTCAGCAGGTGACACCACGGAGAGGAAGACCCGATGGATCAGCGAACTTCCGACCGCAACACCGGTGCGACCACCGAGTTCGAGAGGGACGTCGTCACGCTGTTGCTGGAGACGGTGAGTAACGTGGCCAAGCAGGAACGCGAGGACGTCGGTACGGAGAGTGTGCTGGCCGCACTCGTGTCGGGTGACTGGGCCGCGGGTTCCGCGATCGCCCCCGGGATGAGGGCCTCCGGCTCGCTCGGCGGTTCGATCGGAAGCCGTGGGACCTCCGTGTGGGTCAGCGACGACACGGATGACGGCACGGCGGGCGCCCCGGAACTCGAGCGGGAGATCGACTCCGTCTGGCGGGAGGTCCGGCAGGACAGGGCCAAGCGACTGAGCTGGAAGAATCGGAAGAAGGAGGAGGAAGAGCGGGAGAGCCTCGAACTCCCCCCGATGACCGGTGCGTTGCGGACCTGCCTACGCAACGCGCTGGAGACCGCACGGGCGGAAGGCGCTCTTTCGGTGCGCGTGCGCCACGTGGCACACGCACTGGTCGAGCGGCCCGGTACACGTGCCCGCGAGGCCATGGTCGTGGAAAAGCTGGACGTCTCCGCCGCCTCGGCCGCGCTCGACGCGTTGAAGGGGAGCGACACGACGCCGGAGCCCGGCTCGGTGTTGATGCTGCGCAAGTCGGGGACGTTCGGGAAGAGCGGCAATCCGCTGACCCGGAAGCTCACCGCCTGGATATTCGGGGGCGGTGCGGGGTTCGGTTCCTCGGTCGTGAGTGCGGTGCGCGCGGAGTCGCTACGAGGGGCGGTGCGGCGCGGGGCGCCGCAGCAGGAGCCCGTCGATGTACTGCTGGGTGTCCTGGCGCTGGACCGGTCGTTGACCGTCGCGGGACGTGAGCTGCCCGAGACGCTGACGGGAGCGAATCAGGGAGCGGAACTACTCCGGCGGCACGGCGCACGGCAGGACGCTGTCGCCCGGGTGCTGTTCCTTTCCACCGAGGTCGCGGAGGGGGAGCCCCCGGTGGGAGACGGCACCGCCGACCGCGACCGACGGCTCCTGCACGTCACGCAGCTCACCGCTTCCGCCCAGGGCTCGTCCACGGTCGGCACGACCCACCTGCTGGCCGCCCTGCTGGACGAGACCGGGACGGACGCGGAGTCCGCAGCGGAGATCGAGCGTGTACTGACCGAGAGCGGGGTGGACGTCGCCGCACTGCGGGCGGAGCCGGAGCTCCAAGTCCCGGGAGGAGCGGCGCGATCAGCCTGAGGCCGCAGCGGTTCGCCGACGCGTATGTCGAGAAGAGTCGTTGAGGACGGCATGGAGGAAACGATGAGCCCGGCAGTGCGACCGCGGAGGCGGATGTGCCGCGAAGCCGCCTCGATCCGGCATGCGGTGCGGGCCGCTCCCCGGCGGACCGTCGTCACGGAGTCCGTACTCGCCGGCCTGGTCCTGCTGTGCGCGCTCGTGCCGATTCCACTGACACCGCCGGCGCACCCGGTCATGGCAGCCCTCCTGGGCGTGTGGGCGGCGCTGCTCGTGCCCGCGCGGCGGGTGTACCCGGCCCTGACGGTCCTGTGCTGCGCGCCGGTGGTCGCCGGGGACCACGTGTGGGCGATGGTGGCGGTGCCGTGCGTCGTGTGGTCCGCCGCGCGCCGCATCGCACCGGCACGGCGCGCCTGGGGCGTCGCCGGGGCGAGCGCTGCGGGCTCCGGGCTCGTGTCGATTGCCGCCCAGTCCCTCAGCGGACCCCCGAGGACGCCGTACCTGGCCGCCGACGCCGGCGTGAGCGCGCTGTTCGTCCTGCTGCCCGCGCTGTCCGGCCTGATGCCTGGGCGTCGCCGTCCGCTGACCGGGCTGCTGCGGGAACGCAACGCGTACCTCGAACAGGCCCGCTTGCTCACCGACGAGGCGGCCCGCATGGAGGAACGGGCGCGCATCGCCGCCGAGATGCACGATCTGCTCGGCCACCGCATCGGCCTCATCTCGATGCACGCCGGAGCCCTCCAGCTCGCCGCCGAACGACAGGCGCCCCCGCTGGCCCCCCAGGCCGAACTCCTGCGCACCACCGCGGGAACAGCCATGGAAGAGCTGCGCGGCATCCTCGGCGTACTCCGGCACCGGTCGGACGAGGAGACCGGCGAGCGAGGGACTCGCGAGGATCTCTCGGCCCTCGTCGCGGATTCCCGGAGCGCGGGAGCTGACGCCGAACTGCACTGGAACGCGACCGGGCCTGTGGACACGGACGCCCGCACCCGGCAGGCCGTCCACCGCGTCACCCGCGAAGGCCTCGCCAACGCGCTCAAGCACGCGTCCGGCGCGCCTGTGCGCGTGACGTTCCACGACGAGGGGGACAGGGTGGTGGTCGCGGTCGTCAACGAAGCCCCGCCGACGCCCTGTTCGCCCGGGGACGGGAACCGCAGCGGACTCGTCGGCCTCCGGGAAAGGATCAGCCTGCTCGGTGGCGCTCTCCACGCCGGACCGCGTCCGGAGGGCGGCTTCGCCCTCTCCGCCCGGATACCGGCCCGGCCCGACGTGCCGCCCGTGTACTCCACTTCGACCGGGCCGTCGTCCGGCGGCGCGGGCTCCCAGCCCGCGCTGTCCACGGAGGTCCTCACGTGGCCCCGCCTCCTGGGCGGGGGCTGCGCGGCGATGCTGGGGTTGCTGCCGACGGTCGGCGGCACCCTCGTCCTGCTGATCACGAAGGTCCTACACTGAACCGATGATCCGAGTGCTGATCGCCGACGACGAGGCGCTGATGCGCGCCGGGATCCGGCTGATCCTGGAGAACGACGACGAGATCCGTATCGTGGCCGAGGCGCAGGACGCCCGTGAGGCCGTCGAAGCCTGTCGCGCCCACCCCGTCGACGTCGCCCTCCTCGACATCCGCATGCCCGGTGACGGCATCACCGGCGCCGCCGAGATCGTCCGCCACTCGCCCCGTACCCGGGTGGTGATGCTGACGGCCTTCGGCGAGGAACCGAGCGTCACCCGCGCCCTGCGCGCCGGAGCTCACGGCTACCTCCTCAAGGACACCGGCCCCCGCGACCTCATCGACGCCGTACGCCGCGCAGCCGCCGGAGAACCGGTCCTCGCCCCGCAGGTCACCCGCCAACTCGTCGCCTTCCGGACCCGGTCCGGCCACAACAGCGACGCCGCGTCACGTCGTATCGCGGACCTGACGCCGGCCGAACGGGACGTCCTCCGGCTGCTGGGCACCGGCCTCTCCAACGCCGGGATCGCCGCACAGCTCCACCTGAGCTCCGGCACGGTCAAGGCCCACATCAGCAGCATCCTCACCCGCACCGACTGCACCAACCGCGTCCAGGCGGCGGTGCTGGCGCAGGAGGCGGGGCTGCACGGCTGACGCCCGGCAGACCGCACACCTGCCCACCACGGAAGCCGCCCGGGACGCCTCCGGACGGGGTCGGCTGCCCGGCAGTGCGCGCGGGGGTGACTGCGTCGATGGGCGTCATGGTGCAGAGCGCGACGTCGGCGGTGTCGGCGGTGTCGGTCCGGTGTGTCAGGCGATGACGGGGACGGCCTCGGCGCGGTTGGTGGCCCAGTTGGTGACGATGGGCTTGTCGACGACGGCGGTGTCGGGGAGCTTGAGCTCGGCGGGGTCGGGGTCGTCGTTGGTGATGGCGATGATGACGTTCTCGAATTCCTTGCCGCCATCGGTGTTGGTGGTCTTGGGGCTGATACCGGTGTAGGCGACGGCGGATCCGGTGAGCTTGATGGGGTCTTCGCCACCCTGTCCGACGGGGGAGGCGAGGCCGTCGGCGCCGGAGCCGAAGGACACGCTGGGGGTGTTGACGTCCAGGTAGCAGGTGATACCGGACTTGGCCTTGGCGGTGACGAGGTAGTAGCCGCCGGCCTGGGACTCGGAGGTGACCGTGAAGTTCAGGTCGTTGGTGCCGCAGGACTGCCCGTAGCCGCTCTTCTCGCCTTCGCCGGAGGCGGCGGCCTTGTTGGTGGCGTCGCTGGACTTGGCGGAGTTACTGGAAACGGAGCCGCTGGTACCGGAGCCGTTGCCGCCGGAGGAAGCCGAGGAACTGCTGTTGTCCGCGGCGTCGTCGGGGCTGCAGGCGGTGGAAGTGACCGCGAGGGCCGTCACGGCCGCGGCGGCGAGGGCGAGACGGGCGGAACGGGTGGCGAGGCGCGAACGCATCATGATCTCCAGCGGCTTTTGGTTGCGGTGCTTCCTGCTTGCACCGATGACACTAGGGCCGAGTCGATCCTGAAATGATCCTGCGCGTGTCCGGGTTCTGTCTCAGCAACAACGGTTCCAGAACAAGCGCTTGGATGGAGTCGAATGGACGGTGGCGTAGCCCGGTGCCGGAGAGACCGGGCCGTGCGCTGGAGGCTTCGGTGAAGCCTCCAGCGCACGCTGTTCCGGTCAGCCCGGCCGGGGAAAACGGGCGCTTGTCCACCTGGATGCGGCGGCTCCTCGAAGTGGGACGGGGAGGACAGGCCCGTTGAGACCGATGAGCTGGCCCGGGCCGGGCGGGCGGGTCAGCGCAGTCCGGCGAAGAGATCGGTCTCGGGTACTGCCGCGCCGGTGGCGTCCTTGACACGTATGAAGGTCTCCACGCCCATGAACTCGCCGAACCTCTCCTTGCCCATCTTGAGGAAGAAGATGTTCTCGCCCTGGCTGGCGTGCGCGGCCAGCGCGTCGAACTTCTGACCGCTGAACGCGGTGGTGTCCACCCACGTGGTGATCTCGTCGTCGGGGAGGCCGATCTCGGCCAGGGCGGCGGTCTCGGCCGGATCCGGCTCCGGCATGTCCTCCTGGAACTCGCGCATGGTCTCCCCGAACCGCTGCATCATCGAGCGGGGCATCGTCGTCCAGTACACCTTCGGCGTCAGCGCGGTCATCTCCAGCGCCGCCATCGTGATGCGGTGGGCCTGGATGTGGTCGGGGTGGCCGTAGAAGCCGTTCTCGTCGTAGGTGACGACCACATCGGGCCGGTAGTGCCGCATGAGTTCCGCAAGTCGGGCGGCGCCTTCCTCCACGGGGGTCTGCCAGAAGGATCCGGTGGCGTCGTTGCTCGGCCAGCCCATCATTCCGGAGTCGGCATAGTCCAGCGTCTCCAGGTCGCTGATCTTCAGGACGTCACAGCTCGCCTCGAGTTCTCGACGGCGCATCAAAGTGACGGTCGCCGGATCATGCCCGGGATCGCCCGGCTTGACACCCCCCGGTCCATCACCGCAACCGCCGTCGGTACACGTCACGAGAACCGTGCGGATGCCTTCCGCCGCGTACCGCGCGAGGACCCCTCCGGTTCCGGTGGCCTCGTCGTCGGGGTGGGCGTGTACTGCCATGAGCGTCAAGGGCCGGTCAGTCATGAAAAACAGTCCTCCTGCAGAACTACGTCTTGGTCCGGGTGCGCGGCGGTCCTACCGCGATCCTGGGGCCCGGGTCCTGGTGGGGGTGGACGACCTCGTGGTCCCCCGTGTTCCCCCCGTGCGGCGCCGGTCCCCCTCGGGTGCAACCGTGTCGGCCGGACCGGCTGTTCCCGACGCGGCCTCCTGGTCTTCCAGGTGCCGGTGTTCCCTCGGTGACACGACGCGTGCGCGGTGGTGCCGCCGCTCGCTCGTCACACGCCCGGACGCGCGGACATCCCACCCGGACGATGAACCATGGCTGCGGACCACCGGCGCGGCCAAGCTTGCGGCATGACACAGACGGACGCGACACGTACGGACACGATGAGCACCGGGAACACGGTGCTGGTGATCGGCGGCTCCGGCAAGACCGGCCGTAGGACGGTGGCCCGGCTCCGCGAGCTGGGGGTGAAGACCCGAGCGGCCTCACGGTCCGGGGACACCCTCTTCGACTGGGAGGACCGGACGACCTGGCAGGCGGCCCTCGACGAGGTCGACGCCGTCTACATCGTCCCGCTGGACACCTCGCCCTCCCCGATGCCCGCCTTCGTCGAGCAGGCTGTCGCGAGCGGGGTGCGACGGCTGGTGATGCTCTCGGCCCGGGGCGTGGACGTGCCCGGCTACTTCGGCTCCTCCTACGAGGGCGGCGGCCCGCATGTGGAGGGCGAGGCGGCCGTCCGGTCATCCGGCGTCGCCTGGACGATCCTGCGGCCCGGCTGGTTCGCCCAGAACTTCAGCGAGGGCGTCTTCCTCGACGGCGTACGTGCCGGTGAACTGGCTCTGCCCACCGGTGGCGGGGCCGCCGCGTTCGTCGACGCCGACGACATCGCGGCGGTCGCCGCCGCGGCCCTGACCGAGGACGGCCACGACGGCGAGGTGTACGAACTCTCCGGCCCCAGGGCGCTCGGGATCGCCGACGTACTCGACGAGATCGCGAAGGTGACCGGCGTGCGCGCCACCTACGTCCCGGTGGAGGAGGCAGCCTTCCGGGCCGGCCTGGTGGCACAGGGGATGCCCGAGGAGGAGGCCGCGCTCTGGACCGACGCGATGAAACCGATCCGCACCAGCCAGGAGGCCCCGGTCACGGACGGTGTACGCAGAGCACTCGGACGCCCGCCGCGCGACTTCGCCGACTTCGTCCGTGACGCGTCGGCGGCGGGCGCCTGGTCCTGAGAGGGGGCCGGGGTACGCAGGGGGAAGGCGTCGGAGGGATCCGGCGCCTTCCCGCCGTTGCCGGCGCGTACCGGTCCTTCCTCCGCCGGAACGGCCCGGTTCGCCGACTGATGCGGCGATTCACCCCGCCGGTACGGCGTGGTCCGGTACGTGGGCGGTGGCGGCCTCCTGCCGGTACGTGCTCGGGCTCTCGCCCCGGAGCCGCTTGAACGCCGCGCTGAAGCCGAACGCATCCGCGTAGCCGACCCGCCGGGCCACCGCCGCCACCGTCAGTTCCGGGCGGGTCAGCAGGTCGGCGGCGAGCGTCATACGCCACTCGGTGAGGTACGCCACCGGCCCGTTCCCGACCAGTTCCGTGAACCGCTTCGCCAAGGTCGTCCTCGACACCCCCGCCCGGCTCGCCAGCTCCGCTGTCGTCCACGGGTGGGCCGGGTCCTCGTGGATCGCGCGCAGGGCGGGCCCCGCCACCTCGTCGCCGAGTGCGCCGTACCACCCCGGCGGTTCGGCCTCCGGACGGTCGAACCAGTCACGCAGCGTGCACACCAGCAGCCAGTCGAGAAGCCGGTCGAGCACGATCTGGTGTCCCGGCCGGCCGCCCTCGATCTGCGCCTCCAGGTAGTCCCGCATCGGCGAGCAGTCCTGCTCGTCGGGTACCACCAGGACCGGCGGCAGAGCACGGAGGATCCGCTGCGGAACCTGCTCCCGTACGTCGTACGCGGCAGCCAACAGCGCGGTGGAGCAGCTGAGTTCGAGGTCACGATCGGCGGCGTCCGGCGCGTCCTCGCCCCAGTTCACCTCCCGTACGCCCGTCCTCCGCTCCGGCGCCGCACCGTTCGGCGGGTCGTCGGTGAAGCAGAACGGTGCGGGCCCCCGGACGATCGCTGTCTCGCCGAGCGCCACGTGCCGCGCCTCTCCGCTCTCCGGCACGATCCATCCGGCGCCACGCAGCGGTACGCACAGAGTCAGGTACGCGCCGTCGGTGAACCGCAGCGACCACGGCGGCCACAGCACCGAACGACCGAACACCGCACCCTTGCCCCGCACGTCCCGCAACAGCTCGTCGAACACGTCCATGGAGCCAACGATAGGCAGGACCACGGGTGTCCCGGACGATGACCTATGCACGGCGGACGGACGGCCATGGTTCCGGTGTCGGCGCCGCGATGGACTTGGCCCATGACCACACAGAGCGCGCACGGCACCTCGTCCGACATCCTCGTCCTCGGCGCCACCGGCAAGACCGGCCGCCGACTCGCCACCCGACTGCGCGACACGGGCACCACCTCGGTCCGGGCCGCCTCCCGCTCCGGTGAGGTCGTCTTCGACTGGACCCTGCCCGACACCTGGGAGCCCGCGCTCGCCGGAGCCGGGGCGGTCTACCTCGTCGCGCCCGACGACCCGTCCCACGTGCGGGAGTTCGTCCGGCAGGCGGCAGCATCCGGGGTGCGCCGTTTCGTGGCTCTCTCCGGTCACGGCATCGAGAAGGCGGGCGACGGCTTCGGCTTCGGCCAGGGCATGGCCGCCGGTGAGGAGGCGGTGCGGGAGTCCGGCGTCGAGTGGACCGTCCTGCGGCCCAACAACTTCTTCCAGAACTTCGACGAGGACCTGTGGCTGGCTCCTCTGCGGGCAGGCCGTCTGGGCCTGCCGATCGGGGAGATGCCGGAGCCGTTCATCGACGCCGACGACGTGGCCGCGGTCGCGGCGACGGTGCTCACCGAGGACGGTCACGCGGGCCGCACCTACGAACTGTCCGGCCCGCGCGCGCTCACCTTCGCCGAGGCCACCCGGACGATCGCCGAGGCGGCCGGCCGGCCCATCCGCTACGAGGAACTCACCCCGGCCGCCTACCGGTCCGAACTTCTCGCCGAGGGCTGGCCGGAATCCGCCGCCGACGGGCTCGGCGCCATGTTCGCCCTGCACCGGGCGGGCCACTCTGCCGAGGTGACCGACGATGTCCGCCGGGTACTGGGCCGCGAGCCCGCCGACCTGGAGCCGTGGGCACGCCGCATCGCGGCCCGGGGGACCTGGGCGCCGTAAGAGGCGCTGTCCGTCACCTGGCGCACCTGACAGGTCAGGCGCGTACAGCCCGCCTGGCACGTCAGGAGCGGCTTGGCGAGCGACTGCGTCACCCTGCGCGCGGCACGTGTCGTCAGGGTGGCCCGCCCTCTCACCGGGGTCTGGACGGCCGTAGAAGCTGGATGCCAGCGGGGTGCAGAAGGTGACGTGGGAGGTCAGTGGTGCCTTGTCGGTGTCGGCGAAGGCTAAACGAGACGTAGCCCTTCACTGCGGTGTCGCCGAAGTGTTTCTGCGCGCCGTGCAAACAGGCGGCGACGTAGGCCAGGCACCTCCGTACGAGAAGGGGTGCGCGTTCGTCCGTCGCAGAAGAAAGGTCGTAGTCCGTCATTCCCCTGCCGTTGACCGTGGTTTCCTCCGCGAGCCGGTCGGAGAATTCCGGGAGGTTCTCCGGGAGGAGATCGGTCAGCACCCGCCCGCCGGCGGGTGTCGAAGACCATCCTCGCTCCACGACTTCACGGAACTCGGGAGGGATGTCCTGAAAGCTCAGTCCTGCGGTGCCCGTCTCCTGCAGGAGCGCTCTCATTCGAGCATTGCTGCGCATGTCCACCCTTCGCCGAGCGGTGTCAGCGCGTAGGTCCCCGCTCTGCCGACCACGCCGTGGACTTCTGGATCGTAGGGCCGTCGACCCGGACCGCGCCCGCCGCGTATGCGGCCCAGAGCAGTTCCTGGCAGCCGAAGAAGGATTCCCCCCAGCTGTCCACCCAGATGTGGACGCGGGACGGTCCGGCCGATGTGGCGTCCCACCACTCCCAGCCCCGGGAGTCCTCGTCGGGGTCGAAGCGGTACAGCCAGTCCTGCAACTCCCAAGGCCGGCCGCCCCCCCCGTGTGCTCCACGTATCCGTCGTGGCCGGTCCTCGCGAACCGCGGGGCCCGCTCCTCGTCCCCGGAGCTGACAGCCGCGAACCAGTCCGGAACATCGCCGGCCGGCAGGCTCTCCTGCTCGAAATCCGCGGTGCCCCCCAGCCGAACGGCAGGCGAAAGGACCGAACGCAGACGCTGCTCGTACTCCGCGACGTCGCCGGAGACATCGACGACGAAGAGAGAGGACGGGCGGAGCGGATTCGGCACTCGGCTGCTCCTGGAGACAGCACCGGCGTCGTCCACGGTGCTGCGTGCCTGGGCGAACCGGGCCAACGCGTCCTCGTCGGTGAACCCGCAGACCCAGCGGATCCCGCTGAACGCGGCGGTCCACAGCCCACCACCGTCGAACGGCACCAGCACCAAGGCCCGCCGCAACTCACACAGCATCGCCCGCGGATCTCCGATGCCGGCTCGCTGCTCGGCGATCCGATCCGCCACCGTTGTTCCGTCAGCCATGGAGCCCCCGTTCGGAGCGCCACCGTCCACTGGTCCCGGATTCCGGTCCTCGGTCCTCGGTCCTCGGCCCCGAACACCGTAGGACACCACGCTCAGCATGAACCAGCGGTTGCATCGACCGGTGGCTTGCGACGTGAGGCAGGGCGGCTACCGGGCGAACGGCCGGCCGCGCGGGCCGATCAGACCGAACCGAGTAGGAGTACGGACCACATAGCCGGACAGCGAAGAAGCCCCGGGCCGCCGGCCTGGGGCTTTTCATGGAGCGGGTGACCAGAATCCAACTCGCGCTCCAAGCTTGGGAATCACCCGGTGCCTGGTCTCACGTATGGCATCTGAGCTGCGGATATGCGCGTAGATGGAGCCCTCCTGGCAACATCATGAGCCCCTTGGTGACTGCTGTTCACCGCCCCGGCCGGCACGTTGTGGCACGGCGTGCGTGTCGCGTCAGGTGAGCGGTCGGCCGGGAGCGAGGTCGAGTTGCCCGGCGGTGTTACGGCGCTGGCGTGCCAGCCCTGCGGAGTGCGCTCGGCGTGCCGCCGCTCACGGCTCCGTACCGAGGACCTGGAGGTCGTCTTGCCGCGAGCACCCTCATCCGGCTCGGCACGTGATCGACTGCGTCGATGGGCGTCATGGTGCACAGCGCGACGTCGGCGGTGTCGGCGGTGTCGGTCCGGTGTGTCAGGCGATGACGGGGACGGCCTCGGCGCGGTTGGTGGCCCAGTTGGTGACGATGGGCTTGTCGACGACGGCGGTGTCGGGGAGCTTGAGCTCGGCGGGGTCGGGGTCGTCGTTGGTGATGGCGATGATGACGTTCTCGAATTCCTTGCCGCCATCGGTGTTGGTGGTCTTGGGGCTGATACCGGTGTAGGCGACGGCGGACCCGGTGAGCTTGATGGGGTCTTCGCCACCCTGTCCGACGGGGGAGGCGAGGCCGTCGGCGCCGGAGCCGAAGGACACGCTGGGGGTGTTGACGTCCAGGTAGCAGGTGATACCGGACTTGGCCTTGGCGGTGACGAGGTAGTAGCCGCCGGCCTGGGACTCGGAGGTGACCGTGAAGTTCAGGTCGTTGGTGCCGCAGGACTGCCCGTAGCCGCTCTTCTCGCCTTCGCCGGAGGCGGCGGGCTTGGCATTGGAGTCGCTGGGGGTGGAGGTGGAGTCGCTGGAACCGGAGCCGCTGGTGGAGGGGCTGGAGGTGGAGTCGCTGGAACCGGAACCGCTGGTGGAGCCGCCGTCGCTCTCTCCGCTGCCGGCGGAGGGAGCCGAGGAGCTGCTGGTGTCCGCGACGTCGTCGGGGCTGCAGGCGGTGGAAGTGACCGCGAGGGCCGTCACGGCCGCGGCGGCGAGGGCGAGACGGGCGGAACGGGTGGCGAGGCGCGAACGCATCATGATCTCCAGCGGCTTTTGGTTGCGGTGCTTGCTGCTTGCACCGATGACATTAGGGCCGAGTCGATCCTGAAATGATCCTGCGCGTGTCCGGGTTCTGTCTCAGCAACATCCGTTCCGGAGAACGGGGTTCGGTTGCGCCGCCCCCCGCGGGCGGAGCCTGAGTCCAAGCGGATCAGAATCTTTACGGCGGCGCGACTCTGAGCTTGGGAATCACCGGTGCTTGGGCCACCAAAGGCCTTCTGGCCTGCGCTTTTCCGTTGGGCGGCTTAGGTGGCCGGGTCTCTGGGGGCTGCGCCTGACCGCTGTTGTCCGCTCTGCTGGGCACGGATGGGGCACGGCGCGTGGCTTGAGTTCCGGCTTGTCGACGTTCGGTCGGCCCTCGCCCCCGCCGCACGTCAACCACGCCGAGCAGCAGCCGCTCCACCGCCAGAACCAGGGCCAGCGCCACGACACCGATCGCGGCCCACCCCACATCGGGCAGCCACAGCAGGGCCGAGTCGATCGAGCCTCCCAAAGCGGAGGGCAGTACCCACCACAACAGCGCTGCCAGGGCGAGCGACCCGGCAGCCGACGCAAGGGCGTTCAGCACGATCCGGCGCCGGGAACGGGCCCAGGCCGCCGCCCGCCGCGTGGCCAGGAAACGCAGCGCCGGGGCGACCACGCACAGCGCGAGCAGCCCGGCGAGTACGACCATGGCCCAGGGCAGCAGGGTGGCAAGCGGATCGGTAGGGGTGCTGCGCGGCTCCGCGCCAGACAGCAGCTGAGCCGTTCCGATTGCGGCATCGTGGAACTCTTGGGCGCGCAGGAGGTGGAAGGCGTTCTGTAGGACGATCACCGCCCGGCCGCTGTCGGGGAGCATGACGATCATGGCGTCGTGGCCGGGCAGTGAACCGGACTTCCACACCATGCGCTCGTTCGTGTCCTCGAGGGTCCCGACGGACCAGCCGAGACCGAACCGGTCCGCGTCACTGTCCACCTGACCGCGCTGGCTCTCGGCGATCCCCTTTGCCGACAGCACCCGTCGGCCTTCCAACTGCCCGCCGCCGAGCTCGGCGAGGACGAGGCGACTCAAGTCCCTTGCGGTGCCGCCCATATGGGCGCCGGGGGTGCCCGAGGTGTCGTACGGCGCGTCGAAGCGCGCTGGGTCATCGAAGACGAAGCGGTGGCCGGGCGGCACCTGTTCGCGTGAAAAGTCCCGCTCGCTGGCGACAGCGTGCTTCATGCCGAGCGGATCGAGGATCTTCTCGTGCAGATATGAGCCGAACGGACGCCCGGACACTTCCTCGACCAGCGCGCCGAGGACGGCGTAGCCGGCGCTTGAGTATGCGTAGGACTCGCCCGGTTCGCCCTCGGGGGAAATCTCGGAGAGGTCGCGGACCGCCTTGGACAGGGCGCCGGGAGAGTTGTCGTAGCGGTCTCCGACCTCGGTGGTGGCAGAGGTGGGGATGCTGCTGGTGTTGGTGAGCAGATGCCGGACCGTGATGCGGTCAGACACGTCCTTGTCGGCGAGCCGGAACCAGGGCAGATACGTCCGCACCGGCGCGTCCAGATGTACGGCCCCGGCCTCCGTTAGTTGCAGCACGGCAAGTCCGGTGAGCGGCTTCGCGACCGACCCCCACAGGAACGGCGTGTCCGGCGTGACGGCTCGGCCCCGGCTGTCCTCGCCGAAGCCCCGCTCGTGCACGACCTGCCCACCCTCGATCACGGTGAGCGCTGCGCCCGGCGTGCCCGTTGCATCGAACCGCTCCTCGACGAAGGCGTCGATCGCCGCCCAGCGCCTGGAGTCGGCAGCTGAGGGCGTCGCCGTTACCCCGGTCACCACACTGGTGACCAGTACCGCCGCTAACGCCTTGGAGTACCTCGCGCGCCATCGCCGCCACGTCGCTTCCGGCCTCATCCTCATGCCTGCAGCCCTCTCCGTCTCCGATTTTAACCATATGATCATATGGTTAAAGCGTGCCGCAAGGTTGGCGGCCCGGATACTCTGACGGCATGCCGAAGGTCGTCGATCATCAAGCCCGGCGTGTCCAGGTCGCCGGCGCGGTCCAGCAGCTGATCACGGAGCAGGGCCTCGACCGGGTCACCGTGGCGCGTACCGCCGCCGCGGCAGGGGTTTCCGTCGGCCATGTACAGCACTATTTCTCGACCAAGGACGAGATGCTGCTGTTCACGCATGAGCGAGTGGTCCGCAAGACCCTGGAGCGGGTCTCGGCGCTGGAGGAACGATCAAGGGTGGAGCGCCTGCCGATCCGTGACGTGGTCACCGACGGCCTCGCCGAATGGCTCCCGGTGGACCCGCCGCGCCGCTCGGCACACCGCGTGGCGCTTGCCTTCGTCGGCCGCACGGTGGACACCCCGCGTCTTGCCGACGCCCACGCCGAGACCGGCCGCCTCATTCGCTCGATGCTCTCCAGGGCCGTCCGCAACGGAAAGGAGTGCGGCGAGGTGCCGGACGACACCGACCCGGAGCTCGCCGCCCTCGAATTGCACAGCTTGGTCGAGGGGCTGGCCCTCCAGCTCGGCTTCGATGCCACCGCGGACGACACCCACACCTCCCTCGGTCTCGTATCGATGCGAGTCCGGACCGTCTTCCCCGGGCGTTGCCGTCAGTACGAGTGAGCTGAAGTGGCGACTTCGGTGCATACGGATCAGTGAGGCGTCGACCGCCAGGGTCAGGCCGCCGACGACGGGCATGGCAGTTCTTCGGCAGGTGGGACGAGGGGCCACTCGCGGGTGGGGCTTGAGAAGGGATTCGCCGAGGTTCACGCCCGGGAGAGGAAGTCGCCTGTCGCCGGAGCGGGTTGGCGTTGAGGTTGGGCGAGCCGACCCCGCCGACTGCCCGGTGCTGTGGGTCGTCCTCGCCGTGCTCACGATGGGTGCAGCCCCCGCGCCCTCGACTCGGCGCGACTGGATGCTGACGGCGCTCTGGAAATCGGGCGCCGAGGGCTCGGGTCCGTAATGGTCCGGACAACAATGAAGCCCGCGGCCGTTGGCCTGGGGCTCTCTAGTGGAGCGGGTGACGAGAATCGAACTCGCGCTCTGAGCTTGGGAATCAACGGTGCTTGAGTGGAGGGGATGGCTCTGACCTGCACAGTTGCTGGAAATGGGGTAATTTTCTGTAACCCCTGGGAGCCGTACGTGACCGCTGTTCTCCGCTCCGAAGGGCACGGAGGGGGCACGCCGACGGCAGGTCATCAACCTGAGGTGATTTGCCGGAGCGGTGGCAGGAAGCGGAAGCTTCCCGTGGTGCAGACGCTGCTGGCGCAGACGTCAGGCCCAGAAGGCATCGGTGACGACGATCTGTGGGTCGGCGTGGCGGCGCATGAAGGTGTAGATGAGCCAGCCGCGTCCGCCGGCCAGGTCCACGATGTGGGGGCCGCCGGGGTTCGTGGAAGCCAGTGGCCGGACGGTCATCCAGTGCGGGAGCGAGACATCGGCGTCGATTCCCCGGAAGTACGGGTCTTCGGCGGTGATCAGTTCCGCACGAGCACTCATGACCAGGTCACTGCCTTCGGCAGGCATGTTCTGGAAGTCGTGCTGTGCCTGCTTCGTCCAGTCCATCTGCCAAGGCGGCCGGAGTGGTTCGTCGATCACTCTCCGGGCTTCCTCTCGGCGGCTTCGTGCCGGAGGCGGCTGTACTCCTCCAGGAGCCGGATGGATTCCTCGGGGTCATCGGACTCGGCTGCGCGGGCTTCGAGATCGCGAAGGTGCGAGTCGAGAACGGGATTTCGCGCGATGGCGTACTGCGTCCACCACAGGCGCATGAAGGCTGGCACGGGGGTGATGCTGAAGGCGTCGCCAATGACGCGCTTCCAGTGGGCCTCGAAGTCCGGGAGGAGGTGTGGGGTGTGTTCCTGAATGGCCAACCGGAGTGCTTGAGGCGTGCGTTCGGGCATGGGTGGCAACCGCAGGGGTTTCCCCTCGTACCCATCGAAGTGGAGTGCGTGGGCGGGCATGGTTCGGGCTCCTTGATAGGAAGGGGGGTCAGGCCGCCTCGTGCCGGTCCTCGTGCGACTGGTGCCGACGAGCCATCTCCTCGAACCACTCGGCCGGCACCAAGTAGGCGACCGTCCTCCCCTTGCGGGTGATGGCGGCGGCCTCACCGGCGATCCGGGTCCGGTCCAGGATCTCGCCCATCCCCTTGCGCAGGTCGATGGTTGTGTATGTCTTTGTTTCCATGCACTGAAGCATATAACAACTATCATAGTTGACATATGTGCTCGCGAGGTGCTGGCGACCTGAAGAAGCCGACGGACGCGTTGGGTGCAGAACGGGTACACAGGGCGCTCGATCGGGCTTGAGCAACAACAAAGCCCCCGGCCACTGGCCTGGGGCTTTTTCATGGAGCGGGTGACGAGAGTCGAACTCGCGCTCTGAGCTTGGGAATCAGCGGTTCTTGGGCCACCGAAGAGGCACTGAACTGCGCTTTTGCGTCGGTCGGCGTAGATGGCCACGGTCTGTGGAAGCCGTACTCGACCGTTGTTGTCCGCTCTGCTGGGCACGGACGGGGCACGAGGGTAGCGGTGCGACGGACCCTGCCAGGGGGTGTGCTCGGGGTGGGCCGGCTCGTCAGAGAGGGATGATGCGGACCTGGTTGCCGCAGAGTTTGGTCATGTCGTCGCTGTCGGAGGTCAGGAGGGCGACGGGTTTGGGCTGGCGCAGGGCGGCCTCGGCGACCGTGGCGTCGATGGCGTACTTGTGTCCGTGCAGTCCAGCGGCTTTGAGGAGTTCCGCTGCTGCTTTCGCCGCTTGTTCGGTGACCGGCTCCACCTTGACGCGGGAGAGAGCCCAGTTCAGGCGAGGCATGTTGGTGCGGGAGTGGCTGACTTCCACGATGGTGTTGGCCCCGATGACCAGGTCGGCTCCCATGTCATGGAAGACCTGAAGCATCGCGAGCAGCTTGCGATCCTGCGCGATCCAGGCGGAGAGCCCTTGCGAGTCCAGGACAACGGTCTCGATGCGCTCGCTCACGCGGCGTCCGCGCCCGTGGAGGTGTCGGCGGAGCCGAAGATCTTCGCGCGGGCCTCGGTGAGCTCCTCGTCGCTGAAGGGGCCGTGCTCCTCCTCGTGACGGCGGAGGTCGTCGCCCAGGAGCTGGTGCCGGATCTGGCGGGCTACGGCTTCGGCTACGTAGCCGGAGACGTTGTCCGTGAGCTTGCGGAGCTCCGCCACCTGATCGCTGGGGAGCGTGACGGTGATGCGAGTCGTTGAGGACACACACCAAGCATACTGGAGTATGCGCGAGGGTGCTTGGGTTTGCGGCACCGATCCTTCCGGTCAAGGTTTTGCGACCGAAGGGTGTGGTTTCCGGCACTGGGAGTACGAGTCCGCCGACCATGCGCGTATCGGTCAGAAGGGCGGTTCGAGATAGCTGCGGCCATCACTGTGTGGCCCCCAGGCCCAGGACTCCTCCAGCAAAGGCTCGGAGTCGGGGGCGTCGTGGCCCCACGCTTCGAGCGCCCTCCGGGCAACACGCCGGTTGGGGTCGTCGCCGCTGGTGTCCAGGATGGCGCGCGCGTGCACGGCGAGGTGATCGCGGTGTCCGGCGAGCGCGGGGTGCTCGGCAAGGATGAGCCCGGCGACAACGGCTGCTTCGCGCACGTCCTCGTGGCTGTCTCGGAGGAAGGGCGAGACCGCCCGATAGAGCATCGGGCGCAGGTCTCGGAAGGACGCCACGATGGTGCCAGGGGCGAGGAATCCAGGGGAGTACTGCTCCGTGCGGCCCACAATCTCGTCGGAGGCGTCGTAGGCCGTGGAAGCCAACCAGTTCAACAGCGTCGCGCGAATAGGGACGTTGCGATAGGGCCGGGGGGTTGTGGCCGCCGGGTGGGTGAGGATGCCGGCGACATACAGGGCGGCGGGGGCAGTGGCTTCGTGGATGGTGTTCTGGTGGCCGACCATCTCACGTAGTTCTGACAGAGCGTTGACCTGGACCCTGGGGTCGGGCGTCAGCAGCCGTGCGAGGACCTCGGGGAGGTCCTCACCGTTCCCAAAAGGCGTCTCGAGTGAGCCCCAATCAGTCTCCGACAGGACCATCTGGTACGGCGGCAAGTCGGGCTCGCGGGGGTGCATCGACGTTGGAACGGCTGTGGTCAGCAGGAATCCTCGGCCAACTCCTCGAAGACTTCGCGCGGCATGCTCTGGCCATCGGACCATACTTGACCGGGCTCCAAAGCCTCGACATCCGTCAAGCGGAAGGTCACGAGACCGGTGTAGTCGTAATTGAACTCAGCCTTGCTGAAGGAGACTTGGTAGGTGAGGTTGGCGCGCAGGTCCTGATCCCCCACCGGCACAGCAGCCCATGGTGAGGGCGGCGCGAAGAGCGGAAAGCTGACATCCCCGGACGCGTGCTCACCTGGAATCTTCCAGCCGGAGAGGCTCTCCCCATCAAGAAGGCCGACACTTTCAGCTTGCTTGGTTACCGCGAATCCCTGTAGATGCGGTCCTCGGATCTTGTCGTTCCCGCACGGCCGCAACAGGACATGCGGAGCGCCCTCGGTATCGAGTTGTACGCCAACCAATGGCAGTATCTGCGCGCCGCATCCGGATAGCATTGCCACTCCTACCGCCACGAAAAGTGCGCATGCCATCACTCGCCGCATCTACCCACCCCCCCGGAGGGCTGGATATTACTCGGTCAATCCTGGATCGGGAACGTAAGGGGCAAGGTCTGCCCGGCTGGTTGTGATCCTGCCCAGAGTTCGAACGAGTGGCCCCTTGGCCTCGACGTCATGTTCATGAGGGTGTTCCCGGGACGCAGTTTCGAGGAGACCCTGGAGGAGATCGACTCCGCTTACGAAGATGCCTGTCGGTGTTCCGATTCGATCAACAGGTGATGGTCGCGCCGCACCTGGCGAGGCTTGCGGACACGACTCACCGTTGCTTCACCTGTCACGCCAAGGTGACAGCGGGATACATGACCGGTTCGTCGAGCATGCTGAAGAGCTCTGGACGAGGGGCCTGCCAGGCGCGGCCTGAGCAGTCGGTGAGATCAGTGGCCGCTGGGGTGGTGGGGATCTGGTGCAGGACCCCTGAACTGGTCCAGACAACAAAGAAGCCCCGGGCCGCTGGCCTGGGGCTTTTGCGTGGAGCGGGTGACGAGAATCGAACTCGCGCTCTGAGCTTGGGAATCAACGGTTCTTGAACGGCTGCATTAGCTCTGACCTGGACGTTTGGTCTAGACGTGCGATGCTGGAGCTGTCTCCGGGCACAGTAGCTGACCGCTTCTGTCCGCTCTGCTGGGCACGGATGGGGCACGGCCGGGCGTGAGCCGAGTGGCATGGCGTGCATTGTGCTGAGCGCATCCGGCCTCCATGCGGCCATCAGTCTTCGTGCGGAGTCTCCAACTCTTGGAGCCGTTCGCCGATGTCGGTGGCCCATGCCTGCGCCCACTGGCGCAGCCCGGTGATCGCTTGATCGTCGAGTCCGTAGGCGGCGAATTCCGTGTCGTCGATCCAGTCGGCTCCCATCAACCGTGCTTGGAGCTCGCTCAGGTCGAAGGAGTCGCGGGCGTGACGTCGACCGAGCTCTTCGAGTTCGATATGGCTCCAGCGGTTCGCAGCAGCCTGTACGTCGATCAGGTCCCTGGCGAGTCCGCGGTCGAAGAGTGCGCGAACTTTGGTTCCGACGACATCTTCAAGGGACAGCACCAATCCGTGGTCGGTGTGTACGGGTGGCCGCCAGAGTGCTTCCTTGAGGATGTCGACCTCGCACTCTTCGCGGCTGACAGGGTCGGTGACGATCAGGCGCGCGGACAGCGGGTCTGTTTCCAGAGCACTGACCTGCCACCCGCGCTGCTCCAAGCCGCTGCGTACGGCAGTCGCAATGTTGTCCATGCGCTCGGGGTTTTCGGTCGCGACATCGAGGTCCTGGCTGAGTCGGTCGACCAGGCCGTGCGCCTGGACTGCGTAGCCACCGGTGAGCGCCAGAGGATATTCGCCGCCTACGGCGAGCACGTCTGCAAGCAGACGACGGTGCAGACCGGTGAGATTCACGCAGCGGCCTGGGCACTGTGAGCCAGCTCGTCGAAGGAGCGTTCCCAGACTTCACGGACATCACGGCTGATCAGCGTGCGCAGTGTGGGCCACAGGCTGATGAGAAGGCCGCGATTGAGGTGCTGGATCAGATCGTCGTGCTGGCCCTCGGCCAGGACGATGCGGTAGTAGCTCATCCGTAGACGGGGCTGGTCGAGGTCGAACGTGGTCAGTCCCGACCACGCCAGGTGGAGGGGCAGGCTCACTGTGCCGTGCTCGGGGCCGGCGAGCTCGGAGAGCGATGCGGGCGCGCGCCGGGCGAACTTGGCACGGCGGAGATCGGAGAGGCTGGGCTGTGATGCCATACGTCGATTATCCAGGGAGAGGCCACAGAAGCCGACCGGACGGTGACAAGGTGCCGCATACCAAGAAGCCCCCGGCCGCTGGCCTGGGGCTTTTTCATGGAGCGGGTGACGAGAATCGAACTCGCGCTCTGAGCTTGGGAATCAACGGTTCTTGAACGGTCGTATTGGCCCTGACCTGCATGTTTGGCTGAGACGCACGAGGTTGGGATGGTCTTCGGACGCCGTACCTGACCGCTGTTGTCCGCTCTGCTGGGCACGGATGGGGCACGAGCAGAGGGGGCCAAGGGGTCCTCACGCCCAAGCCGAGCAGTCCTCCAGCGAGATCTCCGCGACGGCCGCGTCCGTAACAGCCTCCAGGCCCGGGATATAGGGGCGGACGTCGGGAAGCGGGGTGCAGAAGGTGACGTTGGAGGTGAGGAGGGCCTCCTCGGTATCGGCGAAGGAGAGGGAGACGTACGCCTTCACCTGAGTGTCACCGAACTCCTCCTGCGCTTTCCGAAGGCAGGCGCACACATACGCCAGGCATCTCCGGACGAGGAGGGGCGTACGTTCGTCCGGTGCGGCCGGGAGGTCGTAATCAGTCATTCCCCTCCCATTTACCGTCGTCTCCTCCGTGAGTCGGTCGACGTAGGTGCCAGGCGCCTCCGGACGGAGGTCGGTCAGCACGCGCCCACCGGCGGCCGTGAGGGACCACCCGCGCTCCACGACCTCAAGGAACATGGGGGGAATGTCCCGAGCGCTCAGGTCGGTGACGTCTGTCGTCCGCAGGATCTCCCGCATTCGAGGATTGTTTCGCATGCCTATCCCTCGCCGAGTGCGGCGAGCCCCTTTCTGATCCCTGCGATGAAGCCCGGACTGCTTCCGACAGCTTTCTCGACGCTGCGTGGAAGCCCTTCGAATTTTCCTGTATCGAAGTCGTACTGGTACTTCGCGCCCTTGTTGCTCTGGTCCTGGAAGTGGAGCTGCCCCGCTCGCCCGCCGGGGTCGGGGTTTTCCACGTCGATCCGGTACGGCCCATGGTTCCACAACGTCTTGCTGGTGATCTGTGTGCCGTTGGCCCCGATCATTCCCTTGGCATCGGGGTCCTTGATGCCGTAGAGCTCGCGATTCGCCTCGATTCGTCTCTCGACGACGTCAGGGTGGTACGGATCCTTCTGAAAGCCCGGGGACGAGGTGTACCCCTCGCGGAGGGGGTCGTACGGGGCGAGGCCGAGCGGGTCGCACCAGCGGTAGGGGTTGTGGACGTAGGCGAACGCGTTGGGAGCCGGTTCGAGCCCAAGAGGGTCGGGTGTGAGATACCGGGCGGTTTCCGGGTCGTAGTGGCGGTTGACGTTGTAATGCAGACCCGTTTCGGGATCGTGGTACTGGCCGGGGAAGCGTAGAGGGATGTGAGCTTTGCTGTTCCTGGCCCAGGTGGTCGTTCCCCAGAGAGAGGTCCGCGTGCGCCAGGCGAGCTCGCCGGTCTCGTCGATCAGCTCGGTCGGAGAGCCGATGAGATCGGTAACGATGGCGAAGTACCGTTGGTCGATGGTCGACTGCGCGCTATCCCCGGCCAAGATGCGCTCGCTCTGTGCCAGCGGCCGCACGCCTTGGTGGTCCCATGTGAGGGCGACGGTGTGAGGCACATCCGCCGAGGTGGTGGTCTGTTCGCAGAGGGTGGAGCCGTCCCAGGTGAACCTGGTCTCCTCCACCACGGTTCGCCCGTCGCCGCCCAGCCGCTGCTTGCGGGTTCGCCGTCCCAACGCATCGTATGCGTAGCACCAGCGGGTGCCGTCCGGAGTCACCGCCACCGTGAGGCGGTCTTCGGTGTCCCAGGTGTACCGCCACGTGTCGGGTTTGCGGGACAGCCTGGTCCTCTGCCGCAGGGTGATGCGGCCGAGCGCGTCGTGCTCGTAGCGGGTGTCTCCCGCGCGTGTGATGGTGGTGCCCTCGTAGGCGCGGGGGCCGCTGGCCGCGCCACCCGCGTGGGAGACCGGCCACGAAGCCGCCGTCTGGTTGCCGGCGGAATCGTACGCGTACGCCTCTCTCCAGCCCGCTGCGCTGACGGCGGTTACCCGGCCTGCGGCGTCCAGCTCGAACGCCCTCGCGCCACGTGCGGTGTCGTCCAGATTTAGGAGATGCCCATCCGGCCGATAGCTGTAAGTACGGCTGATGAGCGTGCGGGCAGCGTTGCTGAAGCGCTCGGCACAGAGACGGCCTGCTTCGTCGAAGCTCGACGTGAGCGTCAGCGTGTCACCGAAGGAACGCTCTCGTTCCCGACCGTTCGCGTCGTAGGCGAAGGCGATCCGGTGACCGTCGGTGGTGAGGTGGACGAGACGATCCATGCCGTCGTATCCGTAGGCCGTGAGCCGCCCGGTGGGAGTTACGCGACGGATGCGACGGCCCAGGGCGTCGTAGGCGTACGTCATGACCTGGCCGTCGACCATTTCCGTCTTGACCCGACCCGCTCGATCGTACTGGTAGATCAGCTCGCTCTGCGGAG
Organism: Streptomyces sp. NPDC005794; assembly: GCF_042871445.1. NCBI lineage: Bacteria > Bacillati > Actinomycetota > Actinomycetes > Kitasatosporales > Streptomycetaceae > Streptomyces > Streptomyces sp. NPDC005794. The sequence goes on from NZ_JBIAIN010000001.1 coordinate 308,322, forward strand.
CGGTCGCCCGGATCATGCGCCCGGCCCTGTCGTAGGCGTACGTCGTGACCTCTCCTGCCACGTCCTTGCGGATCACGCGGCCCAGCAGATCGTGCTCGTAGTCGACTCTGCCGCCCAGCAGGTTCATCCGGCTGCTTACCTGCCCGGCCGGGTCGACGTCGTACGAAAGGGTACGACCGTCGAAATCCGTCTCGGCTATGAGCCGCCCAGCCGGATCGTAGGTGTACGACCATGTCAGTCCCTGCGGGTTGATGACCTCTGTCAGACGCAGATCGGTGTCGTGGACGAACTCGTGGCGGGTGCCGTCCGGCCCTGTGCGGGCGGAAAGCAGGTCGAAGTGGGTGTACTCGAAGCGGCTGGTGCCGCCCACGGGGTCGGTGTGGGTGAGGCGGTTGCCTTCGCCGTCATAGCTCCAGCTCTCCAGCACGCCGCCGGGGCCCGTGCGGCGAGCCAGCTCGCCGTTGGCCGTCCACTCGAACTCCGTGACGGCTCCCAGCGGATCCTCCATCCGTACGGGACGGCCGAACGCATCCAACTGGAAGCATGCCGAGGCCCCGAGCGGATCGGTCACGCGAAGGGGGGAACCCGCAGAATCACACCGGATCTCGGTCACCGCTCCCAGCGCGTCCGTGACGGAGACGTACCGGCCGTGGTCGTCGTACGAGTAGCGCGTGGTGTGACCGGACGGGCCGGTGAGCGCGACGCGGTTGCCGCGGTCGTCGAACTCCTGTTGCCAGCGCGTGCCGTCCGCAAGGGTGTAGGTGGACCGTAGGCCCGCCGCGTCCCGCTCGCTGTGGAGTTCGCTGCCGTCGGGGCGGACGACGGTGGTGAGCCGTCCGTCGTCGTCATGGACAAAGGAGGTAGTGCGGTCCAGCGGATCGGTGCGGGAGACCAGGTTGCCGTGCTCGTCGTACGCGAAGCGTGTGGTGTGCCCGAGCGGATCCGTGGAGGCCACGACGCGGCAACGGTCGTCGATGTGATAGCGGGTGGTGTGCCCTTGCACGTTTGTCACCGTGGTCACGCGGTGACCGGTGGTCGACTCTGGTTCGCTGTAGTCGATGACGACCTGTAGGTGTCGGCGCTCGCCGCCTTCAGCGATGACGCGGTCGCGGTCGTCGTAGGCATAGTCGTAGCGACGATGGTTGGAGTCGATCCATGCCGTGATCCGGTGGCGGTCGTCGTACTCGAACGTGAGGGCAGCGCCGGAGGGCTTGGTGACGGTCGTGAGGTTGCCGTCCGTGTAGCCGTAAGACCTGACAGGGAGTGCCGCCCCGCCCTTGTCCCGCAGGGACACCCCGGTGACCCGCGCTTCGACCGTGGCCAGGACGAGGTGATAGCCGGCGGAATGGACGAGCGCCAGGGGTGTGCCGTCGTCGGTGCGGTCGATGCTGATGATGTTGCTGTTGCGGTCGGAGACCTGCACGAGCCACGCAGTACCATCCTCGCCGGGCTCCGTTCCGGGAGGGCTGACGAAGTGCTTGGTCAGCCGGCTCTCGGGGTCGGTGAGCGTGTAGTCGCCCCCCTCGTCGCGGCTGAGAACCCTGCGTGAGGTGCCGGTCTCCGGGCGGGTCGGTGAGCCGGGGACGGGGTGGGGGTAGGTGATCAGGAGGCCGTCGTCGGTGACGTGGATGACGCCGTTGGCGTCGATCTCCAGGCGTTCGTCGACGGTGGAGGACCAGGAGGGGCCGAAGAACCGGCCGGCGGTGTAACCCGACTCCACTCGGCGGGTGAAGGCGAGGGGCAGTACCCCGGGGAGCACCACATCGGTCTGCGGGAGGAACATGCGGCCGGAGGCGAGGTCGACCGGGTCGGTGCCTTCGGCGGTGCGCTCGCTGTCGGGCCGGTTGTGGGTGCCTTCGGGGGCGTCGTCCACCAGGCGGCGGGCCTTGTTCGCGTCCTGTGCGAGGTCCGCGAGCTCCTTGGCGACCCGCGCTCCTTTGACTCCGGCTCCGGCGCCGCCGGTGGCGGCGGTGAGGACAAGGTCGGGGACGAGCCGGCCGAAGCCTTCGGCCGGGTCCTTCATGAAGTTGGTGACCATCTGTTTGCCGGCACCCCAGGGGTCGTTGGCGACCTGGACCAGTCCGGCAGCGGTGTTGTTCAGCGAGAGGGCGTATTCGGCGGGGTGGGTGAGGTTGTACGGGTCCGTCGGGTTGACGCTGCGTGCGAAGGTGACGAGGCCCGCTGTGCCCTTGGCGATGCCGCCGCCGAAGTGGGTCTTCACCACCTCGTACTCGGCGAGCCCGTCCGCGACCTGCTGGGCGTACCTGGGCTTCTTCGGTGCAGTGTCCCGTGCGGCCGCCACCGCCGTACGGGCCGTCGCCGCTGCCGTGTTCCGCTGCTTACGTGCCTCCGTCAGCAGCTGCTGCGCTTCTTCCATGCGGGCCTTGCCCGGGTCCTTGAACTCGCCGGGCCTCGGCGGCAACGTGGACGGATCGCGCTCGTCGGCGGGCATGGCGTTGTACGTGTCGGCGGCCCGGTTGTACGTGTCGCACTGTTCGTTGTGGGCGTCCATCGCCTCCTCGGACGCCTTGGTGCCCGCTTTCCACTTGTCGATCGCCGCCTGGGCCTGGCCCTGTGCCCATTCGACGGTCCCGGCGAACGATTCCAGTGCGCCCGCGGCCTTCTCGAATGCGTCGGCGGCCTTGAACCACTTCGGCGGTTCGACGGACACCGAGTCCCGGAACGCGTCCGCCGCCTGCCCCTTGAGGGCGGAGGAGTCCAGTCCCCTCATGCCGCCGCCGACCTTGTCGAAAGCGCCCTGCAGGTCCTTGAGGTGGGACGCGGTCGAGCGGAGTTCCGACGGGCTTCCGTAGATGAGTTTCGTCTTGTCCTCGGTCTGCCCGAGGTCCATCTCGTTGACCTCGGCGCCCATCCGGTTCGCCAGCGAACGTGACTGTTCGCGCACCCAGTCCGCGCCGGAGTCCCAGCCCACGTCCTGCAGTCGGTCGGCCGTCCAGTTGCCGGCGTCCTCGACCCGGTTGCCGGCCCACTCGACACCGTCCTCGAAGGCGTCCTCGACGACGTCCGGAGTGAGGTCGCTGACGATATCCCCGAGCCCCATGGATCAGTTCCCCCCGTTGCCCTGCTGCTGTTGTTGTGCCCGCTCCTCGGGCGAGGGCCCGAACGTCTCGTCCACGGAGCGGTCGAAGGCTTCCTTGTCGACGCCGAGCATGTCGTTCAGCTGGTCTGCCTGACGGCCGCCGTTCCCCTCGGTCAGCAGTGCCCGTCCGGTGTCCTTCCAGGTCTGCCCGGCCTCGTCCGCGGCCCGCTCGAACGACTCCGCGCTGTAGTCGGGGCTGAGGTAGTCCGGGGTGAACACGTCGCCCCAGTTCTGCTTGACGATCTCGTCCTCGGACGCGTGGGGGTTGCCCACACCTGCGTTGACCACGACCTTCATGGTGCCCTGGACGTACTGGTCCTCCTCCCACAGGATCCCGGCGGCCAGACCCAGCTTCGCCGCGATGGCGTTGGCGTCCTGGACCAGGGCCCTAACCCCCCACTCCCACCGCTCGCAGAAGTCCTCGAAGTCCACCGACAGCCCGTGGTGACCCGCCTCCATGCCGGTCATGGACAGGTCCGACAGCCCTTTGCCCAGCACCGCCCCCGTGCCGGTACCGAACTCCTTCAGCTCCGCCACCGCGGCCCGCAGACCACTGGTGATCTGCTGGACACTGGCCCGGTCTACGTTCAGATCCTCAGCGCCACTGCCGCTCATCGGCCCCGTCCCCCGTCATGCGTATGTGCTCCCACCGGGGCTTCCGCATCCTGCGTGTCGACGGCGACCGCGTCAGGCACGATCCCCGTCACCGGAGGGAAGAGCATCGAGCCGTCCGGGTCGGCGATGTTCACCGCGAGGCCAGCCGGCACGCCCATCGCCGGAATGACCTCGTCCAGAAGCCGCGCACCCCGCAGTTCCGCGTACTCCCATGACCGCCCGACAGCCCCGGCATCGTCCGTAGTGCTGCGTGCCTGGGCGAACCGGGCCAGCGCTTCCTCGTCGGTGAACCCGCAGACCCAGCGGATGCCGCCGAACTCCGCGGTCCACAGCCCGCCACCGTCGAAAGGCACCAGCACCAACGCTCGCCGCAACTCACCCAGCATCGCCCGCGGATCTCCGATGCCGGCCCGCCGCTCGGCGATCCGATCCGCCAGTGCGGTCTCGTCAGCCATCGAGCCCCCGTTCACGTGCCACCGTCCACTGGCCCCGGTGTCGGTTCCGGGGTCGAAACACCGTAGGACATCACGCTCGGCATGAACCAGCGGTTCCACCGTCCCTGCCGACCCAGGGCGGTCTCCGTGGACCTGTGGCCTGCGACGCATGGACGGGATCGACAGGGCGTGCGACCGGAGGCGCGGGCCGGTCAGGATGAACAGACCGGCCGCTTAAGACGTAGCGAGGTCCGGACAACAAAGAAGCCCCCGGCCGCTGGCCTGGGGCTTTTGCGTGGAGCGGGTGACGAGAATCGAACTCGCGCTCTGAGCTTGGGAAGCTCATGTTCTACCATTAAACTACACCCGCGAAGCGTGCCGGTGATCGGCGCTGCATCGTCGCACACTCTACCCCATCGCAGGCCCCCGGCGTGTTCGCCGCGGGGTCCGTGCGTCGTTCCGGGGTGTGGACGCGGGTGCGGGTGGCGGGAGTTGAGGGCGTAGCGTGTGTGCTCGGAGTGCCGCTTGGAGTGGCGTCCTGTTCATCCCCTAATGTGGCGGTCTCGTCCAAGGCTGGTTGGGGAAGGGACTTGATGGAGTCGATGGAGCGCACCGTCGTCCGCTGTGCCGAAGGGCACGTTTTTGCTACCTCGTCGTTTCCGATGCAGCAGCTCGGATCCGGCCGGATCGGTCCCGGGAGGCTCATCCGCTGTCCGCGCTGCGCGCGGTTGAGGCAGGCGGTGCCTGTGGTGTTCGAGGAGCGATAGAGGGCGCCGGAGGGCGTCGTAGGTCTGCGGCAGGCGCGCGCGGGGCGGTCCGGTTGGGGCCGGCTCGCGCGTTCTGCGTATCCTCGGTGCGTGCTTCTCTCAGATAAGGACCTCCGGGCCGAGATCGATGCCGGGCGGGTTCGCATTGACCCGTTCGACGCTTCGATGGTGCAGCCCTCGAGCATCGACGTGCGGCTCGACCGCTACTTCCGGGTGTTCGAGAACCACCGCTATCCGCATATCGATCCCGCCGTCGAGCAGGTGGACCTGACCCGTCAGGTCGAGCCGGACGGTGACGAGGCGTTCATCCTCCATCCCGGGGAGTTCGTCCTGGCGTCGACCTACGAGGTCATCTCGCTCCCCGACGACCTGGCGTCGCGGCTGGAGGGAAAGAGCTCGCTGGGCCGGCTCGGGCTGGTGACGCATTCCACGGCCGGGTTCATCGACCCCGGTTTCTCGGGGCACGTGACCCTGGAGCTGTCCAATCTGGCGACGTTGCCGATCAAGCTCTGGCCGGGTATGAAGATCGGGCAGCTGTGTATGTTCCGGCTGACCTCTCCCTCCGAATTCCCGTACGGATCCGAGCGTTACGGATCGCGTTATCAGGGGCAGCGAGGGCCGACCGCCTCGCGTTCCTTCATGAATTTCCACCGGACACAGGTGTGATGCGGCATGGCTGGTGACGAGCGGGAGAACCTGACGTACGACGCCTTCGGGCACGCCGTACGTGAGCTGGCGCAGGCGGTGGCCGACGACGGTTACGAGCCGGATGTCGTCCTGAGCATCGCGCGGGGCGGGGTCTTCGTCGCAGGCGGTCTGGCGTATGCCCTGGACTGCAAGAACATCCACCTGGTGAACGTCGAGTTCTACACCGGGGTCGGGACCACGCTGGAGATGCCGGTCATGCTGGCGCCCGTTCCCAACGCCATCGACTTCACGCAGAAGAAGGTCCTGATCGCCGACGACGTCGCCGACACGGGTAAGACGCTGAAGCTGGTCCGTGACTTCTGCATCGACCACGTGGCCGAGGTGCGCAGCGCGGTCATCTACGAGAAGCCGCATTCGCTGGTGCAATGCGAGTACGTGTGGAAGAGGACCGATCAGTGGATCAACTTCCCGTGGAGCGTGGAGAAGCCCGTCGTGCGTCGTGAGGGTCAGGTCCTCGACTCCTAGGCACGCGACCAACAGGACAGACACACGGGAGGGCCCCGGTGCGGTGCACCGGGGCCCTCCCGTGTCGGATCAGATCGCGTCGGATCAGATCGTGCCCAGCTTGATGATCGAGAGCAGCGCGACCAGCTGGATCGCGGATGCGCCCAGGGCCTTCGGCCACGGCAGGTCGTGCGACTTGCTCACCATCGAGGTGAACAGCGCGCCGGCTGCCAGCCAGGTGATCCAGCCGAGGATCTGGACCAGGGAGTTCTCGCCGCCCAGGAACAGGGCGAAGATCAGGCGCGGTGCGTCCGTGATCGACATGATGAGCATCGACAGGCCCACGGTCGGTTGCCAGGAGCCCGTGCCGCCGAGCTGGCGGGCCAGGGTGTGGGTGACCGCGCCGAGGACCAGGCCGCCGATGACGAAGCCGATGCCCGTGAAGACCACGTACGGGGCGACCGTGGAGACCTCCGCGTGGATCGCCTCGTCGCGCGCCTGGTCGAAGCCGAAGAGCGCGAGCAGGCCGTAGACGAACGTGACCGTGATCGCGGTGCCCCAGACGGGGTAGTCGCGCATCTGCCAGAACGTCGGTCCCGGCCGCATCACGATGCCGCTCAGCAGCTGCTTCCAGTGCAGTCGCGGCCCTGTGGGCTGTGCGGGGGCCTGGCCGGCCTGGTAGGTGTTCCCGTCGCCGTACGGGTCCTCGTTGATGCTGAACGCCTGGGTGTGTCCCGGGGCGTTGGCATACGGGTCCTGTTGCTGTTGCGAGGGCTGGTGGTGCGGGTCGCCGAAGTACTCCGGTTCGCCGTGCCCGCCTGCGTGCCCGTTCCCACCCCCGTGTCCGTTGCCGCCGTGCCCGCCGCCGTACGGGGCGCCCTGGGGGCCTCCGTACGGCACGCCGTGGCCTCCTGTCGGGGGCCACGACTGCCCGCCGTACGGCTGCGGCGGTGTCGCCTGCGTGCCGTACGGCTGTTGCTGCTGCGGGTGTTGCTGCGGTGTGCGGTTGTCCCGGCCGCGTCCGATCCTGAATCCAGCCACACATCGAACGTACCTGGTCCGTATGGGTGCGGTGTGAGGGCCGGGGGAACACGGGCCCCATTGCGGCCTAGCTGTGACATCCCCTAAGGGAACCCTGGGGGGTCTGCGGTACCAGGGAAGGGCCTCAGCGGCACCCCGGACACGCGGAAGCGGCCGGTCCTGCCCCCGAGGCAGGTCCGGCCGCTTCCGTGGTGGGAGACAGCTACTGAGCGGGTTCCGGTTCCGGCTGGTCGGCGGTCTCCGCCTCGCCCGCCGGGTCCGCGGGTGTCTTCACCGACTCCAGGAGCAGCTGTGACACGTCGACGACCTGGATCGACTCCTTGGCCTTGCCGTCGTTCTTCTTGCCGTTGACCGAGTCGGTCAGCATGACGAGGCAGAACGGGCAGGCGGTGGAGACGATGTCCGGGTTGAGGGAGAGGGCCTCGTCGACGCGCTCGTTGTTGACGCGCTTGCCGATCCGCTCCTCCATCCACATCCGGGCACCACCGGCGCCACAGCAGAAGCCGCGCTCCTTGTGGCGGTGCATCTCCTCGTTCCGCAGACCCGGCACCTTGGCGATGATCTCGCGCGGGGGCGTGTAGATCTTGTTGTGACGGCCCAGGTAGCAGGGGTCGTGGTACGTGATCAGACCCTCGACCGGCGTCACCGGGACCAGCTTGCCCTCGTCCACCAGGTGCTGGAGCAGCTGCGTGTGGTGGATGACCTCGTACTCGCCGCCGAGCTGCGGGTACTCGTTCGCGATGGTGTTGAAGCAGTGCGGGCAGGTCGCGACGATCTTCTTCGTCGCCTTCGCCTTCTTCGTCGAGCCGTCCGCCCCTTCCTCGCCCGGGGCGGACTCGCCGAACGCCATGTTCAGCATCGCGACGTTCTCCTGGCCGAGCTGCTGGAACAGCGGCTCGTTGCCGAGGCGGCGGGCCGAGTCACCGGTGCACTTCTCGTCGCCGCCCATGATCGCGAACTTGACGCCCGCGATGTGGAGGAGCTCCGCGAAGGCCTTCGTCGTCTTCTTGGCACGGTCCTCGAGGGCGCCCGCGCAGCCGACCCAGTACAGGTACTCGATCTCGCTGAGGTCCTCGACGTCCTTGCCGACGATCGGGACCTCGAAGTCGACCTCCTTGGTCCACTCCACGCGCTGCTTCTTGGCGAGCCCCCAGGGGTTGCCCTTCTTCTCCAGGTTCTTGAGCATCGTGCCCGCCTCGGACGGGAACGCGGACTCGATCATCACCTGGTAGCGGCGCATGTCGACGATGTGGTCGATGTGCTCGATGTCGACCGGGCACTGCTCCACGCACGCGCCGCAGGTGGTGCAGGACCACAGCACGTCCGGGTCGATGACGCCATTCTCCTCGGCGGTGCCGATGAGGGGGCGCTCGGCCTCCGCGAGGGCGGCCGCGGGGACGTCCTTGAGCTGCTCCTCGGTGGCCTTCTCGTTGCCCTCCATGTCCTTGCCGCCGCCGGCCAGCAGGTACGGAGCCTTGGCGTGCGCGTGGTCGCGCAGGGACATGATCAGGAGCTTCGGGGAGAGAGGCTTGCCCGTGTTCCAGGCGGGGCACTGCGACTGGCAGCGGCCGCACTCGGTGCACGTGGAGAAGTCGAGGATGCCCTTCCAGGAGAACTGCTCGACCTGGGAGACACCGAAGGTGTCGTCCTCGCCCGGGTCCTCCCAGTCGATCTCCTGGCCGCCGCTGGTCATCGGCTGCAACGCGCCGAGCGCGACGTCGCCGTCGGCGTTGCGCTTGAACCAGATGTTCGGGAAGCCGAGGAAGCGGTGCCAGGCGACACCCATGTTGGTGTTGAGCGAGACCGTGATCATCCAGATCAGCGAGGTGCCGATCTTGATCATCGCGGTGAAGTAGATGAGGTTCTGCAGCGTGCCGAGCGCGAGGCCCTTGAAGGCGAGCACCAGGGGATACGAGACGAAGTAGGCGGCCTCGTAGCCCTCGACGTGGTGGATCGCGCCTTCGAGGCCGCGCAGGGCCAGGATCGCCAGGCCGATGACGAGGATGACGTACTCGACGAAGTACGCCTGCCAGGCCTTCGAGCCGGCGAAGCGGGACTTGCGGCCGGCCCGCGAGGGCAGGTTCAGCAGTCGGATGGCCATCAGCGTGACGATGCCGAGCACGGTCATGATGCCGATGAACTCGATGTACATCTCGAACGGCAGCCAGCCGCCGACGATCGGCAGCACCCAGTCGGCCTGGAAGAGCTGTCCGTACGCCTGGAGCAGCGTCGGCGGCAGGGTCAGGAAGCCGATCGCGACGAACCAGTGGGCGAAGCCCACGATCCCCCACCGGTTCATCCGGGTGTGGCCGAGGAACTCCTTGACCAGGGTGATCGTGCGCTGCTTGGGGTCGTCGGTGCGGCTGCCTGCCGGCACCGGCTGTCCGAGACGGACGAACCGGTAGATCTGCGCGACGGCTCGGGCGATGAGCGCAACGCCGACGACAGTCAGCACCAGCGACACGATGATCGCGGCGAGTTGCATGTGGGGCTCCTCGGGCCTGCGAGGGTGGGATCCAGCGCGTACAAGCGATTACTAAGCAGTAACTTAATCAGTCTGTGCTGACACTATCCACTTATTCCGCCACGCTGTAGCCGGGCAGGCGGTGATCTGTGTCGCTCAGGTGGGCCTTCCCCGGGCGGCGCAGCCGGCGCAGGGCCGTGTGCAGCGGGATGCGTACGGATTGCGCCAGGATCGCCAGGTCGAGCCCAGTCCCATGATGCTCTGCGTAGTGGGCGTCGAGGAGGGCGGGTTCGTCCCAGGGCATTCCGGAGCGGGCGCGCACCTGGGCCAGGCCGGTCAGGCCGGGCCGCAGGCCCTGTCGCCAGCGCCCGGCGGCCGGTCCGAGCAGGGCGGCCTCGTCCGGGGTGAGGGGGGCCGGGCCGACGAGGGCGAGCTCCCCTCTCACGACGTGGGGCAGGCGGGACAGCAGGTCGAGCCGGAGCCGCCGGGTGCGCAGCGAGCGCAGCTCGAAGGGGCGGCCGCCGAGGCCGATCCGGATCTCACGCCTCAGTACGCCGGTCCTCCCGGTCCGCAGGGCGAGGGTCAGGGCGGCGACGGCCAGCAGGGGTGCCGCCAGGAGCAGGAGGGCGGAGCCGAGCGCCAGGTCCAGGGACCGCTTCGCGGTCACGGACGCCAGTGTCCTGGCGGCGCGGTCGGCCGCCGCGTCCGCCGCCCTGGCCGTCGCCTGCGCCACGGGGCGTCGTGTCCTTCGTGCCGCAGTCTGCTTCGCGTTCCGCATTGCGCCTGCCCGGAGTCGGTGACGTGACGGTATGACCGTCTCGATGCATTTTGTGACAGAACGATCCCACGGTGCGATGGTGGGTGGGGTGTGCGCGACGTGCGGCGCATGGCGGGTGTCGCGGATCGCGGAGGTTCCGGGAGGCCTTTGTTGCCGCCTGAGCCATGAAAAGGCCAGGTCGGAGCCTGGGTGAGCACATAAGTTGAGCGTAAGTGGCTCAGGTCCTTTGACTCCGGGGTGGGTGTCATGCATCCTTGAGTCAGATCCACTCAAGTAGTCAGTTGGAGGAATTGAAATGGCACGTGCGGTCGGCATCGACCTGGGCACGACTAACTCCGTCGTCAGCGTTCTCGAAGGCGGCGAGCCCACCGTCATCACCAACGCCGAAGGCGCCAGGACCACGCCGTCCGTCGTCGCCTTCGCGAAGAACGGCGAGGTGCTTGTCGGCGAGGTCGCCAAGCGCCAGGCGGTCACCAACGTCGACAGGACGATCCGTTCGGTCAAGCGCCACATGGGCACTGACTGGAAGATCGAGCTCGACGGCAAGAACTTCAACCCGCAGCAGATGAGCGCCTTCATCCTGCAGAAGCTGAAGCGCGACGCCGAGTCCTACCTGGGCGAGAAGGTCACCGACGCGGTGATCACCGTCCCGGCGTACTTCAACGACTCGGAGCGCCAGGCGACCAAGGAGGCCGGTGAGATCGCGGGCCTGAACGTCCTGCGCATCGTCAACGAGCCGACCGCCGCCGCGCTGGCGTACGGCCTCGACAAGGACGACCAGACGATCCTCGTCTTCGACCTCGGTGGCGGCACCTTCGACGTGTCCCTCCTGGAGATCGGCGACGGCGTCGTCGAGGTGAAGGCCACCAACGGTGACAACCACCTCGGTGGTGACGACTGGGACCAGCGGGTCGTCGACTACCTGGTGAAGCAGTTCGCCAACGGGCACGGCGTGGACCTGTCCAAGGACAAGATGGCTCTCCAGCGTCTCCGCGAGGCCGCGGAGAAGGCGAAGATCGAGCTCTCGTCCTCGACCGAGACCACGATCAACCTGCCCTACATCACGGCGTCCGCCGAGGGCCCGCTGCACCTGGACGAGAAGCTCACGCGCTCGCAGTTCCAGCAGCTGACCGCGGACCTCCTGGACCGCTGCAAGAACCCGTTCCACAACGTCATCAAGGACGCGGGCATCCAGCTCTCCGAGATCGACCACGTCGTTCTCGTCGGTGGCTCGACCCGTATGCCGGCCGTCGCCGAGCTCGTCAAGGAGCTCACGGGCGGTCAGGACGCCAACAAGGGTGTGAACCCGGACGAGGTCGTCGCCATCGGCGCCTCGCTCCAGGCCGGTGTCCTCAAGGGCGAGGTCAAGGACGTCCTGCTCCTCGACGTGACCCCGCTGTCCCTCGGCATCGAGACCAAGGGAGGGATCATGACGAAGCTCATCGAGCGCAACACCACGATCCCGACCAAGCGTTCCGAGATCTTCACGACGGCCGAGGACAACCAGCCGTCCGTGCAGATCCAGGTCTACCAGGGCGAGCGCGAGATCGCGGCGTACAACAAGAAGCTCGGGATGTTCGAGCTCACCGGTCTGCCGCCGGCCCCGCGTGGTGTGCCGCAGATCGAGGTCGCCTTCGACATCGACGCAAACGGCATCATGCACGTCGCCGCCAAGGACCTCGGCACCGGCAAGGAGCAGAAGATGACCGTCACCGGTGGCTCCTCGCTGCCGAAGGACGAGGTCAACCGGATGCGCGAAGAGGCCGAGCAGTACGCCGACGAGGACCACCGCCGTCGCGAGGCCGCCGAGTCCCGCAACCAGGGCGAGCAGCTCGTCTACCAGACGGAGAAGTTCCTCAAGGACAACGAGGACAAGGTCCCCGGCGACGTCAAGACGGAGGTGGAGACCGCGCTCACCGAGCTGAAGGAGAAGCTCAAGGGCGAGGACACCGCCGAGATCCGTACCGCCACCGAGAAGGTCGCGGCCGTCTCCCAGAAGCTGGGCCAGGCGATGTACGCCAACGCCGAGGGTGCGGCGCCGGGCGCCGAGGCGCCGGGTGACGGTCAGGCGAAGGCCGACGACGACGTCGTCGACGCCGAGATCGTGGACGACGAGAAGGACACGAAGGGCGGTGCGGCGTGACCGAGGAGACTCCGGGCTTCGACGAGAAGCCTGACGTCCCCTCCGGCGCCGATGCCGACGACGCCGAGCCGAAGGCCGCCACCCCCTCCGAGGAGGAGGCGGCGGCCCCGGCCGGGGACGTACAGCAGACAGTGGCTCTGACGGCCCAGCTGGACCAGGTCCGTACCGCGCTCAGCGAGCGCACGGGCGACCTCCAGCGGCTTCAGGCCGAGTACCAGAACTACCGTCGTCGCGTCGAGCGCGACCGGGTCACGGTCAAGGAGGTCGCGGCCGCGGGCCTGCTCTCCGAGCTCCTGCCCGTGCTCGACGACGTCGGCCGGGCACGGGAGCACGGTGAGCTCGTCGGCGGCTTCAAGTCGGTGGCCGAATCCCTGGAGATGGTCGTCGCGAAGCTGGGCCTCCAGCAGTTCGGCAAGGAGGGCGAGCCCTTCGACCCGACGATCCACGAGGCCCTGATGCACTCGTACGCGCCGGACGTCACAGAGACGACCTGCGTGGCGATCCTGCAGCCGGGGTATCGCATCGGCGAGCGCACCATCCGCCCCGCGCGGGTGGCCGTGGCCGAGCCGCAGCCGGGCGCCACGCCCGCTGCGGTGAAGGAAGAGAAGGCAGACGACGAGGAGAGCGGTGGCACCGAAGAGGTCTGACATTGCGTCCGACCACTGCGGTGAACACCGACGGGGCGTGCGGCCGGCCACAGGGCCGGCCGCACGGCCGATCGTCCGGAAGGAGGGACGTCGATGAGCACGAAGGACTTCGTCGAGAAGGACTACTACAAGGTTCTCGGCGTCCCCAAGGACGCCACCGACGCCGAGGTCAAGAAGGCGTACCGGAAGCTCGCCCGCGAGAACCACCCGGACGCCAACAAGGGTGACGCCAAGGCCGAGGAGCGCTTCAAGGAGATCTCCGAGGCGAACGACATCCTCGGTGACCCCAAGAAGCGCAAGGAGTACGACGAGGCGCGCGCCCTCTTCGGCAACGGAGGCTTCCGGGCGGGTCCCGGCGGTGCGGGCGGCAACTTCAACTTCGACCTGGGCGACCTCTTCGGGGGCGCCCCGGGCGGTCAGGGGCAGGGCGCCGGCGGTTTCGGCGGAGGCGGCGGCGGTCTGGGCGATGTCTTCGGCGGACTGTTCAACCGCGGCGGCGCGGGCACACGTGTCCAGCCGAAGCGCGGCCAGGACATCGAGTCCGAGGTCACGCTCAGCTTCACCGAGGCGGTCGACGGGGCCACGGTCCCGTTGCGGATGTCCAGCCAGGCACCCTGCAAGGCGTGCTCGGGCACCGGAGACAAGAACGGCACCCCGAGGGTCTGTCCGACCTGCGTCGGCACCGGGCAGGTGTCGCGCGGCACCGGCGGCGGGTTCTCGCTGACCGATCCCTGCGTGGACTGCAAGGGCCGGGGCCTCATCGCCCAGGACCCCTGCGACGTCTGCAAGGGCAGCGGGCGGGCGAAGTCGGCCCGCACGATGCAGGTCAGGATTCCCGCGGGGGTGCTGGACGGCCAGCGGATCCGGCTGCGCGGCAAGGGCAGCCCGGGCGAGCGCGGCGGCCCGGCCGGCGACCTCTACGTCGTCGTCCATGTCGACGCCCACCCGGTCTTCGGCCGCAAGGGCGACAATCTCACCGTCACCGTTCCCGTCACCTTCCCGGAGGCGGCGCTCGGCGGCGAGGTGAAGGTCCCCACGCTCGGCGGGCCCCCGGTCACCCTGAAACTCCCGGCCGGCACGCCCAACGGACGTACGATGCGGGCCCGGGGCAAGGGCGCCGTACGCAAGGACGGCACCCGTGGCGACCTCCTGGTCACCGTCGAGGTGTTCGTCCCCACGGACCTCGGCGCGGAAGCCCAGGACGCGCTGGAGGCCTACCGGAAGGCGACCGCGGGGGAGGACCCGCGGGCGGAGCTGTTCCAGGCTGCGAAGGGAGCTTGAGATGGACGGCCGTCGACGCAATCCGTACCAGCTGACCGACGAATCACCGGTCTACGTGATCTCGATCGCGGCCCAGCTCTCGGGCCTGCACCCGCAGACACTGCGCCAGTACGACCGCCTCGGCCTGGTCTCGCCCGACCGCACGGCCGGGCGCGGTCGGCGCTACTCGGCCCGCGACATCGAACTACTGCGCACCGTCCAGCAGTTGTCGCAGGACGAGGGCATCAACCTCGCGGGCATCAAGCGCATCATCGAGCTGGAGAACCAGGTCGCCGCGCTCCAGCAGCGCGTCGCCGAGCTCTCGGCGACGGTGGACGGCGCGGCCGTCGCCATGCAGCAGCGCGAGGCCCAGGTGCACGCCTCCTACCGGCGTGACCTCGTGCCGTACCAGGATGTGCAGCAGACCAGCGCGCTGGTGGTCTGGCGGCCCAAGCGGCCGAAGGACTGAGGCGTTCCGCCTGCTGTTCGGCGCTCCGCGGACCGTCGTGGCCCGCTCCAGGAGTTCAGGCTCCGGGGGCGGGCCGTCGTGCTGCCGCCCCGGCGTCACCGTCAGCGATGCCCGACCGCACCAGGAGCGCCCCGAGGTGGGTGCGGCTGTGGGCGCCGAGCGTCCGCGTGAGCTTGGAGATGTGGGAGCGGCAGGTACGGACGCTGATGCCCAGCTTCCGGGCCACGACGTCGTCGACGTGGCCCTCGACCAGCAGGCGGGCGATGCTCTGCTGGACGGCCGTGACCTGGGCGCCGGGTGCGGCCGAGGGCAGTTGCTGCGCGAAGGGGACGGCCTGGGCCCAGAGGACCTCGTAGACCTGGACGAGGTAGGCGACCAGGGCGGGATGGCGGAGTTGCAGAGCCATGGCGCGATCCGGCGTCGCGGGGATGAACGCGACGTCGCGGTCGAAGATGATCAGCCTCTCCACCGTCTGCTCGGTGGTCCGCACCTGGAGGTGGTCGGCGGATATCTGGCCCAGGTAGTCCTTGACGTTGGTGCTGTAGCGGGCCGGGTGCTGGTAGATGTGCCGGAGCCGGGCGCCGCGCCCGATGGCGGTCCTGGCGTTGGCGATCGCCCACCGCATCCCGCTCAGCGGCCGGTTGCTCCCCGGCTGGGCGGTGAGGACCTGTTCGGTGGCGGAGGCACTCGCCTCGCGCAGGGCCGACTCGATCGCCGGTCTCCCCTCGATCACCGTGATCGCCAGGTCGGGGTCGGCGCTGGCGACACCGGCCAGGGGTGCCAGCGATCTGCTGAGCGCCGAGGCGAGCTGCAGGCGCTCGTCCAGTTCGCGGGTGAGGGGCTGGAGCAGGTGAGCCAGGGCGGCGGACGGGGGCACGGGACGCATCCATGTGTCGTCCCGTGGATCGGGGTGGACGACGGCCATGTCGATCAGGCACGGCACCGACGCGAGTGCGGCCCTCGGGATACGCCCGGCGCGCACAGCCTCCTCGTACAGCCGGACGGCCGGGTCGCACAGTGTTCTCGGACCGTGCGGATGCGCTTGGTTTGCCTCATCCGTAGTGATTTGGTGACCCCTCACTTTGTGCAGTGCAACAAGATGACGGTGGTGGAAGCGCGGTGGTGGGGGGAGTGTGGGTGGTGTTGCGGGAGCCGCCGATCTTCCTCTTCGGTGTGGGGCGTAGCCACGCTCCCTTCCGTTGCGCGGCTACGCCTGCCGGCCCGGGGGTGGGGACGTCCGGGGGATCGTCCGGTCAGGAGTCCTGGTCCAGGATTCCTGACCTGGCGATGAGGTAGCCGAGTTGGGCGCGGCTCGTGCTGCCGAGTGTCGCGGACAACTTGGCGACGTGCGCCCGGCAGGTGCGGACGTTCATGCCGAGACGGCGGGCGATGGAATCGTCCACATGTCCCTCGACGAGGAGTTGGGCTATGGAACGCTGAACACCGCTGATCCCCTTGGGCGGTGGGTCGTACCGGACCTCCCCGAGCAGCGGGGACGCGCGGCTCCAGAGCTGTTCGAAGACCTTCACCAGGTAGTTGACCAGGCCCGGGTGGCGGAGTTCGAGGGCGACGCCGTCGTCGTTCTGGGCGGGGATGAAGGCCACGGTCCGGTCGAAGACGAGGAGGCGCTCGATGAGTTCCTCCAGGGTGCGGATCTCCACCTTGTCCTGGGACAGGCGTGCCGCGTAGGCGAGTGTCCCCTGGCTGTGCCGGACGGTGTGCTGGTAGAGCGTCCGCATGCTCACGCCCCGGTCGACCACCGACAGGGCACGTTCCAGGCCTTCACTGAGACGGTCCTCGCCGCGGTCTCCCCCCGGCTGGACGGTGAGTACCTCCGTACGGCACTCGGCTGTGGCCAGGTCGAGTGCGGCGTTGATCTTGTTGCCGCCCTCCAGCACCGTGATGGCGTGGGTGGTCGGCGGGTCCTGGGCGCTGATGTCCATGAAGGGCTCGAAGGATTCGGCCAGCGCGACGGAACGCCGCCTGCGTTCCTTGATCTCACGCTCGATGGGATGCAGACGCTGGGCCAGGGCCGCCGACGGAGGAACCGGGCGGAGCCAGGCCGTGTCGTCCGGATCCGGGTGCAGCAACGCGAAATCCATCAGGCAGGGGGCGGGGGCGATCTCCGCGCGGGAGATCCGCCCGGAACGCAGAGCACTGGCGTAGAGGCGTTTCCCCTCGTCGCACAGCTCGGTGACCCCGTGGGGATGTGTCCCTATTGCGTCACTTGTTGTCATAACTCCACCCCCCAGGTTCCTGAACATGCAGGAACATGATGCATCGTCCTGGTGGCGTTGTGTGGCCCGGGTGAGACATCGTCGTGGATGCGGGGGAGAGGAATCCACAAGTGAGGACGAAGCCGACTATGGATAAGCGAAAGCTTCGCTCAGTGCTTGCCGCCGCTTTCGTCGCGGCCCTGGGCTTCGGCGTGGTGGGCGGCCTGGCCGGCAGCGCGTCCGGGCCCGGTGAGATCAGCTGGTCGGAGCAGGCGGCTGGGCCGGGGGAGATCAGCTGGGGAATGCCCGCGTCCGCGCCGGGTGAGATCAGCTGGGGTGCGCCCGCGTCCGATCCCGGTGAGATCAGCTGGGGTGCGCCCGCGTCCGCGCCGGGCGAGATCAGCTGGGGCATGCCCACGTCCGGTGAGATCAGCTGGGGTATGCCCACGTCCGGTGAGATCAGCTGGAGCGCGCCGGCAGGCGTAGCGAGCGCATGACCACGCCCCCGGATGACCGCACCTTCCGGCGGGAGATGGCCACGGCCTATCGGTCAGGGTGGCATTTCATCGATCTGCTCACGGCACTTACCCGCCAGGGCGATTCGTTGATGGTCACCCTGTTCGGAGAGCCGATTCTGGTCGTGATGGAAACGGATGACGATATTCGTGCCTATCGCTGTCTTCGCCGGCCTCGCGGAGCGCCACAACCTGTTCGCTGTGCCGTGAGGTACGGCATGATTTTCGTGAATCTCGATCAGCGTGACCACGAGCTGTTCGAACAAGAAGCCATTTCCGCCACCCCCCGCAGTGCCTGAACGATTCCCCCGTTGTTCCATATCGTTCCGGCACTTCCCCCACACAGCGGCGCCATCGTGACCTGAACACGATGGCGCCGTTGTGCTGTCCGGAATCAACGGGGATCGGTCAGCCCTTTCCGAGAGCCCTGTCGACGGTGATCTCGATGACGATTCGCTCGGGGTTGTGCCGTGGAGTCCGCTCGTAGCGCTCCGCGTAGCGGCGTACCGCGTCCTGGACCTCGTCGGGCTCCGAGCGGACCACTGCCCGGCCCTCCAGGGTCGCCCAGCGGCGCCCCTGCATCTGGCAGACCGCGACCCGTGCCCCTTCCGGACCCGCCGCCAGCACATGGGCGGCCTTTCGTGTGTTCCTGCCGGTGATGACGCGGGCGATCCGCGTCTCCGGGTCGTACGTCACGCCGACGGGCACCACATGCGGTGTGCCGTCCGGGCGGAGCGTGGTCAGGGTGCACACGTGGCGCTCCCGCCAGAAGGCGAGGTACTCGGGGCCGGGGTTGCGTACGTCAGGCATGAGGTCAGCCTAGAGACAGGGGGGCCAGGGGCCCGAGGTGGCACCGCTCCAGCCTTGAGTGGAATAGACTCAACTTTGTACCCGTTGTTCGAGTCATAGTCCGTGAAGTACCAGCACGAGGAGGAGACAGCGCCCGTGGACGCCGAGCTGACCAACAAGAGCCGGGACGCCCTCAACGCGGCCACCAGCAGGGCCGTCAAGGACGGACATCCGGACCTGACCCCCGGGCACCTGCTGCTTGCACTGCTCGCGGGCGAGGACAACGCGAACATCATCGACCTGCTGGCCGCGACCGAGGCCGATCAGGTGGCCGTGCGCGAGGAGACCGAGCGCCTCCTGGGCGCGCTGCCCAGCGTCACCGGGTCTACGGTCGGACCCCCGCAGCCGAGCCGGGATCTGCTCGCCGTCCTCGCGGACGCCGACCAGCGGGCCAAGGAGCTCGGCGACGACTACCTCTCCACCGAGCACCTGCTGATCGCCGTCGCGGCGAAGGGCGGCCGTGCCGGTGAGATCCTCGACGGACAGGGAGCCAGTGCCGAGAAGCTGCTGGACGCGTTCGAGAAGAGCAGGGGAGGGCGCCGGGTGACCACTCCCGACCCCGAGGGCCAGTACAAGGCCTTGGAGAAGTTCGGCACCGACTTCACGGCTGCCGCGCGCGAGGGCAAGCTGGACCCGGTCATCGGCCGCGACCAGGAGATCCGCCGCGTCGTGCAGGTGCTGTCGCGCCGTACGAAGAACAACCCCGTGCTCATCGGTGAGCCCGGCGTCGGCAAGACGGCCGTCGTCGAAGGACTCGCCCAGCGCATCGTCAAGGGAGACGTCCCCGAGTCCCTGCGGAACAAGCGGCTCGTCTCCCTGGACCTCGGCGCGATGGTCGCCGGCGCCAAGTACCGCGGTGAGTTCGAGGAGCGCCTCAAGACCGTCCTCTCCGAGATCAAGGAGAGCGACGGGCAGATCATCACCTTCATCGACGAGCTGCACACCGTCGTCGGAGCGGGCGCCGGCGGCGACTCCGCCATGGACGCGGGCAACATGCTCAAGCCGATGCTCGCCCGCGGTGAGCTCCGCATGGTCGGCGCCACCACGCTCGACGAGTACCGCGAGCGGATCGAGAAGGACCCTGCCCTGGAACGCCGCTTCCAGCAGGTCATGGTCGCCGAGCCGTCCGTCGAGGACACCATCGCGATCCTGCGTGGTCTCAAGGGCCGCTACGAGGCGCACCACAAGGTCCAGATCGCGGACTCCTCGCTGGTGGCCGCCGCGACGCTCTCCGACCGCTACATCACCTCCCGGTTCCTCCCCGACAAGGCCATCGACCTGGTCGACGAGGCGGCGTCCCGGCTCCGCATGGAGATCGACTCCTCGCCCCTGGAGATCGACGAGCTCCAGCGGTCCGTCGACCGGCTGCACATGGAGGAGCTGGCCCTCAAGAACGAGACGGACGCGGGCTCCAAGCAGCGCCTGGAGAAGATCCGCCGCGACCTCGCCGACAAGGAGGAGGAACTGCGCGGTCTCACCGCCCGCTGGGAGAAGGAGAAGCAGGGCCTGAACCGTGTCGGTGAGCTCAAGGAGCGCCTCGACGAGCTGCGCGGCCAGGCCGAACGCGCCCAGCGGGACGGTGATTTCGACACCGCCTCCAAGCTGCTGTACGGGGAGATCCCCGGCCTGGAGCGTGAGCTGGCCGAAGCGGACGAGGCCGAGCAGGAGGCCGCCAAGGACACCATGGTCAAGGAGGAGGTCGGCCCGGACGACATCGCCGACGTCGTCGGCGCCTGGACCGGCATCCCGGCCGGACGCCTCCTGGAGGGCGAGACCCAGAAGCTGCTGCGGATGGAGTCCGAGCTGGGCACCCGGCTGATCGGCCAGAACGAGGCCGTGCGGTCCGTGTCGGACGCCGTACGCCGCACGCGTGCGGGGATCGCCGACCCCGACCGGCCCACCGGCTCGTTCCTCTTCCTCGGACCGACCGGGGTCGGCAAGACGGAACTGGCCAAGGCGCTCGCGGACTTCCTGTTCGACGACGAGCGGGCCATGATCCGCATCGACATGAGCGAGTACGGCGAGAAGCACAGTGTCGCCCGGCTCGTCGGGGCCCCGCCCGGCTACGTCGGCTACGAGGAGGGCGGCCAGCTCACGGAGGCGGTCCGCCGCCGCCCGTACAGCGTCGTACTGCTGGACGAGGTCGAGAAGGCCCACCCCGAGGTCTTCGACATCCTGCTCCAGGTGCTCGACGACGGCCGGCTCACCGACGGGCAGGGCCGGACGGTGGACTTCCGCAACACCATCCTCATCCTCACGTCGAACCTCGGCAGCCAGTTCCTGGTCGATCCCCTGATCGAGCCCGAGGTGAAGAAGCAGCGGGTCCTGGAGGTCGTACGGGCCTCGTTCAAGCCGGAGTTCCTCAACCGGCTCGACGACCTGGTCGTCTTCTCCGCCCTGTCCGGCGACGAGCTGTCCCACATCGCGGGGCTCCAGGTGGCCCGTCTCGCCGGCCGGCTGGCCGACCGCCGGATCCACCTCGACGTCAGCCCGGACGCCCTGGCCTGGCTGGCCGAGGAGGGCAACGACCCGGCGTACGGTGCCCGGCCGCTGCGCCGGCTCATCCAGACCGCGATCGGCGACCGGCTCGCGAAGGAGATCCTCGCGGGCGAGGTCAAGGACGGCGACACGGTCCGGGTGGACCGGGCCGGTGACGGACTGATCGTGGGGACCGCGCCGGCGGCGAAGACCCTCTAGGGCTGTCCGGACTGCGGGACAGCCCTCGGGCACCTCCGGGCGGCGTCGTTGCTCTGTGTCCCCGGCCGGGAGACTTCGTGTCCCCGGCCGGGGACACACGTGTGTGTCCGGCTCGTTCCGCATTCATGTCTGCATTCAGCATGCTCGTCGGTGGAATCGCCCATGAAATTGAGCCGAAAATTTCCATTCCGTGGCCCGAACGGCAGGTGCGGTACGGGCCGGACCGCCATTTTTTGTATCGGCGCGATACATATCTGCACCCCTGATCGAAGTCGAGGACATCCGTGTTCGCGTGGTCGTGTCACGCGCAATACCAGGACACTCCGGGCCCTTTTCTATTGCGGTGAGGGCGGCTGTGCCGCATGAGGAAACCGGTAAGGTACGCGCATGACGGAGCGGATATCCGGCGAGGCGCGTGCGGAGCCGGAGGATTACAGAAGTGACAGTCTGATTCGCCTGAGCGAATTCCGTACCCTGTGGGCGGCATCCGCTCAGTCGGTGCTGGGCGATCAACTGGCGCGGGTGGCGCTGTCGCTCCTCGTGTTCGAACGCACCGAGTCGGCCGGCTGGACCGCGGCGGCCTATGCGCTGACGACCCTGCCCGCCCTGCTGTCCGGGGTGCTCCTCTCCGGTCTCGCCGACCGTTTCCCCCGCCGTACGGTCATGATCGGCTGCGACCTGGTGCGCGCCGTCCTCGTCGGACTGATGGCCCTGCCCGGCACGCCCTTGCCGCTGCTGGCCGGACTGCTGGTGCTGGCGCAGCTCGCCGAGGCACCGTTCGGGGCGTCGCAGGGCGCCCTGATGCCGGCCGTCCTGGGCGAGCGCCTGTACGAGCAGGGGCAGCGGGTCATGCTGATCACCCACCAGGCCGGGCAGCTGGTCGGCTTCGCCGTCGGCGGGGTCCTCGTCGTGTGGCTGGGCAGCCATCTCTCCCTGGGGCTGAACGCGGCGACCTTCTTGATCTCCGCGGCCCTGATCAGGCTGGGCGTGAAGGCGCGGCCGGTGGACGCGGCCTCCGACGCGCGGCCGAAGCGGGTGCGCACCCAGGTGGGGAAGGCCGCAGCGCTGATCTGGTCGGACCCCCGGCTGCGGTCCCTGGTCGCGCTCGGCTGGCTGGCGGGGTTCATCATGCTGCCGGAGGGCCTGGCCGCCCCTTTCGCGGAGGAGGCGGGCGGGAGTGCCGCGTCGGTGGGGCTCCTGCTCGCCGCGCATCCCGCCGGGATGGTCCTGGGCGCCGCCCTCCTGGGGCGCGCGGGCTTCGGCGTCGACCGGCGCCGCCGGCTGCTCGGCCCCCTGGCGGTGGGCGCGAACCTTCCGCTGGTCGTCTACTGGGCCGGCCCCGGCGTGGGGGTGGCCCTGCTGGTTCTCCTGGTGTCGGGCTTCTTCTCCGCCTACCAGATCACCGCAGGAGCGACCTTCGTCCTGCTCACCCCGGCTGACCAGCGTGGTCAGGCACTGGGGCTGGCCAGGTCGGGGCTGACCGCCGTGCAGGGGATCGGTGTCGCGGCCGGCGGCCTGGCGGCGGAGCTGTCGGGCTCCTCCGCCCGGACGATCGGAGGGGCGGGGCTCGTCGGCACGCTCTGCGCGGTCGCGGTCGCGGTTTCCTGGGCGCGGGCCAGGGGAACGGGTGCGGGGACGATTCCCCTGAGCGCGTAGGACTACCGGCCGCGATCGCGGCTAGGGTCGAAGCCAGGCAACCACGTGCGATCCACAGGAGTACCCAGCGATGTCTATCGACCCGTCCTCGATCCCTCACTTCGGGGGCCAGCCCGAACCGCAGGCGGCAGGACCCGAGGGCCCCGTGGTCCCCGACCAGGACCTCGTCAAGCAGCTTCTCGAGCAGATGGAGCTGAAGTTCGTCGTCGACGACGAGGGCGACCTCGCCGCGCCGTGGGAAGACTTCCGGACGTACTTCATGTTCCGCGGCGAGGAGGAGCAGCAGGTCTTCTCGGTCCGGACCTTCTACGACCGCCCCCACGACCTGGACCAGCGTGCCGTCCTGCTCGACGCGATCGACGACTGGAACCGCCGCACCCTGTGGCCCAAGGTCTACACGCACGCCCACGAGGGCGAGGAGGGCGCCGCGGGCTCCGTACGGCTCGTCGGTGAGGCGCAGATGCTCATCGGCACCGGCGTCAGCCTGGAGCACTTCGTCTCCTCGACGGTCAGCTGGGTGCGGGCCTCGATCGAGTTCGACAAGTGGCTCGTGGACCGCCTGGGTCTGGAGCCCGACGAGACGAAGGCCGAGGGCGAGGCCGGCGACACGGCCACGGAGCAGTCCCCGGAGGCCTGATCCGGCCGACGGACGGCGGAGGCCCGGTCCGGGGTGCGACCACGTGCGGTCGGCCCCCGGACCGGGCCTCTGTCATGCGCGTCAGGACACCCGAAGGCTCTTCAGCCGGGTGACCGCCTCGGTGAGTACGTCCGTACGCTTGCAGAAAGCGAAGCGGACGAAGGGCGCGCCCTGCTCGCGGTGGTCGTAGAAGACCGCGTTCGGGACGGCGACGACCCCGCAGCGCCCGGGGAGCGCCCGGCAGAAGGCGAAGCCGTCGCTCCCGTCGCCGAGCGGGCGGATGTCGGTGGTGACGAAGTACGTCCCGGCGGGCTTGTAGACCTCGAAGCCGGCCTCGGCGAGGCCGGCGCTCAGCAGGTCACGCTTGGCGCGCAGATCCGCGCGCAGCCCGTCGAAGTACGAGTCGGGCAGGCGGAGGGCCTCGGCGACGGCGTACTGGAAGGGGCCCCCGGAGACGTACGTCAGGAACTGCTTGGCGGAGCGGACCGCGGTGACGAGTTCCGGGCTCGCGGTGACCCAGCCGATCTTCCAGCCCGTCAGTGAGAAGGTCTTGCCCGCACTGCTGATGGTGACCGTGCGCTCCCGCATGCCGGGGAAGGACGCGAGAGGGATGTGCTCGCCCTCGAAGACGAGGTGCTCGTAGACCTCGTCGGTGACGACCAGGAGGTCCCGCTCGCAGGCGAGTGCGGCGACGGCCGCCAGCTCGTCCCGGGTCAGGACGGTGCCGGTCGGATTGTGCGGGGTGTTGAGCAGGATCAGCCGGGTGCGGGGCGTGACGGCGGCGCGCAGCTCGTCGAGGTCGAGCCGGTAGGCGCCCTCGTGGGGCCGGAGGGTGACGGGGACGCGGGTGCCGCCGGCCATGGCGATGCAGGCGGCGTACGAGTCGTAGTACGGCTCCAGGGCGATGACCTCGTCGCCGGGCTCCAGGAGGGCCAGCAGCGAGGCGGCGACCGCCTCCGTGGCGCCCGTGGTGACCAGGACCTCGGCGTCGGGGTCGTACTCCAGGCCGTAGCGCCGCCGCTGGTGCTCCGCGACCGCGGAGCGCAGCTCGGGGACCCCGGGGCCTGGTGGGTACTGGTTGCCGTGGCCGGCGCGCAGGGCGCGGACCGCGGCCTCGCGGATCTCCTCGGGGCCGTCGGTGTCGGGGAATCCCTGACCGAGATTGATCGATCCGGTGCGTACGGCCAGCGCCGACATCTCCGCGAAGATCGTCGTGCCGAACTCGGTGAGGCGGCGGTTGAGCAACGGTCGTCCCTGTGTCATGGGCGCCATCCTGTGCCGAAGCTCTGGAGTTGCTCAAGTCTGCTTTGGCTTCGGCAGGCGCGGGAATCCAACGGTCAGCAAGAAGCGGGGGCCTCGCTTCGGGGGCTTCGGGGGTTCGGGGGACAGAAGGATGTGAGGTCGATGGAATTGTTCTTCTTCATCGTGTTCCTGTTGATCGTGGTGGTGGGGATCGCCGCCCTGGCCTCGAGTTCGGGGGGCAGGAAGAAGCCGATGGCGGGGCGCAGCAGGCGCCGCGGCTCCGGCAGTGACGGGGGGAGCAGCTCCCAGGGCGGCAGCTGGTGGGCCGGGGACAGCGGCGGCGACTCCGGCGGGCATTCCTGCGGTGGCGGCAGCAGCTGCGGAGGCGGAGGCGGAGGCGGCGGCTGCGGGGGCGGCAGCAGCTGAGAGGGGTTCGCGCGCCCCCGCACGGGGCGCGGGGCGGGTGTGCCTGAGGTGTCCGGAGGGAGCGAACTCCCGCCGGGCACCTTTTCGTTGGGAGCCCCTGGAACACGTGAACCGTTGTGCCCCCTGAGGGATGGAAACCACGGCAAGTTGGGCAAAAACGCTGTGAGCGCGACGTACTTCGTGATTGCATCGAAGTAGAGAACATTCAGCCCCTGGGCCCCAGTTGGGCCGGTTCGGGCTTCTTCTCCCCCGAGTGCGCCGACACGGGGGTCCCTCCTGTCCATGTGTTTTGTGCGTTTTTGCGGAGCCGATCCATGCTCACCACCCTCCAGACCACCTATTCCGATACCCGAGCCGCTGATCTGGCATGGACGCTCGGGCGGGAGCCGCTGCCCGCTCTTGCCGTACTCGACCTCGAACTGGCGGGCGCGAAAGTGCAGTTGAGGCTGCTCGGTGCCTCCCATCAGGTCCTGCTGGAGGAGGGGCGCCGTGCGTGCTCCGAGACCGTCGCCTGTCTGCCGGGCAGCAGTACACCGCTGCCGCTGGGTGTCGCCGAGAGCCTCGGTGACTGGGACTACGAATTCGCGGCGCGCGTCGAGACGCTCTCCGAAGGCTCGTTCGCGGGGCGCGCGCAGGAGTTGCTCGCGCTGGTGAGCGACCACCCGCACGGACTGGCGGGGACGTTTCCAGGAAGCCCTTACGCCTTCACCGCGATGCTGGCGCAGCGGACGGAGGGCCAGGTGGGCTGGCGGACCTGGCACGCGTACCCGCAGGAGGGGCAGCTGGTGGTGACCCGGACGCGGGTGGGGGTGCGGGTGCCGGTGGCGGTCTCGTGAGGTCGGCACCGGTTTCGGGAGGCGGTGCGCGAGCCTGTCCGGGGCGGGGTGCGGCAGGCCCCGGTGTGCGTCACTTGCACCCGTGTGGGTGACAAGCAGCGACCTTTCCGTCACGTAGCGTTCGTTTCATGATCGACCAGCAGATACCGCTGAGAGAGGAAGCGACGGCGCTTCCCGTACGGCCGAGGACCGGCCGGTTCCTCGTGCTGTCCGTGGTCTTCATCTGTGCCGCGTGCGGTCTCGTGTACGAGCTGGAACTGGTCGCGCTGGCCTCGTATCTGATCGGTGATTCGGTCACCCAGGCATCCGTCGTGCTGTCCGTGATGGTGTTCGCGATGGGCATCGGGTCGCTTCTCGCGAAACGTTTACGCAGCCGCGCCGCCGTGGGATTCGGGCTCCTGGAGGCCGCGCTCGCGCTCGTCGGCGGTACGTCGGCGCTCGTCCTGTACGCGTCCTTCGCGTGGCTCGGGGAGTCGCGCTACGCGCTGGTCGGCTTCTCGCTCGCGATCGGGATCCTGATCGGCGCGGAGATCCCCCTGCTGATGACCCTGATCCAGCGGGTCGACCGGCAGGACGCGGGCGGGGCCGTCGCGGACCTCTTCGCCGCCGACTACGTGGGCGCGCTGGTCGGCGGGCTCGCCTTCCCGTTCCTGCTGCTGCCGATGACGGGCCAGCTGACCGGGGCGCTGTGCACCGGGGCGGTCAACGCGGCGGCGGGCGGGGCACTGGTGCTGTGGGTGTTCCGGCGTGATCTGAGCCCGCGGTCCCGTCGGCTGCTGATCGTCGTCGACGTCACGGTGATCGTCCTGCTGGCCACGGCCACCGCCCTGGTCGACGACTTCGAGCGGGCGGCGCGCCGAGCGGTGTACGGCGACGAGGTGCGGGTCGCCCAGCAGACCGAGGTACAGGAGATCGTCCTCACCGGTCCGGGCCGCGGCACGCTCGACCTCTACCTGGACGGCCGGCTCCGGGTCAGCTCCCGCGACGGGCACCGTTACCACGAGGCACTCGTGCATCCGGCGATGAACGGGACCCACCGGCGGGTGCTCATCCTGGGCGGGGGCGACGGACTGGCCGCCCGTGAGGTGCTGCGCTACCGGGACGTCACGTCCGTCGTGGTGGTCGAAGTCGATCCGGCCGTCACCCGGCTGGCCCGCACGGATCCGGCGCTCTCCGGGCTGAACGGGAACGCGTTCGACGACCCCCGGCTGACGACGGTCACCGGGGACGCCTTCACCTGGCTGCGGGACACGCGCGACCGCTACGACGTGGTGATCTCGGACCTCCCGGACCCGGGGGTCACGGAGAGTACGAAGCTCTACGCCGCCGAGTTCTACGGGCTGGTCGCCAGGGCGCTGGACCCGGGTGGCCGGCTGGTGGTGCACGCGGGGCAGCCGGGCAGCAGACCGACGACGTTCTGGACGGTGGAGGCGTCGGTACGGGCGGGCGGCCTGGATACCCGGCCGTACCGCGTCGACGGACGCCTCACCGGCTTCGCGGCGGGGCCGGGCCGGGCCAGGGGCGGGGCGGAGGCCCCGCGTGACTGGGGATTCGTGCTGGCCGCCCGGAAGACGGTGGGCGGGCTCGGCCTGGACCCCGGGGCGCCCGCCCTGCGGACGCTGGGGGAGCGGGAGCTGCTGGCCGGCCTGCACTCGGCGGAGCGGGTGCGGCAGCACGGGGTGTCGTCGTCGACGCTGGTCCACCCGCGGTACCGGGAGGAACCCTGAGGACGGTGGGGCGGTGCGGTCCGTACGGCGTTCGGGGTGCGGAAGGCTGACGGGACAGCCGGGGCTGAGTAGGCTCGGGAGGTATGGAGCATGAGGTGTTCGTTCCGGTTCCGGTCTCGTCCCTGCGGCGGACGCTGGGTGATCCCGCCCGCGTCGCGCGCTGTGTGCCAGGACTTCAGCGGGATGCCGACGCGGCGGCCGGACCGCTGACGGGCCGGCTGAGATTCCGTGCCGACGGCCACACGATCACGTACCGCGGGGCGCTGACCCTGCGGCCCTCCGGCGGGGGTGACTCCTTCTCCGTGACAGGGGAGGGGGTGGAGGCCCGGGGTACGGGCTCGGCGAAGCTGGAACTGACCGTCGGCCTCACGGAGACGGACGGTGGAACGACGATCGGATTCACCGGCACGGCGAGCGGCGACGGGCGCATCGTGGACCTGGACGCGTCCGTGGCGCTCGCTGCGGCGGAGCGGCTGCTGGACCGCTTCACGCAGCAGCTGGTGACGGAGTCCCTGGCGGCGCGGGACGGTGCGCCGGAGCCGTCCGAGGCGTCGGCTGCGGAGTCCGACGCACAGGGCGAGGAGCCGGCCGGGCCGCAGGAGCCGTCTTCCGCAGCCGATGCGCCCGATACGTCCGCCGAGCAGCCGTCTGCCGAGCCGCCGTCCGCCGAGAAGGAGTCCGCCGAGAAGGAGTCCGTGTTCGACGCGCCCGTGCCGCCGCCCTCGCGCGAGGCGTCCGCGGAGCTGGAATTCACCGTGCCGGACGAGCCGCCCGCCGAGGCCGCGCACGCCCGGCGCACCATGATCGGCCGCAGCACGGAGGAGGTCGACCACGCCCCGCCGCGCGGACGGTACGCCCCCGTGCCGTCGCCCGAGGCGGGCGCCGTGGGCATCACGCTCCGCTGGGCCGCCCCGGCAGCCGCCCTGGCGATCGCCTCGGCCGTGGTGGTCGGCAGGGCTCTGCGGCGCAGGAGGCCGTGAAGAGCTGCCCCGCGCCAGTAGTGTCGTGGGGTGAGCAGAGTTGTGGAGAACGCCCGGCTGACCGCCGGCGACGTCGAATTGACCGTTGACCCCGTTCATGGCTGCCGGATCAGCAGCCTGCGGATCGGGGGCACCGAACTGCTGCGCCAGGGCGAGCGGTACGGCTGCTTCCCGATGGTGCCGTGGTGCGGCCGCACCGAGAACGGCCTGTTCCGCAACGGCGGCGAGCCGCATCAGTTGCCGTTGAACTCCCCGCCGCACGCCATTCACGGCACGGGCCGCGACACCGCCTGGAAGCCTGCCCGGCAGGACGAGGCCGAGGCGGCCTTCTTCTACGACCTGGCCGACCCATGGCCGTACGAGGGCAGGGTGACGCAGTCCTTCGAGCTGACCGAGGAGTCGTTGACGCTGAGCCTCGGCATCGAGACGTACGGGAACTCGTTCCCCGCGCAGGCCGGGTGGCACCCCTGGTTCCTCCGGAACCTCGGGGGCCAGGACGTGCGGATCGCCTTCGACGCGGCCTGGCAGGAGGAGCGTGGCGACAACCACCTGCCGACCGGCCGCCGGATCGATCCCCTGGCCGGCCCCTGGGACGACTGCTTCGGGATGCCCGCCGGCGTGGATGTGCGGCTCACCTGGCCCGAGCAGCTGGAGCTGACGGTCAAGAGCCGTGACGAATGGGTGGTGATCTACGACGAGCAGGCAGAGGCGGTCTGTGTCGAGCCGCAGTCCGGGCCGCCGAACGGGCTGAACACGGCGCCCCGGCTGGTCACCCCGATCGAGCCCCTGGAGATCACGTCGACGTGGAGCTGGGTACGGCTCTGACCCTCCGCGGCAGCGCTTACCCTCGTTGACATGACTGACGTACGCGCTGAGCTGCTCCAGCAGATCAAGGACAAGGCCGTGGTGCACGGCAAAGTGACCCTCTCCTCGGGTCTGGAAGCCGACTGGTACATCGACCTGCGCCGGATCACGCTGGACGGCAAGGCCGCGCCGCTGGTCGGCCAGATGATGCTCGATGCCACCGCCGAGCTGGACTACGACTGCGTCGGCGGCCTGACGCTGGGCGCCGACCCGGTGGCCACCTCGATGCTGCACGCCTCGGCGGCGCGCGGGAAGAGCCTGGACGCGTTCGTCGTCCGCAAGGCGCAGAAGGCCCACGGGATGCAGCGCCGCATCGAGGGCACGGACGTCAAGGGCCGTCGCTGCCTCGTCGTCGAGGACACCTCGACGACCGGTGGCTCGCCGCTGACCGCGGTCGAAGCGGTGCGCGAGGCCGGTGGCGAGGTCGTGGCCGTCGCCGTGATCGTCGAGCGCGGCGCCGCTCCGGCGATCGCCGAGGCCGGTCTGCCGTACGTCCAGGTCTACTCGGTGGCGGACCTCGACCTGGCCTGACCTGGGGCTTCCTCGGGGTGCTCCCCGTTTCACGTGAAACGGGGAGCGCAACTCGACGGGCAGCGTGGAGCCGAAGCGAGAGTCTGGGAAGATGAGGGCGACGATGACGTCGCCCCCAGGTCAGGGACCAAGCACTGCACACCCGCACATCCCAAGGAGCGGACAGATGCCCATCGCAACCCCCGAGGTCTACGCCGAGATGCTCGACCGGGCGAAGGCAGGCAAGTTCGCCTACCCGGCCATCAATGTGACGTCGACCCAGACCCTGCACGCTGCGCTGCGCGGCTTCGCGGAGGCGGAGAGCGACGGCATCGTCCAGATCTCCACCGGTGGTGCCGAATTCCTGGGCGGCCAGTACAACAAGGACATGGTGACGGGGGCCGTAGCCCTGGCCGAGTTCGCGCACATCGTCGCCGCCAAGTACGACATCACGGTCGCGCTGCACACCGACCACTGCCCGAAGGACAAGCTGGACGGCTATGTGCGTCCGCTGCTCGACGTCTCCGCCGAGCGCGTCGCCAAGGGTCTGAACCCGCTGTTCCAGTCCCACATGTGGGACGGTTCGGCCGAGACCCTCGCCGACAACCTGGCCATCGGCCAGGAGCTGCTAACCAAGGCCGCCGCCGCCAAGATCATCCTTGAGGTCGAGATCACCCCGACCGGTGGCGAGGAGGACGGCGTCACGCACGAGATCAACGACGAGCTGTACACGACCGTCGATGACGCCCTGCGTACGGCCGAGGCGCTCGGCCTGGGCGAGAAGGGCCGCTACCTGCTGGCCGCGTCCTTCGGCAACGTCCACGGCGTGTACAAGCCGGGCAACGTCGTCCTGCGTCCGGAGCTCCTCAAGGACCTCCAGCAGGGCGTCGCGGCCAAGTACGGCAAGCCCGCAGGCAGCCAGCCGTTCGACTTCGTCTTCCACGGCGGGTCGGGCTCCACGGCCGAGGAGATCGCCACCGCGCTGGAGAACGGCGTCGTGAAGATGAACCTCGACACCGACACCCAGTACGCCTTCACCCGCCCGATCGTGGACCACGTGTTCCGTAACTACGACGGCGTGCTGAAGGTCGACGGCGAGGTCGGCAACAAGAAGGTCTACGACCCGCGCAGCTGGGGCAAGTCCGCCGAGGGCGGCATGGCCAAGCGGGTCACGGAGGCCTGTGCCAACCTGCGCTCCTCGGGCACCAAGCTGAAGTAAGCGCGTTTCGCGCGTACGGGTGGTCCGACCCGTACGGGTACGTCATGGGCCCGGTTTCCCCGAAGGGAGGCTGGGCCCACGGCATGTCCGCGAACCGGTGGATTCGGATGAACCCCCGCCGACAGGGAAGCGAAGCCCGGTGACGGCGTACACCGGGCCTGCATTCAGCCGGTCCCTCCGCCGGGATGGCCCCCTGCGCGGCGAGCGAGGATGCTGCTCTTATGACTGATGCGGCCGACGGCGAGATCCGGGTCAGATCGTCCGTGGGGCGCTGGGTCGTCCTGACCACCGTGCTCGGGTCCAGCATGGCTCTGCTCGACTCCACGGTCATCAATGTGGCCCTGCCCCGTATCGGCGAGGACCTCGACACCGACCTGGCCGCGCTCCAGTGGACCGTCAACGCCTACATGCTGACGCTCGCCGGGCTGATCCTGCTCGGCGGGGCGCTCGGTGACCGGTACGGCAGGCGGCGGGTGTTCGTCGTCGGCGTCGTCTGGTTCGCGGTGGCCTCGCTGTTGTGCGGGATCGCGCCGACCGCGGAGGTGCTGGTCGGCGCGCGGGCGTTGCAGGGGGTCGGTGGCGCGCTGCTCACCCCCGGTTCGCTGGCGATCATCCAGGCGGGTTTCCACCCGGACGACCGGGCCCGTGCCGTGGGGCTCTGGTCCGGGCTCGGCGGGGTCGGGGCGGCCGTCGGGCCGTTCCTCGGGGGGTGGCTGGTGGACGGGCCCGGCTGGCGGTGGGTCTTTCTGCTCAATCTGCCGCTCGCCGCCGTCTGTGTGCCCGTGGCCCTGCGCCACGTACCGGAGTCCCGGGACCCGGACGCCCACGGGCGCTTCGACGTGCTCGGTGCCGCGCTGGCCGCGCTCGCGCTCGCCCTCGTCACGTACGCGCTGATCGAGGTGGCGGAGCAGGGCGCGTCCGTCATGGTCATCGGCGCGACGGCCGGCGGCGTGGTGCTGGGGACGGCCTTCGTACGGGTGGAGCGGCGCCGGGCCGACCCCATGGTGCCGCCGTCCGTCTTCGCGTCCCGGCAGTTCACGGCCGTCAACCTCGTGACCTTCTGCGTGTACGCCGCCCTCGGCGGGTTCTTCTTCCTCTCCGCGATCCAGCTCCAGGTGGTCGCCGGTTACTCGGCACTGGGCGCGGGCACCGCACTCCTGCCCACGACGGTCCTGATGCTGCTCTTCTCCGCGTCCGCGGGTGACCTCGGCCGGCGCCTCGGGCCACGGATCCCGCTCACCGTCGGCCCGCTGCTGGCGGCGGGCGGAATGCTCCTGATGCTGCGGGTCGGCCCCGGCGCCTCCTACCCGGTGGACGTCCTGCCCGCCGTGCTGGTGCTGGGCCTCGGCATGGTCACCCTCGTGGCCCCCCTCACGGCGAGCGTCCTGGCCGCCGTGGACACCGGCCGTGCCGGGCTCGCCAGCGGCATCAACAACGCGGCGGCGCGGGCCGCCGGGCTGCTCGCGGTGGCCGCGCTCCCGCTGCTGGCCGGGATGGGCCCGGAGGCCTACCGCGACGCGGGGGAGTTCGCCTCGACGTTCCGGCGGGCCATGCCGATGTGTGCCGGGCTGCTGGTGGCGGGTTCGGTGATCGCCTGGTGGGCCCTGCGGAGGGCTCCGGAGCCCGGACGGGAGCCGCGTCCGCAGTGCGCGATCAACTGCGGCGTCACGGCCCCGCCCTTGGAGCCGGAACCCGGACCCAGGCACACTTGAGCCATGTCCATCCACGAGAACCTGCTCGGGGGCCCTCCCCCGACCCATCTGCCCGACGACCCGGAGCCGCGCGAGCTGCTCGCAGGAGGCGCGGCGCCCGCCGACGTCGCGGCCAAGTACCCCAAGTCGTCGCTGGCCTGGGCCCAGCTCGCCGACGAGGCGTACGAGGGCGGCCGGGTCGTCGAGTCGTACGCGTACGCGCGCACCGGCTACCACCGTGGGCTCGACGCGCTGCGCCGCGCGGGCTGGAAGGGCCACGGCCCTGTCCCGTTCGAGCACGAACCGAACCGCGGTTTCCTGCGGGCCCTGCACGCCCTCGCGCGCGCCGCGCAGGCGATCGGCGAGCAGGACGAGTACGAGCGCTGCTCGGTCTTCCTGCGGGAATCCTCACAGACGGCGGCTGACATCCTGGGCTGAGCCGTCCGCTTTTCCACCCCGGGCCCCGCAGGCCGCACGCCTGCGGGGCCCGGCGCATGCCGTGCGACGCGGCGGGTGTGGCCGTTATGCTGCCGAGCAGGGGACCGGAGCTCCACCACCTCAGAGGAAGGGGCGGACCGCTACCCGGAAGCTCGTGTCGAGGAGACAGAAATGTCGACGATCCACCCCGACCCCGAAGCCACCGGTGCGGACGACCCGCACCTGGACTTCGCGGGAACGACTCCGTACGAGGACTACGTCCAGGCAGACGTCCTGACCCACCTCCAGCACCTGCGCTCGGACGATCCCGGCGAGATGGTCTTCCTGGTCACCACCCAGGTCATGGAGCTGTGGTTCACGGTCATCGTCCATGAGTGGGAGACGGCGGCGCACGCCCTGCGCGAGGACCGCATACCGGTCGCGCGCGACGCCCTGAAGCGCTCGCTGCGGGAGCTGGAGGCGCTGAACGCCTCCTGGAAGCCGCTGGCCGGCCTCACCCCCGCCCAGTTCAACTCCTACCGGGGCTCCCTCGGCGAGGGGTCAGGCTTCCAGTCGGCGATGTACCGCCGGATGGAGTTCCTGCTGGGCGACAAGTCCGCCTCCATGCTCGTGCCGCACCGGGGCGCGCCCCGGGTCCACGCCGAGCTGGAGAAGGCGCTCCACGAGCCCGGCCTGTACGACGAGGCGCTCGCCCTGCTCGCCCGGCGTGGATACGCCGTGCCGCAGTCGGTGCTCGAGAGGGACCTGTCGCAGAAGTACGAGCCGTCCCCCGCGGTCGAGGCGGTCTGGGCGGAGATCTACGCCGACGTGGACCAGAACGCCGAGCTCGTACGGCTCGGCGAGGTGCTGACCGATGTCGGCGAGCTGGTGTGGCGCTGGCGCAACGACCACCTGACCGCCACCCGGCGGGCGATGGGGTCCAAGACCGGAACCGGCGGGTCGGCCGGGGTCGCCTGGCTGGAGAAGCGGGCGACCAAGAGCGTGTTCCCCGAGCTGTGGACGGCGCGTAGCCATGTCTGACTTCAAGGAGCGCGCAGAGGCGCTCGACACCGCCGACGAACTGGGCGCACTGCGCGGCCTGTTCACCCTCGACGACACCGTCTACCTCGACGGGAACTCGCTGGGCGCGCTGCCCGCCCACGTTCCCGCGCGTATGCAGGACGTCATCACGCGTGAGTGGGGCGCGCTGCGCATCCGCTCCTGGGACGAGAGCGGCTGGTGGACCGCGCCCGAGCGGATCGGCGACCGGATCGCCCCACTGGTCGGGGCTGCGGCCGGACAGGTCGTGGTGGGCGACTCCACCAGCGTGAACGTCTTCAAGGCGGTCGTCGCGGCGACCCGCCTCGCGGGCGACGGGCGCGACGAGATCCTCGTCGACGCCACGAGCTTCCCCACGGACGGGTACATCGCCGGGTCGGCGGCCCGCATGACGGGGCACCGCGTCGTCCCGGTCGCCCCGTCCGACGTACCGGCCGCGCTCGGCCCCCGCACGGCGGCCGTCCTCCTGAACCACGTCGACTACCGCTCGGGCCGGCTCCACGACCTGCCCGGCCTCACCGCCGCCGCCCACGAGGCGGGCGCCCTCGCCGTCTGGGACCTGTGCCACACCGCCGGCGCCCTGCCCGTTGGCCTCGACGCGCACGGCGTCGACCTGGCCGTCGGCTGTACGTACAAGTACCTCAACGGCGGCCCCGGTTCGCCGGCCTACCTGTACGTCGCCGAGCGGCACCAGGCGGCTTTCGACTCGCCCCTGCCCGGGTGGACCTCGCACGCCGACCCGTTCGCGATGACTTCCGGATACGCCCCCGCGGACGGTTCGGTACGCGGCCGGGTCGGCACCCCGGACATCCTGTCCATGCTGGCCCTGGAGGCGGCGCTGGACGTGTGGGACGGCGTGTCGGTGGACGCCGTACGGGCCAAGTCCCTGGCGCTGACGGACTTCTTCCTGGAGTGCGTCGCCGCCTACGTGCCCGAGGGCCGGGTCGCATCCGTCACCCCGGCCGCCCACGCGCAGCGCGGCAGCCAGGTCTCGCTGCGGTGCGAGGACGCGGAGGAGACGGAACCGGTGATGCGTGCGCTCATCGAGCGCGGCGTGGTCGGCGATCTGCGCCGGCCGGACATCCTGCGCTTCGGTTTCACCCCGCTGTACGTCGGTTTCGCCGACGCGGAACGGGCGGCGCGGATCCTCGGCGAGGTGCTGGCGGACTGAGACCGACGGGGCGTCAGGTGCCGTACGGGACCCAACTCCGGGCCCGTACGGCGGCGGCCCGTCGTACTGGTACCGTCCCCGCAGGTCAGTCCAGTTGGGCACGGGCCCAGGACGGTTGGAGCAGCATGTCGGATTCTGCCGCGCGTGAACGCGACGCCGCCGAGACCGGGTCGGCGTTCGCGCATCCGGTGGTCGCCCCCGACGGGTCCGCGGCCTATGGGAGCCACCCCGACCAGGTGATCGACTTCTTCGCACCGCGGGACGGCCGGGCCGGGGTGCCGCTCGTGGTCCTGCTGCACGGCGGGGCCTGGCGGGCGCCCTACGACCGGCAGCACCTCTCCCCGTTCGCGGACTTCCTCGCGCGCCGTGGCTTCGCCGTGGCCAGCGTCGAGTACCGGCGTGGTGGTGGGATCCCGGAGCAGGGGACGGCGGGCCCGGTCGCGGGGCGCTGGCCCGAGACCTTCGACGACGTGGCCGCCGCGATGGACGCCCTGCCGTCGCTGGCGGCCCGGGAGCTGCCGGGGGCGGACCTCCGTAAGACCGTGGTCTCCGGGCACTCGGCGGGCGGGCAGCTCGCCCTGTGGGCGGCCGCCCGGCATGTGCTCCCGGAGGGTTCGCCGTGGCGGCTGCCCGCCGCGCCGCCGCTGCGCGGGGTCGTCGCGCTGGCGCCCATCGGGGACTTCGCGAGCGCGGTGGAGCTGGATGTCTGCTCGGGCGCGCTGCACCAACTCCTCGGCGGTGAGGAGGCCTTCGAGGCACGGCGCGCACACGTCGATCCGGCCCTGCTGCTGCCGACCGGGATCGCGACGGCCGTCGTCCAGGGGGTGGACGACATCACCGTGCCGCAGGCCGTCACGGAGGCCTTCGTGGACGCGGCGGCCAAGGCGGGGGAGATGGTGGGGCTGACGCTGCTGGACGGGGTCGGGCACTTTCCGCTGATCGATCCGTCGGCTGACGCCTGCGCCGTGGTGGCCGAGGAGATCGCCCAACTGGCCTGGTAGTACTTGCGACGGACGGCGAAGGATCCGCATCACTGCTGACGACCGGGCGGGGGCCGACACCTACCGTGGAAGCGTGACCGAGACCAAGACCCAGAGCCCGGAGCGCCGGGCGGCCGCAGGGGCGATACACGCCCTGCGGCAGGACCTGTTCCAGAACGTGTTCGACTACCGCCCGCTGGGCCCGCTGGGCACGGACGGGCCTGTGATCCGGCGCCTCCCGAAGTCCTTCCGCAAGGGCGCCGTCTGGTTCCCGCACGCGGTGGTGGGCCTGGTCGCGCTGATCTCGCTGATGGAGGGCGTCTTCTCCGCGAACACCTACTCACCGTTCGGGACCGCGACCGTCATCACCTCGTTCCTGCCGGCCGCCACGCTGCTGATGACGCTGGTCCGTCCCGTCCTCGCGTTCTGGGTGTCGATCGCGTCGTCCCTGGTGGTAGCGGTCGTGGGCAGTGGCGACTGGCCGTGGCAGCCGAGCACGTTCCTATGTCACCTCACAGCCCTGATCGTGGTCGCGGCGAGGACACGGCCTCGTACCGCCGCCTGGATGTGGCTGATCACCCTGCTCCTCGGGAGCTTCCTGGGGAATATGGGGCCCGGCTTCTCCAATACCGTGCTGATGACCGTCGTCTCCGCGTTCGCCCTGCTCGTCGTCACCGTGGTGCAGGTGCGCCGCGAGGCCCAGCGGGAGGTGACCGTGCAGCGCACGGTGACCGCCGTGGAACGTGACCGGCGCACGCTGCTGGAGGAGCGCACCACCATCGCCCGCGAGCTGCACGACGTCGTCGCCCACCACATGTCCGTCGTCGCGATCCAGGCCGAGGCGGCGCCGTACCGGGTGGAGAATCCGCCGCCCGAGCTGGTGCAGGCGTTCGCCACCATCCGGGAGAACGCCGTCTCGGCGCTCACCGAGCTGCGCCGCGTCCTCGGTGTCGTACGGGCGGAGGACTACGAGGCGCCGGACGCCCCGCAGCCCACCCTCGCCGAGATCGACCGGCTGCTGGACAACGTCCGGGAGACCGGGCTGGAGACGGAGAAGACCGTCACCGGCGCGGTCCGGGAGCTTCCTCAGGGCGTCGAACTCTCGGCGTACCGGATCGTCCAGGAAGCGCTGAGCAACACACTCCGTCACGCGCCGGGCGCCGCCGCCAAGGTGGAGATCGGCTATGTGCTCGGCGGGCTCGGGGTGCGTGTCGTCAACGGCCCCGCGCGCGGACTGGTCAAGCCGTCGCCGGGTGCCGGGCACGGGATCACGGGGATGAGGGAGCGGGTCGCGATGCTGAACGGGGAGATGACCGCGGGAGCCACGGACGACGGCGGGTACGAGGTCGCCGTGTTCCTTCCCGTACCGGTGCGGCACGACAGCGTGCAGGACGGTGAGGGAGCGTGAACGACTCGCCCATCCGGGTCCTGATCGTCGACGACCAGATGATGGTCCGCGAGGGCTTCTCGGTGCTGCTCAACGCGATGCCCGGCATCGAGGTGGTCGGCGAGGCCGTCGACGGACGGCAGGCCGTGTCCCAGGTCGCCGCGCTGCGGCCCGACGTGGTGCTGATGGACATCCGGATGCCGGAGCTCAACGGCATCGAGGCGACCCGTGAGATCGTCGCCGCCGACGCGGACGCCAAGGTGCTCGTCCTGACCACGTTCGATCTCGACGAGTACGTCTACCAGGCCCTGCGGGCCGGCGCCTCGGGCTTCCTGCTGAAGGACGCCTCGGCCCGGCAGCTCGCCGAAGGCGTGCGGGTGGTGGCGTCCGGGGAGGCGCTGCTCGCCCCGACGGTGACCCGGCGGCTGATCACCGAGTTCTCGAAGATCGCCGAGGCGCCACGGGCACCCGCCATGGCCCGGATCGGTGACCTCACCGAGCGGGAGACGGAGGTGCTCGTGCTGATCGCCCAGGGGCTGTCGAACCTGGAGATCGCCTCGCACCTCGTGGTCGCCGAGTCGACGATCAAGACCCACGTCAGCCGCATCCTGGTGAAGCTGGGGCTGCGGGACCGGACCCAGGCGGCCGTGTTCGCGTACGAGGCGAGGCTGGTCACGCCCCGATAGCGTCGGCTCATGCATGTGTCCTTCGACCCCTGGTCCCCGGCGTTCGTCGCCGATCCGTACCCCGCCTACGCCGCCCTGCGCGCCACCGGCCGGGCGCACTACTTCGAGCCGACGCGGCAGTGGCTGGTCCCGCACTACTCCGAGGTGTCCGGGCTGCTGCGCGACCGGCGGCTGGGGCGGACCTATCTGCACCGCTTCAGCCACGAGGAGTTCGGCGTCACCGCCCCGCCCGCCGCCCACGAACCGTTCCACACGCTCAACGGGCACGGGATCCTCGACCTGGAGGCACCCGACCACACCCGGATCCGGCGGCTGGTCGCCAAGGCGTTCACGCCCCGCAGGGTCGAGGCGCTCGCCCCGACCGTGGAGCGGCTGGCCGCCGGGCTCGTCGACGACTTCGTCGAGGCCGGCGGCGGCGATCTGCTGGGCGCGGTCGCCGAGCCGCTGCCGGTGGCCGTCATCGGCGAGACGCTGGGCGTCCCGGAGGCCGACCGGGGGCTGTTGCGGCCGTGGTCGGCCGCGATCTGCGGGATGTTCGAGCTGAACCCGCCGGAGGAGACCGCACGGGCCGCCGTACGGGCGTCGGTCGAGTTCTCCGGCTATCTGCGCGAACTGATCGGCGCACGGCGCGCGGACCCGGGGCCGGATCTGATCTCCGGGCTCATCGCGGCGCACGACGACGAGGACCGGCTGACCGAGCAGGAGATCATCTCCACCTGCGTCCTGCTGCTCAACGCCGGACACGAGGCGACCGTCAACGCCACGGTCAACGGCTGGTGGATGCTCTTCCGGAACCCGGAGCAACTGGCGGCCCTGCGCGGCGACCACAGCCTGCTGCCGACCGCGGTGGAGGAGCTGCTGCGCTACGACACCCCGGTGCCCATGTTCGCGCGGTGGGTCCTGGACGACATCGAGATCGACGGCACCGTCATCCCTCGCGGTTCACAGGTCGCCCTGCTCTTCGCGTCGGCCAACCGGGACCCGGAGCGTTTCGCCGACGCGGAGACGCTGGACCTGTCCCGGAAGGACAACCCGCACATCTCGTTCGGCGCGGGCATCCACTACTGTCTGGGCGCCCCATTGGCCCGCCTCGAACTTGTCGCTTCTTTCGGGGAGTTGCTGCGCAAGGCGCCCGGTATGCGGGTGACTGCGGAGCCGGAGTGGCAGCCCGGTTACGTGATCCGGGGGCTGCGGGAGCTACTGGTCGAGATCTGAGGCGAGGACGCCCGAGAGCCGTATGTGATCGGGGTGGTGCGGGTTCGTCCAGGCGTGCAGGCCCCAGGCGGACACCGCGAGGAAGCTCGCGGTGCACACGGCCGCGACGAGGACCCGGGCCCGCAGGGACCCGCGCCCGCGCAGCAGACGCAGGGGCAGGAGCCAGGCGACCGGGGGGATCAGGGCCCCGGCGAGGAGGACGAGGGGCAGCTCCGTCCAGAGGACGGAGAGGTCCCGGGCCTGTCCTTCGAAGCCCATGCCCATGTGCAGGCCGGTGCGCAGGGACGAACCCCAGATGTACAGGGCTATGCCCGCCCCGAGCGCCGCCGCCGCGCATCCGCCGTACCCTGCCGCGTCCCGCTGCTCCATGTGCGTCAGGACGCCGGCGGACCATGGCCGGTTCCTACCCGGTCCGCAGGTCGCTCAGCGACCCGGACGTCCCGGAAGACCACCTCCATCAGGGGGTCGAGGCCGGCGGTCGGTTCGACGAGCGGCAGGAGTTCCGCGTCGGAGGCGAGCGCCGCGCCTCGCCCGCCTCGACGGTGAGGTCGAGGCCGTCCCGTGCGTGGGTCCGCCCGAACGGCTTGTGCGGTACGGACACGGTGATCGCCTTCGTCATGTTTTCTGAAAGTACGTCGATTTCACAAAGTTGTGAAGTTAAGGAAGCGCATAAAGTTGAGGCCATGATCGGAGCAGGGGAGGCGGCGGAGGCCATGA
Organism: Streptomyces sp. NPDC005794; assembly: GCF_042871445.1. NCBI lineage: Bacteria > Bacillati > Actinomycetota > Actinomycetes > Kitasatosporales > Streptomycetaceae > Streptomyces > Streptomyces sp. NPDC005794. The sequence goes on from NZ_JBIAIN010000001.1 coordinate 348,889, forward strand.
CCACGAGCGGGACCGGGGAACCCGGGGAGACGGGTGGGAGCGCCGGCGGCGGGCGCGACGCGGACGCGGTCTCACGCTTCGTCGAGCGCTTCGCGGCCGAGATGACGGAGGCGGGGATGCAGCGGATGGCCTCGCGCGTCTTCGCGGCACTTCTCGCGGACGACGACGCCTCCATGACCTCGGCGGACCTCGGCAGGCAGCTGCAGATCAGCCCGGCCGCCGTGTCGGGTGCGATCAACTACCTGAGCCAGGTCAGCATGGTCGGCCGCGAACGGGACCCCGGCTCGCGCCGCGACCGCTACCGCCTGCACAACGAGATCTGGTACTCCGCCTTCGCCAACCGCGACCAGGTGCTGACGCGCTGGGAGCGCACGCTGAGGGACGGCGCACGCTCCCTCGGCGAGGACACCCGGGCGGGCGCGCGCCTCGCGGAGACGGCGGAGTTCTTCGCCTTCATGCAGACGGAACTGGTGGGCGTCCTGGAGCGGTGGCGCGAGAGCCGCAAGACGTCCGGGTGAGGCCCTGCGGGCCGGGTCTCAGGCGTCCACCGCGGGGAGCACCAGCCCCCAGGCACCCGCCCGTACCGTCCATGTGCGGGTCCTGACGGGGCCCGCGATCTGTATGTCCGCGCGGTAGCGGAAGTCCGGGCCGGAGACCGTGACCGCCTTGGCCTCCGCCGTGTGCGTCTCTCCGGAGGCCGTGTGGATCACCACGTCGGCCAGGCCTCCGTCGCTCTGGGCGGTCACCGAGACGCCCTCGACCGGCCGGTCCAGGTCGTTCAGCAGGACCCCGTCCGCCTCGACCCGCAGCCGGTGGGTGCGGGAGTGGCCCGACGGCGAGGGCGGGGCGGGACGGACCAGCGCGGCCACCAGGGTGCGGCAGGCGTCCCAGACCGTGTGGGGCTGGCCCGGCGCGGGTCTGGCCGCCGGGATGCGCAGCTCGCCGAGGACGACTCCGTCGCTGTCGTCGACCAGGAGGTCCAGCCGGCGTGTGACCCCGTCGAGCGCCGTGCGCGCCGCCGCGACCGCGCCCCGGGGCACGCCGAGCGCGTGCGCGAGTTCCAGCGTGTGCGCCGCGCCGACCGGGATCAGGGAGAGCGTGCTGTCGGCGAGCTCCCGCTCCCGGTGGAGCTGGGTCACGGCGCGCAGCAGCGCGTGGTCGTCGCCGACGACGACGGGACGCCTGGAGCCTCGCCGGGACAGGGCCCTGGCGAAGTCGTCGGGGCCGTCCACGAAGCAGATCTTGGCGTGTGCGCCGGCGCTCAGCACATCCTTCGCGATGCGCACGGATTCGCCGTCGTAGCGGCGGGCAAGGGGGTCGATGAGCACGAGTAGCTGGTGGTCGCCGTCGCCGGGGGGCTCTGCAGCCGACACCTCGGTCCTTCCTCGGGTAGCATCTTGGTGCAAGAGCCCCTTGCGCTATTGCGCCAGGGGCTTCGTCTATTCCGGGGCACCCGGTTCGACGGCTCAGGCTTTGCCGTACATCGTCGTGCGGCAGGTACGACCTTTACGTACGCCCCCTGACCTTGGACATGCCCCGCCCGGAAGGGGTGTACGCCTGTGCCCGCACTTGTGCTGCTCGGTGCTCAGTGGGGTGACGAGGGCAAGGGGAAGGCCACCGACCTCCTCGGTGGATCCGTTGACTATGTGGTGCGTTACCAGGGCGGCAACAATGCCGGCCACACGGTTGTCGTAGGCGACCAGAAGTACGCACTGCATCTCCTCCCCTCCGGAATCCTGTCGCCGGGGTGTACCCCGGTCATCGGTAACGGTGTCGTCGTCGACCCGGCGGTCCTGCTCTCCGAGCTGAGCGGTCTGAATGAGCGAGGCGTCGACACGTCCAAGCTCCTGATCAGCGGCAACGCTCATTTGATCACTCCGTACAACGTCACCGTCGACAAGGTGACCGAACGCTTCCTCGGTAAGCGCAAGATCGGTACCACCGGGCGCGGTATCGGCCCGACCTACGCCGACAAGATCAACCGGGTCGGCATCCGCGTCCAGGACCTCTACGACGAGTCGATCCTGGAGCAGAAGGTCGAAGCGGCGCTGGAGCAGAAGAACCAGCTCCTGGCCAAGGTCTTCAACCGGCGCGCCATCGAGTCCGGCAAGATCGTCGAGGAGATGCTCCAGTACGCGGAGCAGATCAAGCCGTACGTCGCCGACACGACGCTGATCCTGAACAACGCCATCGACGAGGGCAAGGTCGTCCTCTTCGAGGGCGGCCAGGGCACCCTGCTGGACGTCGACCACGGCACGTACCCCTTCGTCACCTCGTCGAACCCGACCGCGGGCGGCGCCTGCACCGGATCCGGCGTGGGACCGACGAAGATCAGCCGGGTCATCGGCATCCTCAAGGCCTACACCACCCGCGTCGGTGCCGGACCCTTCCCGACGGAACTTCTCGACGAGGACGGCGAGGCGCTGCGCCGGATCGGCGGCGAGCGCGGTGTCACCACCGGCCGTGACCGTCGCTGCGGCTGGTTCGACGCCCCGATCGCGCGGTACGCGACCCGGGTCAACGGCCTCACCGACTTCTTCCTCACCAAGCTGGACGTGCTGACCGGCTGGGAGCAGATCCCGGTGTGCGTGGCGTACGAGATCGACGGCAAGCGCGTCGAGGAGATCCCGTACAGCCAGACCGACTTCCACCACGCGAAGCCGGTCTACGAGATGCTGCCGGGCTGGTCCGAGGACATCACGAAGGCCAAGACCTTCGGCGACCTGCCGAAGAACGCCCAGGCGTACGTGAAGGCGCTGGAGGAGATGTCCGGCGCCCCGATCTCCGCGATCGGTGTCGGTCCCGGCCGCACCGAGACCATCGAGATCAACTCCTTCCTGTAGGAGCTCTCGCGCAGGAGCAGTGCGAGGACGGCCGGACCTTCCCTCCGGGAAGGTCCGGCCGTCCTGTTGCGTGAGGGACGCGGTGGGCGCGGTCAGGGCGGCTGCCGGGTGAGCGCGATCACGAACAGCGCCCCGCGCGCCCCCTACTCCGGTACGGCCCAGCCCTGTCCGCAGAGTCGCATGCCCTTCGGGGTCGAGCAGGCGAGGTGGCCGTTGGTGCGCATGATCTCCTCGCCGTAGTTGTCCATGTAGTTCAGGAAGCCGGCCACCAGGGAGTTCGCGGGCGGCGATCCGTAGGTGTAGGCGTACTCGATCTCCTGGTACGGGTAGTCGCTGCTGCCGATCGTGTCGACGGACGGGGTGGTGCCGTCGATGGTGATCCGGTGCGCGCCCTCGGGCACCTCGCCGTTCCGCAGTTCCGTGTAGCCGATCGCGCCTTCCACGGAGGCGACCTTGGCCAGGACCGCGTCCGTGCCGTTGCGTTCGCAGCGGAAGACCGGGGCGTCGGCGTAGTCCTTGGTGGCGCAGTCGCGCGAGGACGTGGCGAGTTCGTTGGTGTGGTGGAGGACGCGGCGCTGGAACACCTCGCGCGTCCCGGAGTTGGCGTCCCGGCTGACGAGCCGGATCTCCTGGTCCGTGCCGCTCCTGATCTCGTTCCAGTTGCGGATGTCGCCCCGGTAGATCCGTCTGATCTGGTCGAGGGAGAGATCGGTCACCGGCACCGCGTCGTTGACGACGAGGGAGAACAGCGAGATCGCGACCCGCTTCTCGCGCAGCTTGGTGAGAGACGCCGGCCTGGGGCCGTCGGACAGGGCGATCATGGAAGGGGACCCTGCCGGTCCGGCCTCGGCGCCCTCGTCGTCGAGCTTCTGCACCCCGGCGTTGCTGCCGTGGATGTCCAGGCGGATGTCGGCGCCTTCGCACTCTTCCTCGTACTTCTGTTCCAGCTCCTTCAGGACCGGCTCGAACGCGGTGGAGCCGGTGACCGTGAGGGTGCCCGTGGCGCAGTCCATCGGGGGCGGGGAGTCGTCCCGTACGACGATGATGCCGGCGAGCGTGACGACGCAGGCGGTGAGGGCCACGGTGATGCTCCTGGCGGCCCGGCCGAACAGCGGGGGCTTCTCGTCGGGGCGTGCGGCCTTGTTCCGCGCCACGGCACCGTCCCGGATGCCCCCGGTGATCTTGATCGGGCCGCCCACGTGCGAACCGGTGAGCAGGACCAGGAGCTTGAAGTGCTCGTTGCGGTTGAGCGGGACGCGTGGCAGCCGGATGATCGAACCGTCGTGGCGCAGGCCGGCCGCCGGGGTGAAGTGATCCATCAGATGGTCGGCGTCCGACGAATGGGTCACGGCGATCCCGCGGACGGTCCGGTCCGTGAACTCGACCGTGAGTCCGTTGAGTTCACCGCGCCCGGTGTAGTCCTCGTCGCCGATCGACTGCGATCCGTCGTTCTCGATGCGCAGCAGGACGAGAGTGGCGTCGGCCATGTCCGGGGTCTCGTTGAAGAGCCCGAGCCGCACATTGGCCCGGCCCCGGCTGACCTCGCTGCCTATCGGGGTGTCCATCTGCACGCGGTAGCCGATGCGCTTGCGGCGCGGGACGCGGCGTTCGTACCAGAGCACGCCCGCTGTCGTCAGGACGCCCAGGCCGGCGGAGAGGATGGCGATGACGTTCGCGGGGTCGAACAACCACTCCATGGTTCTCGGGTTCCCTCGTGGGTGCGGTGTGCGGGATGGCGTCACCGTACGGCCGGGGGCCGAGAGGTGGGAGGGCCTCCGGATTCCTTCCGGTGAAGTTCGTCTTGTGTTCAACAAGCCTGTGTCTAGGTGGAGTTGGAGAGGTGGGTGCCGGGGGCAAGTTCTGGTCTAGACCTTGACAGGTTCAGACCATCGGCGCTTGAGTGGTCGCACCCCCATGGCGGCGCACGCTCGGCGCGGGCGCCGCGCCGAAGGAGTGATCACGTGGCCAAACGTGTCATGAGCATGATCGCCGCGCTGGGCGCGGTCATCGCCACGCTCGTCTTTCTCCCCGCCTCCACGGCATCGGCCGCCGCCTGCGCCCCGGCCTGGAGCGCCTCCTCCGTCTACACGGGCGGCGGATCCGCTTCGTACGGCGGGCACAACTGGTCCGCGAAGTGGTGGACCCAGAACGAGCGGCCCGGCACGGCCGACGTCTGGGCCGATCAGGGCAGCTGCGGCTCCGGCGGCGGCACGGACCCGGGGGAGCCGAACCCCTCGGGCTTCGTCGTGAGTGAGTCCCAGTTCAACCAGATGTTCCCGGGCCGGAATTCCTTCTACACCTACAGCGGCCTCACCGCGGCCCTGAGTGCCTATCCCGGTTTCGCCGGCACCGGCAGCGACACGGTCAAGAAGCAGGAGGCGGCGGCGTTCCTCGCCAACGTCAGCCATGAGACCGGCGGCCTGGTGCACATCGTGGAGCAGAACACCGCGAACTACCCGCACTACTGCGACACCAGCCAGCCCTACGGCTGCCCGGCCGGACAGGCGGCCTACTACGGACGCGGTCCGATCCAGCTCAGCTGGAACTTCAACTACAAGGCCGCCGGTGACGCGCTCGGCATCGACCTGCTCGGCAACCCCTGGCAGGTGGAACAGAACGCGGCCGTGGCCTGGAAGACCGGCCTCTGGTACTGGAACACCCAGTCGGGTCCCGGCACCATGACGCCGCACGACGCCATCGTCAACGGCGCGGGCTTCGGCGAGACCATCCGGTCCATCAACGGCAGCATCGAGTGCAACGGCGGCAACCCCGCCCAGGTCCAGAGCCGCATCGACAAGTACCAGGCGTTCGTCCAGATCCTGGGCACCACACCCGGCTCGAACCTGAGCTGCTGAACCCGGCCCCACCCCAGGGAGAAGGGGGCGCGTCCGGCCACGGCCGGACGCGCCCCCGACTCGTTCTCCGGGACGGGCGGTTGGCAGGATCACCCCCCATGAACACGGACAGCGCCGGCACCCCGCCCACGACCGTCGAGGCCCGCCTCGCCCTGATCGACAGTGCCCTCAGCCTGCCCTTCCCGGCGGGGGAGGAGAGGGAGGACAGCGGCGGACGCAGCAGCGGCCCCGGACACCACCTGCTGATCCTGCGGGCCAGCCGGGACTTCTGGGACGACCGGTCCCCCGAGCTCGGCGAAGCCGCCGAGCAGGAGATCGAGGCCGAATTCAGCCTCCTGGCCACCGCGTTGAGCGAGCGCTGGGGCGAGCCGGAGACCGTCGACCTCTGGCCGTATCTGGAGCGGGACGAGGAGGGCGCGGACGTCGCTCCGGAACCGCTGGGGCAGCTCTGCGGCCTGGCGGGCAGCATGCAGGTCTGGCGTGTGCCCGGGGGTACGCGCTGGCTCGGTCTCGCGGTGGGGCAGGCCGATCCGGAGTTCCCGATCTGGCTGCTCGCCGCCGTGGGGGAGGCGGCGACGCTCCCGGGGTGAGCGGTGCTCCGTGCTCCGCGCGGCGGCTACGTGCGCCGAGGGCTCGCGCTCTGCCGCGCCGGCTACGCGTGCGTCGAGGATTCGCGCGCCGCGGGCCGACGACAGCGACCACCCCCGTGAGCCGCTGCCGCCGTGCCGTGCGGACGTCCCCCGACGTCCTCGGGCCCCGGATCCGGGACGCTCCGACGTCCCCCGACGTTCCCTGAACGTCCCGGAACACGCTGGGGACTCTAGGGGGGCGGGGCGGCGGGCCGGGAGATTCAATTCGCACGGTGTGGCCCCCGACGGGTATCAAACCGCACAGCCGGACCGGTACTCTGCACTCCGGTTTCAGGGAGGGGCGGAGGACACGTGCGTGCGCGGGAACGGGCGGACGACGTCCTGCTGATGTACCGGCTGGCGCGGACCGGCGGATCGCCGGAACTGCTGCGCAGGCTGGCCCGGCGGGCGGAGGGCTGGGCCGGGATCATGGACGGGGACGGTACGGTGCTCCAGGCCGTGGCCGGGAACATCCGGTGGCCGGGCCACGAGGCGGCCGGTCTCGCAGCCCGGGCGGTGCGGGAGCTGACGGCACGGGGCGCCGGGGCGTACTCCCTCGACACCGACGAGTGCGTAGCGCTGCTGCTCCCCCTCGACCGGGTGCCCGGGAGACCGGGCCCGGTCCTCGCGCTCGTCGCACCCAAGCCGCTGCCCGACGCGCTGAGCACACTGATGGCCGACGCGGTGATGCCGCTGGCCCTGTCCTGGGCGTCGGAGAACGTCGAACGCAAGCGGCGCCGGGTGGACCTCGCGGAGTCCCGGGGCCGCGAGGCCGTGCTGCACCTGCTGATGACGGGCCAGCTCTCCATCGCCCACCAAGTGGCGGGCGCCCTGCGGCCGAAGCTCCCCGACCCCGTACGCGTCTGCGTCGTCGAGTGTGCCGGAGGGCAGCGGGACGAGGTGGCCCGGATCTGCACGGACGTCTCCGGCGGCCGGACCTGGATCGTGCGCTGCCCGGTCTACGCCCGTCATCTGATCCTGATCGTGCCGGCGGACGAAGAAGCGGAAGCGGAGGGGCCTTCGGCCGGCCGCACGCTCGGCCTCGCCGTCGCCGGACTCGTGGACGACTGCGTCGTGGGCGTCAGCGAGGAAGTACGGCTCCCCGACACGGCGATCGCCTACCAGCAGGCTTTCCACGCCCTCGCCGTCGCCCGCGTCCTTCCCGGACGCCATGCCAGATTCGGCGCCGCCCCGGAGCCCGCGCTGCTCGTCGGCGCCGCCGGGGCGCGATGGGCGGACGCCCTCCTCGCGCCCCTCCTCACGCATCTGCCGCGCCGCTCGCAGGACCCGGGCAGCCAGGAGCTGTCGGCGACCGTCGCGTCCTGGCTCGCGTTCTCCTCCCACGCCACCCAGCACCTGAAGATCCACCGCAACACCCTGGCCGCGCGGCTGAAGCTCGTCGGCGAACTCCTCGGCCTGGACCTGAACCGGGTCGCGGACCAGGCGACCGTCGACCTGGCCCTCCGGATCAGGGCCACCCCGGCGCTCCACCGACCCCGCGCGAAGGGCCCCACGCCGTCCGAGGACCTCGACGCCGTCCTGCGCGCCCCCGGTGTCCGGGACTGGGCCCTCCAGCAGCTCCGGCTCATCGCCCAGGCCGGTCCCATGGGCGAGGAGACCCTGCGGACGTGGCTGCGCTGCGAAGCCCAACTGAGCCCGGCCGCCGCCGAACTGGGCATCTCCGTGCCCGGCGCGCGCAAGCGCCTCACCCGGCTCGAGGCTCTGTTGTGCCGTTCGCTGCTCCAGACGCCGAGCGCGCGGTACGACCTGTGGCTCGCCTTCCGGGCGGTGGACCTCGCGGCGTGAGCCGAACCGCCCGCAGCCCCGCAGCCCGTGCCGCTCAGCCCGTCTTCGTGTACGTCAGGCTCTTGCCGGTCGCCGTGATCTCGCGGTGCAGGGTGCCGTCGGGCAGCAGTGTCAGGGCGGTGGGCTCCCCCGGGGTGCACGAGGACATCGGCTCGCCCTCCGTGACCCGGGAGGGCCCGATGCGGACGGGCCCCTCGGAGGAGGGCTCGCCCTCCAGGTCGGCCTGGAACACGCAGCGGTACGTGCCGCCCGTGTCGAGCGGGCCCTCGGCGGTGAGGGACAGCACGGTGTCGCCCACCTCGCCCTGCTGGACGACGAGTCGGCGGGTGGATGATCCGCCGCCGTCGACGATCCCGGACCAGGTGCCCAGGAAGCCGGACGGGACGGCGCCGTCGGGACTGGATCCGTCCGCGGTGGAGCCGGCGCCGCCCGGGGACGCCGTGGGGCCGCCGTCCCCGTTCCGCATGAAGGCGTAGACCCCCCAGCCCGCTCCCACCGCGACGAGCAGCGCGACGGCGACCAGCAGCAGGACGGGGCCCGCCCCACGGCGGCGCTCGGGCGCGGGCGCGGCGGAACGGGCCGCGGACGGGCCGTACGGGGGAGTGGGCCCGTAGCCGTATCCCTGGGCGGGGCCGGACTGTTGCGGGAAGCCGTACGAGGGCGGCGGGGTCCGCCGCCGCGCCGGTGCGGGCGGGCCGACCGAGGTGGGGAGCCCGTGCACCGCGCCGGGAGGCCGTACGGGTGCGGGAGGCGCGGGCCGGGCGGGCGCGGGCTGTTCCGTGGAGGTCCGGGGGCTCTCCGCACGGCCCCGGCCGTCCTCCTCCGGGTCCTCGGAATCCAGCAGCTGCACGGCGTGCCGGCCCAGCTCGGCGATCAGCGCACCCGGCAGCCACGGCTCCGCCGTGTCCGTATCGCCCAGCCGCTCCAGGACGGTGTCCGTGGAGGGCCGCGCGGCCGGGTCCTTCGCCAGGCAGTCCCGGATCAGTCCGAACAGGTCGACGGGTACCCCGGTGAGGTCCGGATCCTCCTGGGCGATACGGAACATCAGCGCGTGGATCCCGCTGTCCGGCGCACCGAACGGCATCCGGCCGGTCGCCGCGTACGCCAGCACGGAGCCGAGGCAGAACACGTCGCACGCGGTCGTCACACGCTCGCCCCGCACCTGCTCGGGCGCCATGAACCCGGGCGAGCCGATCATCGCGCCGGTACGGGTGAGACCGCCGTCGGTGTCGGCCTCCAGAGCCCGGGCGATACCGAAGTCGATCACCCGGGGGCCGTCGATCGTCAACAGGACGTTGGACGGTTTCAGGTCGCGGTGGATCAGCCCGGCACGGTGGATGTCCTGAAGCGCCCCCGCGAGTCCGGTACCCAGAACGCGGACGGAGCGCCCAGGGAGCGGACCGAACGCCCCGGAGTCGGACACCGGAGCACCCGGACGCCCCGAGACGACGCGGTGGAGCGAGGGCCCGGCGACGTAACCGGTGGCCACCCACGGCACCGCGGCGTCCACACCGGCGTCGAGCACCGGAGCGGTCCACGAACCGCCGACCCGCCGGGCGGCCTGCACCTCCGCCCGGAAACGGTCGCGGAAATGCTGCTGTGCGGCGAGCTCGGAGCGGACCAGTTTGATGGCGACGGTGCGGCCCCGGTCCGAGCGGGCCAGGAACACCCGGCCCATTCCGCCGGCGCCGAGGCGGCCCAACAGGCGGTAGGTGCCGATGCGTTGCGGATCGCCGGAGCCCAGCTTCTCCATGGTGCGCTTCCTCCCCCGTACGGCCGTTGCGGACCGTGGTCGAGAATAGCGGCGCGTGCCCCGGCGACGGCCCTCAGCCCGTGGAGGATTCCGGCTGCGCTGCGGTGGGGGACGTCAGGATGTCCATGGCGGCCGAGAGCCGCTCCAGCACCTGGACGGTACGGGCGAACTCCTCCTCGCCCAGCTCCTGGGCCAGCCGCTCGGCGAACTCCCTGTGGGCAGGGTCGATGCGGCTCACCGCGGCCCGGCCCTCCGCGCTGGGCCGGAGCAGCTTGGCCCGCCGGTGGGCCGGGTTCGCGACGTACTCGGCAAGGCCCTGGTCCACCAGCAGATCGGCGATCCGCTGCACGCTCTGCCGGGTGACACCCATCGCGCGGGCGATCCCCGACACGGGGAGCGGCTCGGTCAGGACCGCGCCGAGGACCTGCCACCGGGCCGCCGTGAGGCCGACGGGACCGGCCAGTTCCTCGGCCACGGACAGGAACCGGCCGTTGAGCCGGAACACCCCGATCGCGGTGCGGCTGAAGCGACCGGGGTTCTCGGTGCTCCCGGGGGGCCCGGCGTTCTCCGCGCTCATCCTTCGAGCACCTCGTAGGCGCTCGCGTCCGAGTCGTGGAAGAGCCGGTACCAGGCGTCCAGCTTCTTCGGCTCGAACACCCCGAGCAGGCCGAGGATCTCGCGCCCGAAGGCGACCGGCTCGGTCGGCCCCGCCGTGACGAGAGCGCCGCGCGACGCCCCGCCGGGGTCGGTCACCGCGTCGGCCTCCGCGTAGTGCGCGCCGCCCCCGTAACCGGTGGCGGCGAGATAGAACGACACCGCGCTCGTGTGGGTGCGGTCGTCGAGCAGCCCTTCGCGGGCCAGCCCCGCGGTCGCCCCGCAGATGGCCGCCACAGGCACTCCGGCGTCGAGGAAGGCCCGCGCCGTACGGGCGAAGGGGGCGAGCGTGTCGCCGGTGTCCCACAGGGAGGCGCCGGTGAGGATCAGCAGCGCGCTGTCGCCGGGGTCCAGCTCGCCGAGCGCGAGGTCGGGCCGGACGCGCATCCCGCCCATGGTGGTGACGGGTGCGGTGGTGAGACCGACGGTGCGCACGGTGTGGCCGTGCTGGGTGAGCTGGGCGGTGGCGAAGCCCGGCTCCCAGTCGGCGAAGGTGTCGTAGACGGCCAGATGGACGGTCGTGCCGGTCATGATGACCTCCGGTGGCGCAACACGGGATCCTAGGACAGAAGGCTGTCATGGTGGCAGTATGCTGTCAATTGGTTCGCCCGGTTCCGGGCCGGACCCGACACCCTGCCGAGCCGGGCGGCCCGCGCTGTACACAGTGGCCATGGAGGACGGCCGGGCCGCCGCCTAGGCTCGCCGCATGAGCCCCGATGCCCCTCGCCCCCCGTACGTCGACTCCGCGGCGGGCGCGGCCGTGAAGGCCGCCGACCGCGCGCACGTGTTCCACTCCTGGTCCGCCCAGGGCCTGATCGACCCGCTCGCCGTCGCCGGCGCCGAGGGGGCGTACTTCTGGGACTACGACGGAAACCGCTACCTGGACTTCACCAGCGGTCTCGTCTTCACCAACATCGGCTACCAGCACCCCGCCGTCGTCGCCGCGATCCAGGAACAGGCCGCGAAACTCACCACGTTCGCCCCCGCGTTCGCCATCGAGGCGCGCTCCGAGGCGGCCCGCCTGATCGCCGGGCGCACCCCCGGCGACCTGGACAAGATCTTCTTCACCAACGGCGGCGCCGAGGCCGTCGAGAACGCCGTACGGATGGCCCGGGTGCACACCGGACGCCAGAAGGTGCTCTCCGCCTACCGCTCGTACCACGGAGCCACCGCCACCGCGATCAACCTCACCGGGGACCCCCGCCGCTGGGCCTCCGACAACGGTTCGGCGGGTGTCGTCCGCTTCTGGGCGCCGTTCCTCTACCGCTCGCCCTTCTACGCGCAGACGGAGGCAGAGGAGTGCGCCCGCGCGCTCCAGCACCTGGAGGACACGCTCGCCTTCGAGGGCCCGGCGACCGTCGCCGCCGTCGTCCTGGAGACGATCCCCGGCACTGCGGGCATCATGACGCCGCCTCCCGGCTATCTCGCCGGGGTCCGCGAGATCTGCGACAGGTACGGGATCGTGTTCGTGCTGGACGAGGTGATGGCCGGCTTCGGGCGCACCGGGAAGTGGTTCGCCGCCGACCATCACGACGTCGTGCCGGACCTGATGACGTTCGCGAAGGGCGTCAACTCCGGTTACGTGCCGCTCGGCGGCGTCGCCATCAGCGCCGAGATCGCCGCCACGTTCGAGACCCGCCCCTACCCCGGCGGACTCACCTACTCCGGTCACCCGCTGGCCTGTGCCGCCGCCGTCGCCACGATCAAGGTCATGGAGGAGGAGAAGACCGTCGAGAGCGCCGCACACCTCGGAGAGCACATCCTCGGCCCCGGCCTGCGCGCGCTCGCCGAGCGCCACCCGTCCGTCGGCGAGGTGCGGGGACTCGGCGCGTTCTGGGCGCTGGAGCTGGTCCGCGACAGGGCGACCCGCGAGCCGCTGGTCCCGTACAACGCGACCGGCGAGGCCAACGCCCCGATGGCGGCCTTCGGCGCGGCCTGCAGGAAGAACGGCCTCTGGCCCTTCATCAACATGAACCGCACCCACGTCGTCCCCGCCTGCAACATCACCGAGGCCGAGGCGAAGGAGGGCCTCGCGGCCCTGGACGCGGCCCTCTCGGTCGCCGACGAGCACACCGTGTAGGCGGCGCCGGACGCGACGCACTCCCCCGTGCCCGGAACTGGGCACACGCCCTGGCTTATGGTGACCCAAGCCGAGAACGGGAGGGGGCGTCATGGGTGCGAGCGGAGGGGTGACCCGCAGTACGCTGCGGCAGCAGATCGCCGACGCACTGCGTGACGAGGTGCTCGCGGGGCGTCTGCGGCCACGGGTCGAGTTCACCGTCAAGCAGATCGCCGAGCAGTACGGGGTGTCCGCGACGCCGGTCCGCGAGGCACTCGTCGACCTCGCCGCGCAGGGACTGCTCGAGTCCGACCAGCACCGCGGTTTCCGGGTCCGCGAATACACCGTCGCCGACTACCGGTCGATGGTGGAGGCGTGTGCCCTGGTCATCGACGGGGTGTTCCGGGGGATCTTCGACGGGACCGGTTCGGCGCCCGCCGTGATCGGCGCCCATCAGACCGCCCTCGTCTCCGTACGCCGCCGGGCGGAGGAGGCCGCACGGGCCGCCCGCAGCGGCGACCTCGACATCCTCATCGGCTACGACCTGCGGTTCTGGCGGGAACTCGGCGCGGTCATCGGCAACACCTACATCAACGAGTTCCTCCAGCGGCTGCGCATGCAGGTGTGGGCGTTCGCCGTCCCGTACCTGCGCGGGGACGCCGACGTGTGCGACTGGCTGTGGAACGGACACCAGGAGCTGGTGGCGGCGATCACGGCCGCCGACGGGCCCGCCGTACGCGCGGTGCTGGACGGCCACTACGCGCACGGGCTGAGCTGGGCGGACCGGCTGGCCGCCGGGAACCCCCCGCACCCCGGCCACGGCTGAGCCGTCCCCGGTCGTTCCGGCCGAGGTCCGGCCCGCGCACTGTGCGCGGGGTCCCCGTCGCATTACGCTGTTCCGACCATCGCACGAACCCGTTGGAGAGCGAGACTTCGTGGCCTGTGACCTGTGGCTGGTCCCCCTCGTCGATGTGCTGTGCCACAGCCCCGACAACCCGTTCGCCGAAGAGATCGCCGTCTACGACAAGGCGTTGACCGAGGCGGGGCTGCCGCCCGTGCCCGTCTACGCCTACATGCCGGGACTCACCGGGGACGTCGCCCCGGTGGCCGGATTCGACTACGACGCCCTGCACTTCCTGCGCCGCGCCTATCTGCTCCAGCTGAGCGGTCTCGCCGTCACACCCGTCGACGCCCTGGGCGGGGACTACGAGCAGTTGCTGGAGATGTTCGAGCAGAGCGCGCAGGAGTCGCACCTGGTCTGGCACTACGACCACTCCGGAGCGTACGTTCCGGTGGACTTCTCCCGTCCGCTCTCCGGCGACCAGCTCCTGGAAGGCGGCGGCCCGTTGGGCTCCTCCCACGGGCTGCTGCGGGAGCTGGAGTTCGTCGCCCCGTCCCTCGGCATCGACCCGGCCAACCCGCCGGCAGCCCCTCTCCCGCCCGCCGGCCCGACCTCGCTGGAGGAACCGGCCGCCCCGGTCCCGTACGACGAGCACCCCTTCGCCCGGGAGCGGCACGTCTGGCTGGGCCTGCACGCGGCGGCCACCCGCAGCCTCGCGCAGGGCTCGATGATCATCTTCAGCTGACCCCGCGTCGGCCGGCCGGCGGCCGTCCCGCTCGTGCGGCGGGGCGGCCACCGGATTCAGCGGGGCGGCTCCGGCGGGCGCTGGCGCGGCATGTTCGGCCGGGTCACCGCCGGCATGGTGAGCCGGCCGGGTGCTGCCCCGGGCTCGGGGCGGCCGCCGGGTCCGCCCGACACCAGTGACTGCATCCCCATGGGCGCGGGCCCGGCCCGGAACTCCACCATCCAGTCCGCCGTCTCCATGCGGACCAGCTCGGTGATGTCCTCCGAGAACCGGCGCAGCACCCCCAGGCACCGCTCCGCGGCCTCGCTGGCGGTGCCCTCCGTCGGTCCGAGCACCTCCCGGACGCACTCGGAGGACCAGTCGAACTGCAGCACCTGCAGGCGCCGCTGTACGGCCTGTGCCGTCGCGAGATTCCTTATCCAGCCGGAGGTCAGGCCGAAGTACCGGTCGCACGCCATGCACGCGGCGCCCAGCAGCAGCGACAGGTAGCCCCAGCCGGCCGACCCGTGCAGCTGCCCGGTCAGATCGAGCAGCGGGAGGGCCGCGCCCGCGACCACTCCCGCCGCCGTGCCGAGCCGGAGCAGTCTGGCCGTGCGCCGCTTGCGGACCCGGTCACGCAGATACCAGTCGGCGGTCTCCAGGGCGCCGGCCTCGACCCATCGGTAGAGCTCGTCGAGCCGTTCGGCGGGTTCGCCCCAGTCCCCGAGGGGGAAGGCGCGGCCGGTCAGGTCCCGAGGGCTCGAACCGTAGCGCGAACCGGACCGTTCGGTTCCGGTGCCTGCACCGGATCCCGCGCCGGACTCCTTGCGGGGCGGCCCTTCGGGCTGCATCTCCGGCTGACTCACCGGGGCACTCCTCTGCACTCTGCGTTCGGCGCGTATCGACGCGGATCGGCATGGTTTCGGTCACGGAAGGGGCGGGTACCGGCAGGTGTCCGGATCCCCCGCCCCTGTAACTCTGCGTTACCCTCGCGGTGCGCAGGGGTACGGGTACGCATGCCCTTCCTACCGCCGAATGGTGGGCCGCGGGGTCGGAATCGCGGGATTCCCGGATGGGCACGGCTTCTGGTCAGGTATAGGAGCACGGCAGGGACTTCTCGGAACTCACCCGAAAGAGTTGGTCCCCGGCGGGTGGGGCGTGGCGTCCGGTGAACACGTAGGCTCGGCGTACCGAAACATCTGTCGTCGAAATGCCAGGAGTGACCGTGATTCCCGGTGGTGGCCAGCCCAACATGCAGCAGCTGCTCCAGCAGGCCCAGAAGATGCAGCAGGATCTTGCCGTGGCCCAGGAGGAGCTGGCCAGGACCGAGGTCGAGGGACAGGCGGGCGGTGGTCTCGTGAAGGCCACCGTGACCGGGTCCGGAGAGCTCCGCGGCCTGGTGATCGATCCCGGCGCGGTGGACCCGGAGGACACCGAGACGCTCGCCGATCTCGTGGTCGCCGCTGTCCAGGCGGCGAACGAGAACGCGCAGCAGCTCCAGCAGCAGAAGCTCGGCCCGCTGGCCCAGGGTCTCGGCGGCATGCCGGGTCTTCCGTTCTGACCCCTGTAGCTACCCAGGCGTACCGGATACGGTGCGAGCAGGAAAAGGAAAGGCGTTCCGTTGTACGAAGGCGTGGTTCAGGAGCTGATCGACGAGCTGGGCAGGCTGCCGGGCGTCGGTCCCAAGAGCGCGCAGCGGATCGCCTTCCACATCCTGCAGGCCGAGCCCACCGACGTACGCCGGCTCGCACACGCCCTTCTCGAGGTCAAGGACAAGGTCCGCTTCTGCGAGATCTGCGGCAACGTCGCCCAGCAGGAGCAGTGCGGCATCTGCCGGGACGCGCGCCGTGACCGGACGGTCATCTGCGTGGTCGAGGAGCCCAAGGACGTCGTGGCGATCGAGCGGACCCGTGAATTCCGGGGCCGCTACCACGTGCTCGGCGGTGCGATCAGCCCGATCGAGGGCGTCGGCCCCGACGATCTGCGCATCAGGGAGCTGCTGGCCCGGCTCGCCGACGGCTCCATCACGGAGCTGATCCTGGCGACGGACCCCAATCTGGAGGGCGAGGCCACCGCGACGTACCTGGCCCGGATGGTCAAGCCGATGGGCCTGCGGGTCACGCGGCTGGCCAGCGGACTGCCCGTGGGCGGCGACCTCGAGTACGCGGACGAGGTCACCCTCGGCCGTGCCTTCGAGGGAAGGCGGCTGCTCGATGTGTGACCCGGAGTCCGGCCGTGGCTTCCTGCGCGGCGGCGCTATGTTCTACCCACCGTTCGCAACCGTGCCCACGGGAGGTCCCCTCGATGTCTGACGCCACGCTGAACTCCGTCACGCAGGATCCGGACGACTTCGCCGTCCAGATCGCGGACCAGATCAAGACCTTCATCGTCGCGGTCACCGAGGTCTCCAAGGCCGAGGAGCCCGAGGAGGCCGTCCCGGTCCTGCTCCTCCAGGTCTCCCAGCTCCTGCTGGCCGGCGGGAGGCTCGGCGCGTACGAGGACATCCTCCCGGACGAGCGCTACGAGCCGGACCTGGGCGCCGAACCGGACGCCGACGGTCTGCGTGAGCGCTTCGCGGAGCTCCTGGAGCCCATCGACGTCTACTCCGAGGTCTTCGACCCGTACGAGCCCCGCAAGCCCCCCGTGCCCCACCGCATCTCCGACGATCTGGCCGACCTGGTCACGGACCTCGGCCACGGCCTCGCGCACTACGAGGCGGACCGCACGGCGGAGGCCATGTGGTGGTGGCAGTTCTCGTACTTCTCCAACTGGGGCTCCACCGCGTCGGCGGCCCTGCGCGCGCTCCAGTCGCTGATCGCCCACATCCGGCTGAACCAGCCGCTCCAGGAGCTCGACGGCCTGGACACGGACCAGGACCCGGGCGAAGGGGATCTGGCCGAGGAGGCGGGGCGTGTGATGGCCGAGGAGATCGCGGGACCGCTGGGCCTGCGGCCGGTCCTGTAGCGGCCCGCTCCGGGGCGTGCAGGGCTTCCGCGGCCTCTGCTCCTGCTGTGTCCTGGGACACAAAGAGGCGTGCGGGACGGGGAAGCGGGCAACAGCCCGGTACGAGCAGTTCGGATCGCCGGGCGGTACCAGGTGGTGGGCGGGACATCTCACCATCCGGTATCGATGGGTCGATTCCGGACTGCTCGTTAAACTGAGCCGACCGCACCATTATTGAGCGAGGAGCGCACGTGGGCCTTGTCGTGCAGAAGTACGGAGGCTCCTCCGTAGCCGATGCCGAAGGCATCAAGCGTGTTGCCAAGCGAGTCGTCGACGCCAAGAAGAACGGCAACCAGGTGGTTGTCGTGGTGTCCGCGATGGGCGACACGACGGACGAGTTGATCGATCTCGCCGAGCAGGTATCCCCGATGCCTGCCGGGCGTGAGTTCGACATGCTGCTGACCGCCGGAGAGCGGATCTCCATGGCCCTGCTGGCGATGGCGATCAAGAACCTGGGCCACGAGGCCCAGTCGTTCACGGGCAGCCAGGCCGGTGTCATCACCGACTCGGTCCACAACAAAGCGCGCATCATCGATGTCACGCCGGGCCGTATCCGGACCTCCATCGACGAGGGCAACATCGCCATCGTCGCCGGGTTCCAGGGTGTGAGCCAGGAGGGCAAGAACATCACGACCCTCGGTCGCGGCGGCTCGGACACGACCGCCGTCGCGCTGGCCGCCGCGCTGGACGCGGAGGTCTGTGAGATCTACACCGATGTGGACGGTGTCTTCACCGCCGACCCCCGGGTCGTGAAGAAGGCCCGGAAGATCGACTGGATCTCCTTCGAGGACATGCTGGAGCTGGCGGCGTCCGGCTCCAAGGTGCTGCTGCACCGCTGCGTCGAGTACGCACGCCGTTACAACATCCCGATCCATGTCCGCTCGTCCTTCTCCGGACTGCGCGGCACCTGGGTCAGCAACGAGCCGCAAGGGGACCAGCAGGTGGAGCACGCCATCATCTCCGGAGTCGCCCACGACGTCTCCGAGGCCAAGGTCACGGTCGTCGGCGTACCCGACAAGCCGGGTGAGGCCGCCGCGATCTTCCGCGCCATCGCGGACGCCGAGATCAACATGGACATGGTGGTGCAGAACGTCTCCGCCGCCTCGACCGGTCTCACGGACATCACGTTCACCCTGCCCAAGGCGGAGGGCCGCAAGGCCATCGACGCCCTGGAGCGCAACCGTGCCGGCATAGGCTTCGAGTCGCTGCGCTACGACGACCAGATCGCCAAGATCTCCCTCGTCGGCGCGGGCATGAAGACCAACCCCGGCGTCACCGCGGGCTTCTTCGAGGCGCTGTCGAACGTCGGTGTGAACATCGAGCTCATCTCGACGTCCGAGATCCGCATCTCCGTGGTCACCCGTGTCGACGACGTCAACGAGGCCGTGCGCGCCGTGCACACCGCCTTCGGCCTCGACAGCGACTCCGACGAGGCCGTCGTCTACGGGGGCACCGGCCGATGACAGGACGCCGCCCTTCGCTCGCGGTCGTCGGTGCGACCGGGGCGATCGGCGGCGTCATGCTCCAGATCCTTTCGCAGCACGAGGACGTCTGGGGCGAGGTCAGACTGATCGCCTCCCCGCGCGCGGCCGGCACCAAGCTGGTCGTACGTGGTGAGGAGAGCGAGGTCCTCGCGCTTTCCGAGGACGTGTTCGACGGGGTGGACGTCGCCCTGTTCCTGCTGCCGGACGAGGTGTCCGCGCAGTGGGGGCCGGTCGCCGCCGCCAAGGGTGCCGTGGTCGTGGACGACTCGGCGGCCTTCCGCCTGGACGACGACGTGCCCCTGGTCGTCCCCGAGATCAATCCCCATGCCGCGCGGCTGAGGCCGCGCGGCATCGTCGCGTCCCCGAACTGCACGACACTGTCGCTGATCGTCGCGGTCGGCGCGCTGCACGCGGAGTTCGGGCTGCGGGAGCTGATCGTCTCGTCCTACCAGGCGGTGAGCGGTGCGGGCCGGGACGGTGTCGCCGTGCTCCGCGAGCAGCTCGCCCTGGTGGCGGGAACGGAGCTGGGCACACGCCCCGGGGACGTACGGCGGGCGCTGGGCGACGGGGACAAGAGCCCGTTCGCCGCCCCGGTGGCCCTCAACGTGGTGCCGTGGGCCGGGACCGACGCCGGGGACGGATGGTCGTCCGAGGAGCTGGCGATCCGCGAGGAGTGCCGGAAGGTCCTGGGCCTGCCGGGCCTGAAGGTGACGGCGACCTGTGTGTACGTACCCGTCGTCGCGACGCACTCCATGTCCGTGCACGCCCGCTTCGAGAACGAGGTGTCCGTGGCCCGGGCGCACGAGGTCCTGGCGACCGCGCCGGGGGTGGTGCTCTTCGACAGTCCGGCGGCCGGCGACTTCCCCACGCCGTCCGACGTGGTGGGCACCGACCCGACCTGGGTGGGCAGGGTGCGGCAGTCGATGGACGATCCACAGGCCATCGAGATGTTCGTCTGCGGCGATAATCTCCGAAAAGGCGCGGCTCTCAATGTGGCCCAGATCGCCGAGTCGGTGGCCGGAGAATTTCCTCGTACCTGATCGAACTTGTTTTGTAGGATCTGTGTGCGCCCTGTGGGTAAGTTGCCAGTCTCTACCTCTTGAGCTGGGGCGTTGCCATGTCCGACGATGATTTCCTGGTCTCCGCAACCGCTGGGCGGATGCGACGCGTCTATGTCGTCACTTCTTGCGTGGCTGGATCTGTTTACGGGGCATTTGGGGAAGAGCAGGTACGAATGAGGGCATGTCGCACAGCATCGAACGCGGTGCCGTACGCGTACAACCCTGACGGGGGGAAGCTTGTCCAACTGGCGTGGCAGAGGTTCTCGACATCACAGTGGTGGGCCCGTTGCGAGGCGCTTCGGTGCGTCCGCTCCGGCGGCCCCGCGCACCCGGCGGTATGCCGGTGATTGCGCCCATGCCCGCTGCGCGCCCCGCCCGGCTGCCCTCGCAGCGCGAGGGCGCTGAGGAGACGGTGGCGGCAGGAACGACGGTCGACCATCTCACCGAGACCTACCGCGCCCACTACCGGTCGCTGCTGGGCCTCGCGGCACTCCTGCTGGACGACACGGCGTCCTGCGAGGACGTCGTGCAGGAGGCGTTCATCCGGGTGCACTCGGCGCGGAACCGGGTGCGCGATCCGGAGAAGACGCTCGCGTATCTCCGCCAGACCGTGGTCAACCTGTCCCGCTCCGCGCTGCGTCGGCGCATCCTCGGGCTGAAGCTCCTCTCCAAGCCGATGCCCGACATGGCGAGCGCGGAGGAGGGCGCGTACGACCAACTGGAGCGGGACGCGCTGATCAAGGCGATGAAGGGGCTTCAGCGTCGCCAGCGCGAGGTGCTGGTGCTCCGCTATTTCTCGGACATGACGGAGGCCCAGGTCGCGGAGACGCTGGGGATATCGCTCGGTTCGGTGAAGGCGTACGGCTCCCGGGGCATCGCGGCACTGCGTGTCGTGATGGAGGCGCAGGCATGAGCGGGCGCGAGCACAGGCACGACGATGACCGGACTGGAAACGGAATTGTGAACCAAGGGCCGGAGGACATCCCGCACACCGATCCGGAGCAGGACGGTGAACGGAAGCAGGACGCCGAGGCGGTCGACGGCGCGGAAACCGCCGCAGGGCCCGCCGCCCCGGACGCGGCTGCGGGCGGTGACGACGCGGGCGGTGACGATGCGGGCGGTGACGGCGCGGCTGGTGACGGCGCGGCCGGTCGTGGCTCGGGCGGTCATGACGCCGGGGTCGGCGGTGGCGGCACGCTGACCGCGCTCTTCGGCGGCGGCGGAGAAGGAAGCGGCGGCGGAGACGGCGGTGCCTCCGGAGGCTCCGGCGACCTCTTCGGCTCCGGTGGTGAAGGCAAGGACGAGGACGCGCTGCGCCGCATGCTGCAGGACGCCGTCCAGGGTCTCGAGCCCTCCGACGGCACCCTCGGCCATCTGCACCGCGCGGTGCCCGCCCGTCGCGCCCGGCGGCGCCAGGGCGTGGTGGGCGCCGCGGCCGCGGCACTGCTGATCGGGACGGCGGTACCCGCTTTCGTCCATGTGGCGAATTCGGACGGCTCGGCCACCGCGAACCCCGCCATCGCCGGCCACGGCCAGCAGGCCCAGGGAGGCAGCGGTGAGGACGCCGGTGCCGAATCCGACGGCGGACGGACGGCAGGCCCGGCGGACCGTCAGAACGAGGGAGCCGAGGGCGAGACCGACAACTCCATGACCCCGACGCGGGGGTCGGGCCCGGATGCCGAGAAGAGCGGGTCCGCGGGCCCGGACGCCCCCCCGGGCTCCGCCGCGGCGGCCCGCACGGCCTGCGAGCCCGACCAGCTCGGGGTCGCCTCCGCCGACGCGGGTGCGGCCGGCGCGGACGGCACGGTGTACGGGACCTTCAGGATCGCCAACGTCTCGGGTGACGTCTGCTCGGTCACCAGTAACGGCACGGTCGGCTTCGAGGCGGCGGGCGCCGCCGACCCGCTGAAGATCACCGTGGTGCAGCACACCGCGGGCGACCCGGCGGCCGGGCTGCCCGATCCGTCCCTCGAGCCGGGGACCGTGCTTCTGAAGCCGACGATGACGTACGAGGTGCGCTTCGCATGGGTGCCGTCGGACACCTGTCCGACCACCGGCAGTTCGCCCAGCCCGACGCCCACGGACGGTGACGGGGGCGGCGGCGGAGGCGGCGGCGCAGCCGAGGGCACGGATGCTGCGGCGGGGACGACGGACACCGCGGCGCAGTTCGGCAGTGCGGACGAGGGCCCGGCGGACGGCAGCATCGCGGTCACGCACACCCCGGAGGCGGGTGCGCCGACCGCGGCGACCACGATCGCCAACGCGTGTGCCGGCACGATCTACCGCACGGGCGTACTGGACGCCTCGTAGCAAGGATCCGGATCCGGCTACGCGACGGATCCGGACCGCTGTCATGGGCAGGGGCCCTCCGGAACTCTCAGGTTCCGGAGGGCCCCTGCCCATGACAGCTGCGTCCCCGTCGCGGGGATCGACCCGTCAGTCGGCGTCGGCCGCGAGCCCCAGCTGCACGTCGCGGGCGGCCTCCGCCTCGCGGCGCACCAGCCGGAACCACATGAAGAGCACGAAGCCGCCGAAGACGAACCACTCGCCGGTGTAGCCGAGGTTCTGGAAGGCCTTCAGATCGAGCCCGCTGCCCTGCGCGGCCGCCGCGGGCACAGGCTTCATCCCGCCGCCCGTGCCGCCCGCCTCCGGCTCGGGGAGGGTCACCCAGGCGTCGTACACGTCGTACGGGACGAGGTTCACCAGGGACGCCGCGCTGATCATGCCGAGCTGGCCCTCGGGAAGCCCGCCACTGAGGTCGACGCCGGTGGTGCCGCTGTTCTCGGAGGCCTGCAGATCGCCGGTCACGGTGACCTGGCCGGCCGGCGCCGGGGGAACCTCGGTGCTTCCCGGGGTGCCCGCCAGCCAGCCCCGTACGACGGGCAGTGCCTTGCCGCCGTCGGTGCGCAGCAGATCCAGCACGTAGAAGCCGTCACGGTCGTCCAGCGTGCGGCCGGGGACCAGGAACTGGTCGGCGTACGTCCCCGTCGCCACGGCTGGGCGTCCTGAGGTCTCCGTGCTCACGGGGAGCAGCTCGTCGAGCGGCTCAGGGGAGCGGGTGCCCGGATCGGGGCGCTCCTCAGCCTCCTCGTGCGTCTGCACGCGGTCCTCGAAACGGCCGAGCTGCCACGTGCCCATGAACACACAGAACGGGATGGCCAGCACGACGAAGAGGTTGATCCCCCACCACCGCGGGGTCAGCAGGAACCGGTACACCCCTCCACGGTACGGTTCCCCGCTCCGGGCCCCCGGGGCGGGGTGCACCATTTATCCGGACCTTATGCCGTCGGCCGTTCCGTCCCTCGCTCTTTCACCCGTCCTTCCTCCCGGCCCCCGCCCTCTGCCCGTCCGAGGTGGCGCAGCGCGAAGTCCAGCTCCAGCCGCACCTGCTTGATCCGCTCCTCCACGACCAGCGAGCCGTGCCCCGCGTCGTAGCGGTACACCTCGTGGACGGCGCCACGGGCCGCGAGGCGGTCCACGTAGTTCTCCACCTGCCGGATCGGGCAGCGCGGATCGTTGACGCCGGCGGAGATGTAGACCGGGGCGCGCACGGCGTCCACATAGGTCAGCGGGGACGAGGCCTCGAAGCGCTCGGGCACCTCCTCCGGTGTCCCGCCCAGCAGCGTGCGGTCCATCGCCTTCAGCGCTTCCATCTCGTCGTGATAGGCGGTCACGTAGTCGGCGACGGGGACCGCCGCCAGCCCGAGGGCCCAGACATCCGGCTGCGTACCGAGCCCGAGCAGGGTCAGATAGCCACCCCACGAGCCACCGGCCAGCACCAGCCGCTCGGGATCAGCGAGCCCTGACTTCACCGCCCACTCCCGGACGGCCGCGATGTCCTCCAGCTCGATCAGCCCGACCCGGTGTTTGAGCGCGTCCGTCCAGGCGCGGCCGTAGCCCGTGGAACCGCGGTAGTTGACCCGCACGACGGCGAAACCGTGGTCCACCCACGCGGCGGGCCCCGACGCGAAGGCGTCGCTGTCGTGCCAGGTGGGGCCCCCGTGAATCTCGAAGACCGTGGGGAACGGGCCGTCACCGGTGGCCGGGGTCTGCACCAGGGCGTGGACGCGCCCGCCGGGGCCGTCGACCCAGGCGTCCCGCACCGGCACCGAGGCCGGTGCCTTCGCACCCGGTGGGTCGAGCACGACGGAGCCCGTCGTGGACCGCACGGCCGGCGGCTGGGCGGCCGACGACCACAGATACTCCACGGTGCCGTCCGGACGGGCCGTGGCGCCCGAGACCGTCCCGGAGGGCGTCTCGACCCGCACCGGTCCCGCGGCGCCCGGTTCGTACCGCCACAGCTCGCTGCGGGCCTCGAAGCTGTGCTCGATCAGCAACGCGGACCCGTCCGGATACCACTCCGCGCCCACGTCGCCGGGCAGATCGACCGGCAGGTCCGTCTGCGTCCCCGCCACCGGGTCCCAGATCATCGGCTCCCACCGGCCGCGTCGCTGATGCCCGATCAGCAGCCGGGTGTCGCCGGTCACCGGGGCGAAGCCCAGTACCGACAGGCCCAGCTCCTTCGTGCCGCCCTCGGTGTCGTCCAGCTCGGCGACCGTCGATCCGTCGGGGCGCACCACCCGCAGAGCGGAGTGCATCGCGTCGCCGTGCTCCGTGTGCTCCAGGGCGATCAGCGTCCCGTCGTGGGAGAGGTCACCGACCCCGGCGGACTCCCGGTGCCGGTAGATCTCGACCGGCTCCGCCCCGGCGCGCACCAGATGGACGGTCGTGCCGTCCTCGTCCGTCGAGCGGCCGACCACCGCCGAGCCGTCACGGCCGATCGCGAGCCCGGCCGGGTAGGAGGGCTCCAGACCGGGCGTGGCCGGCTCGTCCGCACCACCGTCGAAGGGCTGCCGCATCCACACGCCGAACTCGTCGCCGTCGGTGTCGGCGAACCACCAGACAGCCCCGCCGTCCGGCGTCAGGGCCCCGTCGGTCGTCCCGTTGGGCCGGTCCGTGACCTGGCGCTGCTTCCCGGTCGCCCGGTCCCACGCGTACAGCTCGTACGTCCCGGTGGCGTTGGAGACGAAGAGCGCGCGGTCGGGGGCGTCCTCGGCCCAGTCGGGCAGGGACACCCGCGCGGCGCGGAACCGCTGCTCCCACCGCGGCGGTTCCTGCTCCCGCTCCGATACGGACGCGTCGTTCTGTGTGTCGCTCATGACCCCCATCAAACCCGATGGGGCCCACCACCGGGCAGCCTGTGGATAACTGTTCGCACGCACGCCCAGCCTGTGGGTAACTTTCCCGGCATGTACTCACCGACGCCCGAGGACTGGCACGAGGCCAACCGCGCACGCTGGGACGAACGCGTGGCCATCCACGCGGCCAGTGCCTACTACGACCTGGATGCCTTCCGGGCGGGCAAGGACTCCCTGCGCGAGTTCGAGCTCACGGAGGTCGGTGACGTGACGGGCCGGACACTGCTGCATCTGCAGTGCCACATCGGCCTGGACACCCTGTCGTGGGCCCGCCACGGTGCCGCCCAGGTCGTCGGCCTCGACTTCTCCGAGCCCGCAGTCGAGACCGCCCGGGGCCTGGCCCGTTCACTGGGTCTGCCGCCGGACCGGGCCGCGTTCGTCGCGTCCGATGTGTACGACGCCGCCCAGGCTGTACCGGACTCCGCGTACGACATCGTCTACACCGGTCTCGGCGCGCTGAACTGGCTCCCGGATGTACGGCGCTGGGCGGAGGTCGCGGCCTCGCTGGTCGCGCCCGGAGGGTTCCTCTACCTGGCGGAGTTCCATCCCCTGACCGACTGTCTGGACGACGAGACCGGTTCGACGGTCGCGTACGACTACTTCAGCCCCGATGCCTGGGTGGACGAGTCGCCGGGCACCTACGCCGACTTCGACGCCGCCACCGTCCACAACCGCAGCGTGGAGTGGCAGCACCCCGTGGGCGAGGTCGTCTCGGCGCTGGCGGCGGCCGGGCTGCGGATCGAGTTCCTGCACGAACACGATGCCTCGCTCTTCGCCCGCTACCCGGCGCTGGTGCGGCACGCGGACGGCTACTACCGCTTCCCGGCCGATCGCCCCCGCATCCCGATGATGTACTCGGTCAAGGCGACGCGCCCTGCCGGTGGTTGACCAGCAGGTGGGCCCGCCCGGCGGCGGGCCCACCTGACGCGGGCTACGCCACCGAGTCGAAGGCCGGCAGATAGCCGTTGGACTGCCCGATGGCCTTGGGGTGGTACGAGTTGGTGACCGGGACGGTCACGCTGTGGATCCACGCGTCACCCGAGCAGAGCTCGTGCCCGGTGAATTCGTCCACCACGCTGGAGTACGTGAACCCGGCGTCGGCCGCCCGCTTGGCGAGCACCCCGTTCAGCACGTCCGACGCGTTGTTGATCGCTCCGCGCTCGGTCTCCGTGAGGCCGGCGACGCAGGAGCCCGACAGCTTGTAGAACCGCGGGTAGCCCAGCACCACCACCTGGGCCTGCGGAGCGCGCGCCCGGATGCCCCCGTAGAGGGAGTCGAGGCTGCCGGGCAGCGAGTTCTGCATCTGGGAGACCGCGGTGTTCACGCGGTTCACGCAGGTGGCCTCGCTCTGCAGGACGCACGTCTGCATGACGTCCGCGAAGCCGACGTCGTTGCCGCCGGCCGTGACGCTCACGAGCGTGGTCGACGAGTTCAGCGCGCCCAGCTGGCCGCTGGACACGGAGGCCGTCGTCGCACCCGAGCAGGCGACGAACGCGAACGACGACGGGGCGTTCGCGTTCCTCCAGAGGTAGGGGTAGGCGTTGGTGCTGCGCTTGCAGTCGCCGCTCTCCGAGGTGTAGCTCCCGGCGCCGACTCCGGAGGAGTAGGAGTCACCGAGAGCGACGTAGTTCTCGCCGGCGGCGGACGCCGGTTGCGCCAAGCCGAGTGTGGCCACGGCGGCGAGCGCGAGAGCGGAGAGGGATGCCCGGAAGGTTCGTACTGACATGGCTGCCAGCCCTTCGAAATGTGGGGGACGAGTGGGGAGTTCGTGGGGCGAGCACGTTTGTAGCAGCTCCCGGTACTCGGCGGTAATGGCCCGCGGGAAAGTCGTCTGATATGCCCGAAGGATCGTTCGGTTGGCGATGCTCCGCGCGTAGATAAACCTCCGACAGGCCCTCGAAATGGTGAAGTTACGGATGTCTCCGACACCCCTGGCGACTCCTCTGAGTCATCTCCTGGGGAGCGGTGTCTGTTCGAACGGCAGCCGCTTCCTGTGGTCGTGCCGCCGTCACGACTGCTCGCGCACCGCACAAGACCGCGGCCGCCAGGGAACCTGGCGGCCGCGGTGCGAGAGGGAAAGGCGGGGTGTTACAGCGTGCGCTCCAGGCGGTCCGCCATCAGCCTGCTGAAGCGCGAGGGGTCACTCAGCTCGCCACCGTCCGAGAGGAGCGCCAGCCCGTGGACGAGCTCGGCCGTCTCGGCCAGTTCGGTGCCGGTGTCCTCCTGGCCACTCTGCTCGGCGTGCGCCTTCTTCAGCCCGTTGATCAGCGCGTGCGAGGGGTTGAGTTCGAGGATGCGCTTGATCTGCGGCACCTCCTGGCCCATCGCGCGGTACATGTTCTCCAGGGCCGGAGTGGCGTCGTGCGTGTCCGAGACGATGCAGGCCGGCGAGACGGTGAGCCGTGAGGAGAGGCGTACCTCCTTCACGGTGTCGCCGAGCTGCTCCGTCATCCAGGTCAGCAGGCCGGCGTAGTCCTCCTGCTGCTTCTCACGCTCGGCCTCGACCTCCTTCTTCTCCTCGTCGGTGTCCAGGTCGACCTCGCCCTTGGCGATGGACTGGAGCGGCTTGCCGTCGAACTCGGGAACGGACTGGACCCAGACCTCGTCGACCGGGTCGGTCAGCAGCAGGACCTCGAAGCCCTTGGCGCGGAAGGCCTCCATGTGGGGCGAGCTCTCCATGGCCGCGCGCGACTCGCCCGTCATGTAGTAGATCTGCTCCTGCCCCTCCTTCATCCGCTCCACGTACGAGCGCAGGGTGGTCAGCTCCACCTCGTCCTGGGTCGAGGCGAAGGAGGAGATCTCCAGGATCGCGTCGCGGTTCTCGAAGTCCTGGAACAGGCCCTCCTTGAGGACCCGGCCGAATTCCTTCCAGAACGTCCCGTACTTCTCGGGGGTGCCGGCCCTCATGTCCTTCACCGTCGAGAGCACCTTCTTGACCAGGCGACGCCGCATCATCTCGATCTGGCGGTCCTGCTGAAGGATCTCGCGCGACACGTTGAGCGACAGGTCCTGTGCGTCGACCACGCCCTTCACGAAGCGGAGATACGTAGGCATCAGCGCTTCGCAGTCATCCATGATGAATACGCGCTTCACATAGAGCTGCACTCCACGCTTGTGGTCCTGCATGAACAGGTCCTGCGGCGCGTGGGACGGCAGGAAGAGCAGGGCCTGGTATTCGAAGGTTCCCTCCGCCTGCATGCGGATGGTTTCGAGCGGCTCGGTCCAGTCGTGGCTGATGTGCTTGTACAGCTCGCTGTACTCCTCATCGGTCACGGAGTCCTTCGACCGGGCCCACAGGGCCTTCATCGAGTTGACCGTCTCGACCTCGGGCTCGGCGCCCTCCTCGCCCCCGGCGGCCGCCATGCGGATGGGCCAGGTGATGAAGTCCGAGTAGCGCTTGACGATTTCCCTGATCTTCCAGGGTGACGTGTAGTCGAAGAGCTTGTCCTCGGTGTCCTCGGGCTTGAGCCGCAGGGTGACCGAGGTGCCCTGTGGGGCGTCGTCGACGGACTCGACGGTGTAGGTGCCCTCGCCGCTGGACTGCCAGCGTGTGCCGGTGTCCTCACCTGCGCGCCGGGTCAGCAGGGTGACCTCGTCGGCGACCATGAAGCTCGAATAGAATCCGACGCCGAACTGCCCGATGAGTTCCTCGGAAGCGGCGGCGTCCTTGGCTTCCTTCAGTTCCTGGAGGAATTTCGCCGTACCGGAATGAGCGATGGTCCCGATCAGCTGAACGACCTCGTCGTGCGACATTCCGATGCCGTTGTCGCGCACGGTCAGCGTGCGCTTCTCCTGGTCGGCCTCGATGGCGATGTGGAGGTCGGACGAGTCCGCCTGGAGCGTGTCGTCGCGGAGCGATTCCAGTCGCAGCTTGTCCAGCGCGTCCGAAGAATTGGAAATGAGCTCACGCAGGAATACATCCTTGTTCGAATAAATCGAATGGATCATCATCTGCAGGAGCTGGCGCGCTTCTACCTGAAACTCGAACGTCTCGGCCGGCATGGGTCGGGTTCCCTTTCCTGGGTTGGTCGTCTGAACCGCTGCATATCGTAACCAGGCCCCGTGGCCCATGTGCCGCTTCGGTCATGGCCGTTGAGGGCTCCATGCCCACCGCGGGCGGCGGACATGCGAGCCCGCCGTGGGACGCACGGCTCGCCCACCGGGCAGACTGGGCGGCATGGGCGATACGCGAGCGACCTTCCAGGCCGCGGAGGGCCTCGGCCTCCCCCCTGTGATCACGTGCCGGGAACCGGGCAGCTTCGCCCGGGGCGTCATGGCCGAGCGCCATCCCGCGTTGATCGAGGAGGTGCGCGAAGCCTTCCCGTACGGTCCCCGGCAGCACCGCGCCCTGGACGCCCTGCTGCACGAGATCGCGCACGGCGTCGTCGAACCGCTCGGCCCCGGGAACGCGGACCGCGAGCTCTGGGCGGAGTGGGGGCGGGAGCACTTCGGACGCCCGTGGTTCGACGCCCCGTTCCTCTGGGGTGAGAGCTACTTCTACCGCAGGCTCCTGGGGGCCGTCGGCTACTTCGGCGAGGGTCCGTGGCGGGGCATCGACCCCTTCGCCCCCTTCAAGCGCGCCGAGCTCCGCGGCGACACGGTCGAGGAGGAGCTCCGCACCCTGGACGACCTCGCGGGGGTTCCCGCGGCCGATCGGGCGACCGCGCTTCTCCATGCCTCGCTCTGGGGCAACCGCGCCGATCTCGGCTTCCGCGGCCCGACGGGCGAATCCGCTCCGGGCGAGGCCGTCACCGGTCTGGTCGCCGACGACAGCGCCGTGCTGTGGTCGATCCTGCCGCCCGGATCCCCGGCCACCGTCGCCGTCATCGCGGACAACACCGGGCGCGAGCTGATCCCCGACCTCGTCCTCATCGACCACTTGCTCGAGTACGGCCACGCCGGGCGGGTGGTGCTCCATGTGAAGCCGTGCCCGTACTACGTCTCCGACGCGATGACGGCCGACGTCGTCGACTGCCTGAGCCGACTGCGCCGGGCCCCCGGTGAGGCGGGCGCGATCGGCAGGCGGGTCCGGCAGGCCATGGGCGCGGGCCGGATCGAGGTGCGTACCCACCCGTTCTTCTGTGCCCCGTTCCCCTACGAGCGGATGCCGGAGGATCTCCGGGCGGATCTGGGCACCGCCACGCTGACCGTCCTGAAGGGCGACCTCAACTACCGGCGCCTGGTGGGCGACCGGCTGTGGCCCGCGACCACACCGTTCGCCGACCTCACGGCGTACTTCCCGGGGCCCGTAGCCGCGCTTCGCACCCTGAAGTCCGACGTCGTCGTGGGCCTGGACCCGCGGACCCTGGAGGGTCTGGAGCGGTCCGGCCGGGTGTGGCGTACCAGCGGAACGCACGCCTTGATCCAGGTCCGCGCACAGCCGGGTGGTGGGACCATGCTCAGCGCGGCACCCCGTACCGGGTGAGGAGTTCGTGCCAGCCCTCCTCCAACTGACCGGTACTCAATCCGCGTTCGCACGTCAGATGATGGACGAGGGGAGTGTCGATCGTCCCGAGCAGCGTGTGCGCGAGCAGCTCCGGCTCACCCCCCGCCCCCGCCTGGCGTAGCAGCAGGCTGACATGACTGAGCCTGAGCCGCTGCGCGGGGACGGCGTAGGTCCGCAGCGGATCGTTGCGGGAGGCCAGGATCAGCTCGTGGTGATCGCGTTCATGGCGCATCAGGGCGGGACCGAAGGCGTGCAGCCGCTCGGCCGCCGGGGCGTCGGGGCCCAGGGGAGGCGGCCCGGACAGGAAGGCGGCCTGCAGGAGCGCCTCGCGGTGGTCGAGGAGCGCGATGAGCAGGCCGGTGCGGTCCTTGAAGCGCCGGAAGACGGTGCCCTTGCCGACCCCGGCGGCGGTGGCCACCGATTCCATGGTGAGGTTCGCCGGTCCGGAGCAGGCCAGCAGGCGGGAGGCGGCGTCCAGCAGGAGCACTCGATTGCGTGCCGCATCCGCCCGTAGCAGCTCCGGTTCGCCGACGGCGGCGAGCACGAGATTCGTCCGTGCCTCGCCGGGGTCGGGCGGCCTGGGCAGCGGGGGAGGGGGAGCGGTCATGGCTTCAGGGTAGCCCCGGGCCGACGCAAGTGGACCACGGTCCGTTTAGGTGGTACAACTTTAAACGGACTATGGTCCGCTTACTTCTGCAGTCTCCGTCACCCGGGAGCTTCCCTCATGTCTGTACGCATCCTCGCCCTCGTCGGCAGCCTCCGCGCCGGCTCCCACAACCGTCAGCTCGCCGAGGCGGCCGTCAAGCACGCGCCCGAGGGTGTCGAGGTGGAGGTCTACGAGGGACTCGCGGACGTCCCCTTCTACAACGAGGACATCGACGTCGAAGGCGGCGTTCCCGCTGCCGCCGCCCAGCTGCGCGAGGCGGCCGGCCGGGTCGATGCGTTCCTCCTGTTCTCGCCCGAGTACAACGGCACCATGCCGGCCGTCCTGAAGAACGCCATCGACTGGCTGTCCCGCCCGTACGGCGCCGGCGCCCTGACCGCCAAGCCGGTCGCCGTCGTCGGTACCGCCTTCGGTCAGTTCGGCGGCGTGTGGGCGCAGGACGATGCCCGCAAGGCGGCCGGCATCGCGGGTGGAGCGGTCCTCGCGGACGCCAAGCTCTCCATCCCCGGCTCCGTGACCCGCTTCGCCGAGCTCCACCCGGCGGACGACGCCGAGGTCGTCGCCTCGCTGACCGAGGTGCTCCGTCAGGTCGCGCAGGGCACCGCGGCGGCTGTCTGATCCACCGCTGACGGCGGCGCGCGGGGATGCCGCGCCGCCGTCCTCGTGCCGTCCGGCATGGCCATGGGTCCGGTCCCTCTCCCAGGAGAGGGACCGGACCCATGTGTCGTTGTGCGGGCGTTCGCGCGCGGGCTCCGCGCTGAGAACGACGTAACTTCGGCAATATGACCAACGAGATTGTTGACAATTATGTCGGCCCGGATTTAGGTTCGACAGGCACTCACTCAGGGGGCAACGATGCCGAATCAAGCCGGTCCGACCAGTGGGGAGCAGGCCGGGCAGCTGGCTCTGGCCCAGCTGCGGCAGGCGATTCTGCGCGGCGAGATGGCACCGGCCCCGCGGCTGGTGGAGAACGAACTCGCCGAGCAGATCGGTGTGACACGGGCCGGCGTCGGAGCGGCACTGGTCGAGCCGGAGTCGGAAGGGCTGGTCGAACGGATCCGTAACCGCGGTGCACGGGTGCGTGTGGCGAGCGTCGACGAAGCCGTGGCGAGCCCATGCCCTGCTCCGATCTGAATCACGAACTCCACGCCATGGTGTGGGAGTTCTCCGGTCAGCAGACGGCCGTATCGCTCCTGGAGCGGCTGAACGGCCAGCGGGTGCGCCACAGGTTCCAGCTCGCCTGAGGCCCGGACGCCCCCAGCGGTCCCTGAGTGAACACCTGGCCGTGATCGAAGCGATCAGGGCCAGGGAGCCGCCGCGCGGCCGAGGCGGCCGCCCGCCCCCACCTGGCGAGCGTGATCGAGGCACCGCACGGGTGACGCGCGGCGCCTGATCGACGCACTGCGCGCCTGGCGCGCCGCGCTGGTGGGTTCGAAACCCTGTCCAGCAAGGAGAGTTCAGCCATGACATCAGCCATGACAACCGACACGGCGCGGATCGTGGAGCGGCCGGTATGAGCGGCGTCATCGTCACCGGCCCGCCGAAGGCGGACGCGCGGGACATCGAGGCGCTCGCCGGATACGGCGTCGCCACCGTGAGCGAGGCGATGGGCCGCACCGGGCTGACCGGACCCGGGCTGCGCCCGATCCAGGAGGGTGTGCGGATCGCGGGCAGTGCGGTCACCGTGCTCAGCCGGCCCGGCGACAACCTCATGAGCCACGCGGCGGTGGAGCAGTGCGGCGAGGGCGACGTCCTGGTCGTCACCACGACATCGCCGTCCACCGACGGCATGTTCGGGGAGCTGTTCGCCACCGCACTCCAGAAGCGCGGGGTGCGCGGGCTCGTGATCGACGCGGGCATCCGTGACATCCAGGAGCTGCGGGACACGGGTTTCGCCTCGTGGGCGAAGGCCGTGTCGGCCCAGGGGACGGTGAAGGCGACCGGTGGCTCGGTCAACGTCCCGGTCGTCATCGGCGGCCAGGTAATCCGCCCGGGCGACGTCATCGTCGCCGACGACGACGGTGTGGTGGTCGTGCCCCGCGAGCGCGCCCGCGAGACCGCCGAGGCGTCCGAGGCGCGGGAGACCAAGGAGGCCAGGGCGCGCGCGGCCTTCCTGGAGGGCCAACTCGGGCCGGACCGCTACGGACTGCGCGAGAAGCTCGACGCCCTGGGTGTGCGGTACACCTCGTACGAGGACCACACGCGGGAGGCCGGCGCGTGACCCGGGAACCGGCGGAGGTCCGCTGCCTCCTGATGCGGGGCGGCACGTCCAAGGGCGCCTACTTCCTGGCCGACGACCTGCCGCGTGACCCGGCCGCCCGTGATGATCTGCTGCTGCGGATCATGGGCAGCCCCGACCCGCGCCAGATCGACGGCCTGGGCGGGGCGCACCCGGTCACCAGCAAGGTCGCGGTCGTCTCCGTACCGGACGATCCGGACGTCGATGTCGACTACCTCTTCCTCCAGGTCGCCGTCGACACCGCGGAGGTGTCCGACCGTCAGAACTGCGGCAACCTGCTCGCCGGGATCGGGCCCTTCGCTGTCGAACGGGGCCTGGTCGCCGCCCAGGACGGGCAGACGTCCGTACGCATCCGGATGGTCAACACCGACGACCTGGCCACGGCCACCTTCCCCACCCCCGGCGGGCGCGTCGACTACACCGGGACGGCGCGGATCTCCGGGGTGCCCGGGACGGCCGCTCCGGTGGTGATCGAATTCGCGCGGGGCACCAGCCCCCTGCTGCCGACCGGCCGGGCCCGTGAGGTCATCGCCGGTACGCCGGTGACCTGCGTCGACAACGGGATGCCGACCGTACTCATCTCGGCAGAGGCCCTGGACATCACGGGCTACGAGACTCCGCAGGAGCTGGAGGACAACGTGGCTCTGCGTGACCGCATCGAGAGGATCCGCCTCGAAGCGGGCCCCCTCATGGGACTCGGCGACGTCCGCGACACGACGGTGCCCAAGCTCAGTCTGCTGGCCCCACCCGCCCATGACGGCGCGGTGACGACCCGTACCTTCATCCCGCACCGCTGCCACACCTCCATCGGCGTACTCGGAGCCGCCGGTGTCGCCGCCGGGCTGCGCATCCCCGGAAGCGTCGCCGAGGGCATCGCCCAGCTCCCCTCGCGCGGTGACCGGCTGCGCATCGAGCACCCCACCGGTTTCCTCGACATCGAGGCCGGCGTCGGAACCGGTGCCGACGGCACCCCCACCACCGAGCGCACCGCGGTGGTGCGGACCGCTCGGAAGATCTTCGACGGCACCGTGTTCCCCAGGCCCGCGCAGCCGGCCCCGCCATCCGAGCTCTCCCCGCAAGGGGCCGCAGACGACTCCCCCTCCCGGTGACATCGCCGCGTCGCTACATCGCTGCCCTGGTCGAATCCGGGCACAGCAAACAGATGTCTCCGGCCGCGGTCGCCGGTGGTGCTGTCATCACGGGACGGCCGGCTCCGGAATCCGCATGGGCAGCGGGTCGGAGGTCCTGGCAAACTCGGAATCGGCCCGGCTGAGCGATTTATCGGCCGTCTTCACCGCTACGACGTGAAATAAGTCGCCGGCCGCGCTTTGTGTTCTCCCTGTGGCACGGGTGGGATTTCAGCTGATCCGAGCACAGGAATTCCTTGATGCGGCACGCATCAAGGAATGATCGCAACGGAGGCCGGTGCGAGGGCGCGTCGAAGGAACGTGAAAGCAGATCTGTCCCGCAGCGCATCCGCTGCGGGTACAGGCGATGAACGGGTGACGCCACGGGCGCGCCGTCGGTCCCAGCCGATACCTCGGAAATGTCCGTAGCTGGGGCCCGCACCCCGAGGGATGCGGGCCCCAGCTACGAAGTGCGCGTCAGGGTCAGGCCGGAACGATGTTCTCGGCCGTCGGACCCTTCTGGCCCGTCGCGATGTCGAAGGTGACCTTCTGGCCTTCGACCAGCTCGCGGAAGCCCTCGGCAGCGATGTTGGAGAAGTGGGCGAACACGTCGTCGCCTCCACCGTCCTGCTCGATGAAACCGAAACCCTTGGCCGCGTTGAACCACTTCACAGTGCCGGACGCCATGTCATATCTCCTTTGGGGCAGTACGCCGGCACCCGCGATGCACGAACACCGGGTCGCCGCGATGATGCCCCGTCCGGAGAATGACCGGAAATACAGAACGCTCCCTGCGGATTTAATACCGACGAAGGCGTTTAAGTTTTGGGAACCACGACTGCAACGGAAATCGACAGTAGCATGCGGTGGCGACCGGTGTGAGGCCGTGAATTTCAGGTGGCGCGGTGTGCTGAAAACACTCCTCGCACGGTGCATCAAACCCTCATCCAGCGGTCACAGATATTGATCGGCCCGAAGCGCAGCGTTCTGAGAGAAGTGCGCGCCGTGTTCGGCCCTCATCACGTGTGCCCCCGGACTCTTCCACCGGCGCCCGGAGCCGGCGCCTGCCGCGCATGCGAACCGGTCGGGCAGCAGACGCCGGGAAGTTCAGGCGGGGTGATTCCCGTGGGGTGCCCGGTGGTCACGCACCACCTCGGGCGGCGGGTGGTGCCTCTTCCGAGGCGGCGGCGCGACGGTATTCGGCGTTGATGCGCTGGGCTTCTTCGAGCTGGTCCTCGAGGATGATGATGCGGCAGGCCGCCTCGACGGGTGTGCCCTGGTCGACGAGCTCACGGGCGCGCGCGGCGATGCGCAGCTGGTAGCGGGAGTAACGGCGGTGGCCGCCCTGGGAGCGGAGCGGGGTGATCAGGCGGGCCTCGCCGATGGCACGGAGGAAGCCCTGGGTGGTCCCGAGCATCTCGGCGGCCCGGCCCATGGTGTAGGCGGGGTAGTCGTCGTCATCGAGACGGCCGAAGGAGTCGTCTGCTGTCATTGCACCTCTCTGCGGAACGCGTGGAGGGGCCCTGGTGCCAATGCACCAGGGCCCCGAAGGAACTGTTACACCATCTGCCGGCCCTGCTATTGCGCCGGCCTTCTGTTTCCGCGGACCCGACCGAACTGCTGCCGGGGGCGCGGGGATCGCGGTTGCTTGACCGGAGACCACCTCACTGTCGATGTCCTGCGGTACCCGGGCTCAAGGCTTCCGCCCGGGCGATCCTGATGGCGCCTGGCTCCTCCGTTCTTCCCTCTGGACGATCACTTACCAAGCGGGGTACTGCGTACTGCTGGTGATGGCGGCCCCTGATCACTGCGGGCCACCCGGTCCGGTCGTCAGCCCCGTCGCCGTCCTGCAACAACCCTGGCTTCGAAACTCCACCACCGAACCGTCCTGCGCACTGCAACTGCGGTGTTACTGCCCGGCAGTTCATCTCTGCCGGGCCTTGCTCGATCTCGGCTACAGGAGAAACCATAGCCACGAGACGGTGCAATGTCTACCTCGACCAGTATAGATTTTTGCCAATCAGCCAAAGAGATAGTTGGACCCGCTCGAAGAACATGTGCGTGAGGGGCTCGGGGCCGGCCAGGGGAGCCCGCATGGGCCGCCGTCGTACGACGGCGACGCACCGCAGGCTGACGGAGCCCAGCTCGGCTGCGAGGGGACGGAGGGATGCCCCGAGCCGGCCAGGTCCGGCCGACTGGGAGACCCTGGCCGAGGTCTGCTCCGGTCTGCTCCCGGATTTCTCCCGAACGCACTCCGGGAACGCAGAAAGGGCCTGATCCTCAGAGAGAATCAGGCCCTTGACCTGGTGTTTCAGCTGTCGGGGTGGCGGGATTTGAACCCACGACCTCTTCGTCCCGAACGAAGCGCGCTGCCAAGCTGCGCTACACCCCGATGTCCACCGATTGTCCCGGCGACATCGATTACTTTAGCTCACCGGCGCCCGGAGGCGAAATCCGGTTTTTGTTCCCCGGCGGGGCCTCAGTCGCGAGGCGTCAGGGTCAGCAGGGTCGCCTCGGGCGGGCAGGCGAAGCGGACCGGGGTGTAGCGGTTCGTGCCGCAGCCCGCCGAGACGTGGAGGTAGGAGCGGCGTTCGCCGACCGTGTGGCCGGAGAGGCCCTTCACCCGGTCCGTGTCCAGGTCGCAGTTGGTGACGAGGGCGCCGTAGAAGGGGATGCAGAGCTGGCCGCCGTGGGTGTGGCCGGCCAGGATCAGGGGGTAGCCGTCCGCGGTGAAGGCGTCCAGGGTGCGCAGGTACGGGGCGTGGACGACACCGATCGAGAGGTCCGCGCCCGTTTCGGGGCCGCCTGCGACCTCGGCGTAACGGTCCCGCTTGATGTGGGGGTCGTCCAGGCCGGTGAAGGCGATCTCGAGGCCGTCGGCCTTGATCCGGCCCCGGGTGTTGGAGAGGTTCAGCCAGCCGGCCTCGTCGAAGGTGTCCCGCATCGGCTCCCACGGGTTGTGGACGACGTTGACCGCCGGCGCGTTTCCGTTGAGCCCGTGCTTGCCCTGCGCCTTCTCCAGGAGATAGCGGACGGGGTTGCGGAGCTTCGGGCCGTAGTAGTCGTTGGAACCGAAGACGTAGACCCCGGGGAACTCCATCAGCGGGCCGAGCGCGTCGAGCAGCTCCGGCACGGCCTCCGGGTCGGAGAGGTTGTCGCCGGTGTTCACGACGAAGTCCGGGCGCAGGCCCGCCAGCGACTGCAGCCAGGCGCGCTTCTTGCGCTGGCCGCTCACCATGTGGATGTCCGAGACCTGGAGTACGCGCAACGGGCGTGCTCCATGCGGGAGTACGGGAATGGTGATCCGGCGGAGGCGGAACGAGCGTGCCTCGAATCCGGCCGCGTACACGAGGCCGGCGGCACCGACCGCTGCGCCGACTGCCGTGACTTTCAGGGGTACTCCGTAGCGTGCGCGCATGGGTCCATCGTCGCAGAAACGGTGCGGTGGGACGAAAACAGGAGGGCGGCAGGTGCCCCGTACCTGTCACAATCGCCGCATGACCACGCTCAAGTCCAAGCTCAAGGAAGACCTCACCACGGCCATGAAGGCGCGTGACGAGCTCACCTCGTCCACCCTCCGGCTCACGCTGACCGCGATCACCAAGGAAGAGGTCAGCGGCAAGACGTCGCGCGAGCTCTCCGACGACGAGGTGCAGAAGGTGATCGCCAAGGAGGCGAAGAAGCGCCGCGAGGCGGCCGAGGCCTTCGCGCAGGGCGGCCGGACGGAGCAGGCCGAGCGGGAGAAGGCCGAGGGTGAGCTGCTCGACGCGTACCTGCCCAAGCAGCTCTCCGACGACGAGCTGCACGCGATCGTCGCGCAGGCCGTCGAGGAGGCGAAGGCCGCCGGGGCCGAGGGGCCGCGCGCGATGGGTGCCGTCATGAAGATCGTCAACCCGAAGGTGGCAGGGCTCGCCGAGGGCGGCCGGGTCGCCGCCACGGTGAAGAAGCTGCTCGCGGGCTGAGAGGCCGACGTACGCAGGAGGGGCGCCCCCGGCCCGGGGGCGCCCCTCCTTCTCTTCATGTCATGACGACGTGGTGGGACCGGGACGGTCAGGGGCCGTTGCCACCGCGGCCACGGCCGTCGTTCCCGCCGATGATGCCGGGCGGCAGGGTGATCCCGCCGAGGGGGTCGGCGTCGGGCTTGTCGTCGTTGCCGCCGCCCGTGTTCTCGCCGCGGCCTTCTTCACGGCCTTCTTCGCGGCCCTCGCCGCGGCCCTCGTCCTTCCCCTTCTCCTTGGCGCGCGGCACCGAGACCGGGTTGAAGGACGGGGTCTCCGACGCGTCCAGCGCGCCGGTCATCGCTGTCTTCCAGATGGGACCGGGAAGGCAGCCACCGCAGACCTTGTCGTAGTACTGGCCACCGATGGTGATGTCGTACATCTTGGTGGTCTTGTCGCCGATGTCGTCGCCGACCCAGACCGCGGTGGAGAGGTTCGGGGTGTAGCCGACGAACCAGGCGTCGAGGCGGTCGTTCGTCGTACCGGTCTTGCCCGCGTTGTCGCGGTCGGAGAGACCGGCCAGGGTGCCGGTGCCGTCCTCGACCACACCCTTGAGCATCTGGCTGATGGTGTCAGCCGTCTTCTCGCTCATCGCTCGGGAGCACTTGGTCTTCGGTACGCCGACCTTCTTGTCGTTGGCGTCGGTGATCGACTCGATGGCGACGGGGGAGCAGTACGTGCCCCGGTTGGCGAACGAGGCGTACACGGAGGCCATGGACAGCGGGGTGCTCACCTCGCCGCCGAGGGTGATCGAGGCGTTCTCCTCGATCTCCTTGCCGTCGCCCCGCTCGTAGCCGGTCTTCTTCGCCATCTCGACCGTCTCGCAGAGCCCGGTCTTCTGCTCCAGCTTGGCGAAGTAGGTGTTGATGGACTTGCCGAGCGCGCTCGTCATGTCCCAGCTGCCCTTTTCGGACTCCAGCTCGTTCTGCAGGTCCCAGTTGCTGGTGCCGGTCGGGGCTCCCGCACAGTTACGGAAGGAGTTCAGCGGCAGCGAGATCTTCCAGTCGGTGGCGTAGCTCTCCGCAGGGCTGATGCCCTTCTCCAGGGCGGCGGCGGCGGTGATCGGCTTGAAGGTCGAGCCGACCTGGAAGCCGTAGGTGCTGCCGCCCATCTTGTTGCTGACGCCGAGGTTGATGACCGTCTCGTTCTTCTTCAGGTCCAGTCCGTACGGCCGGGACTGGCCCATCGAGAGGATCTTGCCGGTGCCGGGCTCGACCTGGACCACCGAAGCGGCGACCTTGTCGTCCTTGTAGACCTTCGAGGTCGCGGCCTCGTCGGCCGCCTGCTGCGCGCGCGGCGAGAGCGTGGTCCTGACGGTCAGACCGCCGAGGTTCCAGAGCTTGGCGCGCTCCTCCTCGGTCTTCCCGAAGGTCGGGTCGGTCAGGATGGTCTTGCGTACGTAGTCGCAGAAGAACCCGGCGCCGCTGACGGCGGTGATGCAGCCGTTCTTCGGCCTGCTGACATTCAGCTCGAGGGGGGCGGCGATGGCTTTGTCGGCCTCGTCCTGCGAGATGCTTCCGACGGTTGCCATGCGCTGCAGCACGGTGTTGCGGCGCTTGGACGCCTCCTCCGTGTCGTTGACCGGGTCGTAGCGGGTCGGCGACTGGACGAGGCCGGCGAGCATCGCCGCCTCTCCCACCTCCAGATCCTTGGCGTGCTTGGAGAAGTAGCGCTGGGAGGCCGCCTCGACGCCGTAGGCCTGCTGCCCGAAGAACGTGATGTTGAGGTAGTTCTCCAGGATCTTCTTCTTGCCGAGCTCTTCCTCGACCTGGATCGCGTACTTGAGCTCCCGGACCTTGCGGCCCAGTGTCTGCTGGGTGGCCTCGGCGACCTTGTCCGGGTCGTCGCCCGCCTCCTCGACGAAGACGTTCTTCACGTACTGCTGGGTGAGCGTGGAGGCGCCCTGCGCGGCGCCGCCCTCCTGCACGTTGCGGTTCATCGCGCGCAGGATGCCCTTGAGGTCCACCGCGCCGTGCTCGTAGAAACGCGAGTCCTCGATCGCGATGATCGCGTCCTGCATGTACGGCGAGATGTCCTTGAGCGGGACGACGGTGCGGTCACGCGAATACACCGTGGCGAGCGCGCCGCCCTCGTTGTCCAGGATCGTGGTCCGCTGGCTCAGCGGCGGAGTCTTGAGGTTGGAGGGGATCTCGTCGAATCCCTCGACCGTCCCCTTGGCCGCGAGCCCGAGTGCGCCGGCGGCCGGCAGCGCGATGCCCGCCAGCACAGCTCCGGAGAGCGCGGCGACACCGAGGAACTTGGCGGCCTGCTGGGTCGTCGTCAGACCCCCGCCTGAGCGCTTCTTTGGCATGGGGGCAGCCTACGTTCTCATTCGCCGGACACACGTATAGGCCTTGGCCTAAGCTGCTCCCAACTGTCACAGCAGTCCGATTTCGCATCAACCCCTCTGCACGGTCCTCAATGGAATTCAGCCACCTGTCGAGGCGTCCCCGAATTCGCCTCATGTGTTGCTGAATGTCCGTTGCGACTTGGGTTTTCTGTCCCGAGTTCATCGGGAAGGTCACGCATGTCCTTGCATCACTCCTCTGGGTGATCTGCCGCGTACGCATAGTCCGTTCGGGCCATCCAAGATTGGGCCCGAAGGGGGTGTTGTGCTGTCGCCACCTTCCGTAACGTCCTCAACTGGCAGCGGTGAATATGCCGCTGTCGCCGTGGGGGAGCCTCGATTCGGGAGAGGACGGCGCCGGGATGGGCTGGGTAACCGACTGGAGTGCGCAGGCAGCCTGCCGCACTACCGATCCGGATGAACTGTTCGTACAAGGGGCAGCGCAGAACAGAGCCAAGGCGGTGTGCACCGGATGCCCGGTGCGGACCGAGTGCCTTGCCGATGCGCTGGACAATCGCGTCGAGTTCGGCGTGTGGGGCGGGATGACTGAGCGGGAGCGCCGCGCGCTGCTGCGTCGGCGGCCCACCGTCACGTCGTGGCGCCGCCTGTTGGAGACCGCGCGCAGCGAGTACGAGCGGTCCACAGGCATGCTGCCCGCAGCGGTGGGTCTGAACGACGACCTGCACGACGGCGAACTGCACGAGAGGTTCGCCGCCGTGGGGTAGGCCGCACAGGGCGGCCCGTGGGGCGGAGGGTGGTCCTACACAGCTCCGGCCGCGAGTAGTTCCCCGATGGCCCTGAGGCCTGAGAGGTCGTGCACATCACCGGGCAGCGCGGCCACCTCGGTCACCGGGACCTCGGGGTGGAGCGTGGTGAAGCGGTCGCGTGTGTGCTGCTCGCGCGCGACGACCTGCATCCGCTCGGCGTGCAGCCGCAGGAGGCCCGCGGTCAGCTGCTCGACGGTCACGTCGGTGGATACCCCGGCCGATCCGGCGTCCGCGTCCGGGACGGGTGTGTCGTAGCCGCCCGCTTCCGTCTGTGCGGGTGGCCCGGACGGGTCAGGCGACTTTCGGCCATGGCTGTGCGGCTCGGGCTCGGGGGTGTGCGACGTGCGGTCGTGCTCGGGCGGCTCCTGCTGTGGCGGCTCGTGCGGGGAGGGCTCGTTGCTTCGCTCGGGGGAGAGCGGCGACTCCGGGGCTTCGGGAGAGGTGGCGTCCATCGGGTCCGCCGGGTCACCAAGGCCAGCCTTCCCTGCCGCCTGATCCACAATGCCGACACCGTCAAGATTTTCTGCGGCCGTGAGCGCCCGTTCCGCGGAGAGCCGTGCGGCCTCGCTGCCGTGCACCCGGTTGAGGACCAGACCGGCCAGCGGCATCTCCTCCGCGGCCAGCCGCTCCACGAAGTAGGCGGCCTCGCGCAGCGCGTCCCGCTCGGGTGTCGCCACCACCAGGAACGCCGTGCCGGGCGCCTGGAGCAGTTTGTACGTCGCATCGGCCCGGGTACGGAATCCGCCGAACATGGAGTCCATCGCCGCGACGAAGGTCTGTACGTCGCGCAGGAACTGACCGCCGAGCAGCTTGCCGAGCGTCCCCGTCATCATCGACATCCCGACGTTGAGGAATTTCATCCCGGCCCGCCCGCCGATCTTCGCGGGGGCGATCAGCAGCCGGATGAACTTCCCGTCCAGGAACGAGCCGAGACGTTTCGGCGCGTCCAGGAAGTCCAGCGCGGACCGGGACGGCGGGGTGTCGACGATGATCAGGTCCCACTCGTCGCGCGCCCTCAGCTGCCCGAGCTTCTCCATCGCCATGTACTCCTGCGTGCCCGCGAAGCCGGCCGACAGCGACTGGTAGAAGGGGTTCTCCAGGATCGCGCGGGCCCGCTCGGCGTCCGTGTGCGCCTCGACGGTCTCGTCGAAGGTGCGCTTCATGTCGAGCATCATGGCGTGCAGCTCGCCCTCGCCCTCGATGTCCTCGACCCGGCGCGGGATGTTGTCCAGCTGGTCGATGCCCATGGACTGGGCGAGCCGGCGGGCCGGGTCGATGGTGAGGACGACGACCTTGCGGCCGCGCTCGGCCGCCCGGACGCCGAGCGCCGCCGCGGTCGTGGTCTTGCCCACGC
Source organism: Streptomyces sp. NPDC005794 (assembly GCF_042871445.1). Lineage (NCBI taxonomy): Bacteria > Bacillati > Actinomycetota > Actinomycetes > Kitasatosporales > Streptomycetaceae > Streptomyces > Streptomyces sp. NPDC005794. The sequence continues at coordinate 391,741 of NZ_JBIAIN010000001.1, forward strand.
CGCCCGAGCCGCAGCACACGACGATACGGATCTCCGGATCGTCCAGGAGCGCGTCGGTCTCCAGCCCCGGTGCGCTGTCCGTGTCCAGCGTCATGACCCCACCCCTCGTCCGGAGCCGCGTCGCTGCCCGCCCCGGGGCGCCTGCCCCGCCGCGTCCGCGGTCTCGTCGCCGACACCCTGTTTACGGAACTCCTCCGCCAGCTCGTACAGCGCGGACAGGCTCACTCCCTCGCCCATCAGCGGGAGCTCGGCCATCGGCAGCCCCAGCCCGGCCAGCACCGCGCGCTGCTCACGCTCCAGGCCGACGCGCTGGGCATGCTCGGCGGCCTGCGCGACCAGCGGCCGGACCAGCCCGGCGGAACCTGTCACGCCGGCCCGGGTGAGCGTCTTGGCGATCTCCTTGCGGCGGCCACCCGACGCCGTACGCAGCGCGTCCTCGTCCAGCAGATGGGGGCGCACCATGTTCACCACGACCCGGCCCACGGGCAGTTCGGCGCCGCGCAGCTCGGCGATGCCGTCCGCGGTCTCCTGGACCGGCATCTCCTCCAGGAGCGTCACCAGGTGGACCGCGGTCTCGGGGGACTTCAGGACCCGCATCACGGCCTGCGCCTGATTGTGTATCGGGCCGATCCTGGCCAGCCCCGCCACCTCGTCGTTCACGTTGAGGAAGCGTGTGATGCGGCCGGTGGGAGGCGCGTCCATGATCACGTAGTCGTAGACGAACCTGCCCTGCTTGTCCTTGCGGCGCACGGCCTCGCAGGCCTTGCCGGTCAGCAGGACGTCCCGGACCCCCGGGGCGATGGTGGTGGCGAAGTCGATCGCGCCGAGCTTCTTCAGCGCCCGGCCGGCACCGCCCAGCTTGTAGAACATCTGGAGGTAGTCCAGGAGCGCGCGCTCGGCGTCGATCGCCAGCGCGTGCACCTCGCCGCCGCCGGGCGCCACGGCGATCCTGCGTTCCTCGTAGGGGAGGGAGTCGGACTCGAAGAGCTGGGCGATGCCCTGCCTGCCCTCGACCTCTACGAGGAGAGTGCGCCTGCCCTCGGTCGCGAGGGCGAGCGCGAGTGCGGCGGCGACCGTGGTCTTACCGGTCCCGCCCTTGCCGCTGACGACCTGGAACCTGCTCACGTCTTCGAGCCTAACCAGTCGGCAGGGAGCCTACGCACGAGGCCGTGTGTGCCAGGCATTACAGTCGGCTCATGACCAAGTGGGAATACGCGACCGTGCCCCTTCTCGTGCACGCGACCAAGCAGATTCTGGACACCTGGGGCGAGGACGGCTGGGAGCTGGTCCAGGTCGTTCCCGGCCCGAACAACCCCGAGCAGCTCGTGGCCTACCTGAAGCGGGAGAAGCCCTAGTGGCGGGCGCCGTGGAGGCGAAGCTCGCCGAACTCGGCCTGACGCTCCCGGACGTCGTACCGCCGCTGGCCTCCTACCAGCCGGCCGTGCGGTCCGGGGCGTACGTCTACACCTCCGGCCAGCTCCCGATGGTGGACGGCAAACTGGCGGTGACCGGCAAGGTCGGCGCCGAGGTGACGCCGGACGAGGCCAAGGAACTGGCGAAGACCTGCGCGCTGAACGCCCTCGCGGCGGTGAAGTCGGTCGCCGGTGACCTGGACCGGATCGCACGGGTCGTCAAGGTCACGGGCTTCGTCGCCTCGGCCGCCGACTTCACCGGGCAGCCGGGAGTCGTCAACGGCGCGAGCGAGCTGCTGGGCGCGGTCCTGGGCGACAAGGGCGTGCACGCCCGCAGCGCCGTGGGCGTCGCGGTGCTGCCGCTGGACGCACCGGTGGAGGTCGAGGTCCAGGTCGAGCTCGTCGACGCCTGATCCCGCACTTCCATGATCCCGTCCGGTCCCGCGACCGGGCGGGATCATGTGCGTAAGGGGCGGATGCGCGAGGCCGATGTAGGGGGCAGACATTCGTGTCGGGGCCCCTCGAACATCGGCGCGGTTCCGGATAGCCTCCGGCCATGTCCAACGGTCAGTGGTACCCACCGGAATGGCCCGCCCGGATCAGGGCCCTCGCCAGCGGCGAGCTGACGGCCGTGACCCCCAGGCGGGCAGCCACGGTGATGCTGCTCCGGGACGACACGTCGGGGCCGGGCGGCCCCTGCGTCCACATGTTGCGGCGGCGCACCTCCATGGCCTTCGCCGGCGGCGCGTACGCCTATCCGGGTGGCGGGGTCGACCCGCGCGACGACGACCACCTCGTGGGCTGGGCGGGACCGTCCCTGGACACCTGGGCCGGCCGCCTGGGCGTCGACACGGCCGCCGAGGCGCAGGCAGTCGTCTGCGCCGCGGTCCGTGAGACGTACGAGGAAGCGGGCGTCCTGCTGGCCGGGCCGACCGCCGGCACCGTCGTGAGCGACACCACAGGTGCCGACTGGGAGGCCGACCGTGAGGCACTGGTCGCCCGCGACCTGTCCTTCGCCGCGTTCCTCGACCGCCGGGGCCTGGTGCTGCGCTCCGACCTGCTGGCCGCCTGGGCGCGCTGGATCACCCCGGCCTTCGAACCGCGACGCTACGACACGTGGTTCTTCGTGGCCGCGCTCCCGGAGGGCCAGCGCACCCGGAACGCCTCCACCGAGGCGGACCGGACGGTGTGGATCCGGCCGGGAGACGCCGCCGACGGCTACGACAAGGGCGAACTGCTGATGATGCCGCCCACGGTGGCCACCCTGCGGGCGCTGAGGCCGTACGGGACGGCTGCGGAGGCGCTGAAGGCAGCGGAATCCCAGAACCTCGCCCCCGTGCTGGCAGAGGCCCGTATGGAGGGTGACGAGCTGGTGCTGAGCTGGCCGGGGCACGACGAGTTCACCAGACACGTCCCGGCGGCCGGTGGACCGGCTTCCTCCACGGGCGACGGCTCGGCCACGGACGGAACCCCTCATGAGTGACGCGGCAGCACTGCCCGGACAGCCCCGCGGCGGGGTGCTCACCGGGCCCGCCACCACCCGTACGGTCAACGTCCTGGCACCGAACGCCTCGGCCATGACCCTGGACGGCACGAACACCTGGATCGTCGCGGAACCGGACTCCGACCTCGCGGTCGTGATCGATCCGGGGCCCCTCGACGAGGTGCATCTGCGGGCCGTCGTCGACACCGTGGAGAGGGCGGGCAGGCGCGTCGGCCTCACCCTGCTCACGCACGGGCACCCCGACCACGCGGAGGGTGCCGCCCGGTTCGCCGGGCTCACGCGTACGAACGTGCGAGCCCTGGACGTGGCGCTGCGGCTGGGCGACGAGGGGCTGACGGCCGGCGACGTGATCACCACGGGAGGGCTCGAACTCCGGGTCGTCCCCACCCCGGGACACACGGCGGACTCGCTCTCCTTCCACCTGCCCGCCGACCGGGCCGTACTGACGGGCGACACGATCCTGGGGCGTGGCACCACCCTCGTCGCCCACCCGGACGGCCGGCTCGGCGACTACCTGGACACCCTGCGGCGGCTGCGTTCGCTGACGGTCGACGACGGGGTGCACACCGTGCTTCCGGGGCACGGGCCGGTGCTCGAGGACGCGCAGGGGGCCGTCGAGTTCTACCTCGCCCACCGCGCGCACCGACTGGCCCAGGTCGAGACGGCCGTGGAGGCGGGCCACCGGACCTCTGCCGAGGTCGTGGCAGCCGTGTACGCGGATGTGGACCGATCTCTCTGGCCGGCGGCGGAGCTGTCGGTGCGGGCCCAGCTGGAGTACCTGACCGAGCACGGCCTGATCTGAGGCACGGCTCGCACGGCCGCCCCCGGGCACGCGAAGGGCCCCACCGGACGGTGGGGCCCTTCGTCGAACGTGCGAGGCACGGCGTCAGCGGGACCGCTTCGCCAGCCGCTCCACGTCCAGCAGGATCACGGCGCGCGCTTCGAGCCGCAGCCAGCCGCGGCCGGCGAAGTCCGCGAGCGCCTTGTTGACCGTCTCGCGGGAGGCGCCGACCAGCTGGGCCAGTTCTTCCTGCGTCAGGTCGTGCACGACGTGGATGCCCTCCTCCGACTGCACGCCGAAGCGGCGCGACAGGTCGAGGAGCGCGCGGGCGACGCGGCCCGGCACATCGGAGAAGACCAGGTCCGACATCTGGTCGTTGGTCTTGCGCAGTCGGCGGGCGACGGCGCGCAGCAGTGCCGTGGCCACCTCGGGACGGGCGTTCAGCCAGGGCTGGAGGTCTCCGTGACCGAGGCCGAGAAGCTTGACCTCGGTGAGCGCGGTCGCGGTCGCCGTGCGCGGGCCCGGGTCGAAGAGCGACAGCTCCCCGATCAGCTCGCCGGGGCCGAGGACGGCCAGCATGTTCTCCCGCCCGTCGGGGGAGGTGCGGTGGAGCTTCACCTTGCCCTCGGTGACCACGTACAGGCGGTCGCCCGGGTCGCCCTCGTGGAACAGCGCGTCGCCGCGTGCGAGGGTCACTTCACTCATCGAGGCGCGGAGCTCCGCGGCCTGCTCGTCATCGAGCGCCGCGAAAAGCGGGGCGCGCCGCAGAACGTCGTCCACGAGTTCTCTCCTTGTCGGCCTGTTCAGTGAAGCGTGGTTTCCATGATGCCGGACGGTAAAACAGTGCGATCGATCACAAACCAGTTTGACGCACGGGCGTGCCGGACCCTACGGCAGGGGGCCGATTGGGCGTGAATACCCGGTGCCCGGGGTGGATGTCAGCCCCTGGCTCTAGGCTGGCCGGGTGTCCGGAACGCCGGTGGGAGCGCAGGCCGAGGAGGCTGATGGGGTGTCGGGAGACGGGAATTCCGCTGTGGGCGAACAGTCCGTACGAAGTAAGAAAAAAGCCGCGAAGTCCTCGACGGGGGCGGCGTCGGGCAAGCCGGTCAAGCCGGAGTCGCATCTGGCGATGGTCCGCCGGGCCCGCCGGATCAACCGCGAGCTCGCCGAGGTCTATCCGTACGCCCACCCCGAGCTGGACTTCCGTGATCCCTTCGAACTGCTGGTGGCCACGGTTCTCTCCGCCCAGACCACCGACCTGAGGGTCAACCAGACCACCCCGGCACTCTTCGCGGCTTACCCGACGCCCGAGGACATGGCCGCCGCCGTTCCCGAGAAGCTGGAGGAGATCATCCGTCCGACCGGTTTCTTCCGGGCCAAGGCGCGGTCCCTCATGGGCCTGTCGGCAGCGCTGAGGGACGACTTCGGCGGGGAGGTCCCCGGCCGGCTGGCGGACCTGGTGAAGCTGCCCGGCGTCGGACGCAAGACGGCCAACGTCGTCCTCGGTAACGCGTTCGGGGTCCCCGGCATCACGGTGGACACCCACTTCGGCCGCCTGGTCCGACGCTGGAAATGGACCGAGCAGGAGGACCCGGAGAAGGTCGAGGCGGAGATTGCCGCGATCTTCCCGAAGAGCGAGTGGACGATGCTCTCGCACCGGGTGGTCTTCCACGGCCGCCGCATCTGCCACTCCCGCAAGCCCGCCTGCGGGGCCTGTCCGATCGCCGCGCTCTGCCCCTCCTACGGGGAGGGCGAGACGGATCCCGAGAAGGCGAAGAAGCTCCTGAAGTACGAGATGGGCGGCTACCCGGGCCAGCGCCTCAGCCCGCCCCCGGACTATCCGGGCAGCCCCGCTCCGCCGCTGGGAGCCGGGTGAGCGGCCCTTGTGCGGGGCTGAGGGACGACCGGGGCGGGCGATCCCTCAGCGGCTTGCGGGCGGGGCCCGTGCGGAACGAAATGGCCGACGACAGGCGTTGGAACGACGGGGGTGCCCATGACGCACGCACAGAGCACACGGGCCGCAGCCGACGCGGCCACCACTGAGACGGGCGCGCCCCAGGACAGCGCGATCACCGTCTCCACCGACGGGCTGCCGGCCTGGCTCGAGCCCGTGGCTCGGGCGGCGAGGACCGTGCAGGCCCAGCAGCTCAGCCGATTCCTGCCGCCCGAGAGCGGCGCCGGGCGGCAGTCAGCGGTGCTGGTTCTCTTCGGCGAGGGCGAGCGCGGTCCGGAGCTGCTCCTCATGGAGCGCTCCGGCTCCCTGCGCTCCCACGCCGGTCAGCCCTCCTTCCCCGGAGGATCCCTCGACCCCGAGGACGGCGACCACGCGACCACCGGGCCGCTCAGGGCCGCGCTGCGGGAGGCCGAGGAGGAGACCGGACTCGACCCGAGCGGTGTCCAGCTCTTCGGTGTGCTGCCCCGGCTCTACATCCCGGTGAGCCACTTCGTCGTCACGCCCGTCCTCGGCTGGTGGCGGACGCCCAGCCCGGTGGGTGTCGTCGATCCGGCCGAGACGGCCCGGGTCTTCACCGCCCCCGTGGCGGATCTCACGGACCCGGCCAACCGCGCGACCGCCGTCCATCCGAGCGGCCACAAAGGCCCCGCATTTCTGGTCGAATCCGCGCTGGTGTGGGGATTCACAGCCGGTGTGATCGACAGGATTGTGCACTACGCGGGGTGGGAACGCCCCTGGGACAGGACCAGGCAGGTGCCGCTCGACTGGCGCGCATGACAGGCTGACTCCCGTGCTGCGCTGTTCCGGGTCCGGCCCGGACCCCGTCGAACCGGACGGGCCAGGTGACGAATCTGCGAGGCTATAGACGGTGAACGTGCTGGACATCCTGCTGCTGGTCGGCGCCGTGTGGTTCGCGGTCATCGGTTACCGCCAGGGTTTCGTCGTCGGCATCCTGTCCGTGATCGGCTTCCTGGGCGGTGGCCTCGTCGCCGTCTACCTGCTGCCGGTCCTCTGGGACCAGGTGACCGACGGGGCGGAAGTCTCCTCCACCGCCGCCATCGTCGCGGTCGTGATCGTGATCGTGTGCGCCTCCGTGGGCCAGGCGTTCACCACCCACCTGGGCAACAGACTCCGCCGGTACATCACGTGGTCCCCGGCGCGCGCCCTGGACGCCACGGGCGGCTCCCTGGTCAACGTGGTGGCCATGCTCCTGGTGGCCTGGCTGATCGGCTCCGCGCTGGCCGGTACGTCACTGCCGACGCTGGGCAAGGAGGTCCGCAGCTCCTCGGTCCTGCTCGGGGTCTCCCGGGTGATGCCCGATCAGGCCTCCAACTGGTTCACGGACTTCTCCTCCGTCCTGGCGCAGAACGGCTTCCCGCAGGTCTTCAGCCCCTTCGCCAACGAGCCCATCACCGACGTCGAGCCTCCGGACCCGGCACTGGCCGGAAGCCCCGTCGCCGCCCGTGCCAAGAAGTCGATCGTCAAGGTCGTCGGCATGGCACCGGGCTGCGGCAAGGTCCTCGAAGGAACCGGTTTCGTCTTCTCCGACCGCCGTGTGATGACCAACGCCCACGTGGTCGGCGGCGTCGACGAGCCGACCGTCCAGATCGGTGGCGAGGGCCGGCTGTACGACGCCAAGGTCGTGCTCTACGACTGGCAGCGGGACATCGCCGTACTGGACGTCCCGGACCTGGATGCCGAGCCGCTGCGCTTCACGGACACCGACAAGGACGCGGCGAGCGGGGACAGCGCCATCGTCGCCGGCTTCCCGGAGAACGGCGCCTACGACGTACGCTCGGCCCGTATCCGGGGCCGTATCGACGCCAACGGCCCGGACATCTACCACCGGGGCACCGTGCGACGCGATGTGTACTCGCTCTTCGCGACGGTCCGGCAGGGCAACTCCGGCGGTCCGCTGCTCACTCCGGACGGCAAGGTGTACGGAGTGGTGTTCGCCAAGTCGCTCGACGACTCGGACACGGGTTACGCGCTGACGGCCGACGAGATCCGCGACGACATCGAGCTCGGCAAGTCCTCGGTCCAGGAGGTCGACAGCCAGGGCTGCGCGCTCTGAGGTCCAGTGTCCGGCGCCTGCCGGGGGCCGTTCCCGGAGTGCTGTGCGACGACTCCCGCGTCATCCACGGGGATGGCGCAGGCGCGCCGAGACCCAGCGGGCGCGGCGGTGGAGGATACGCGGAATGCCCAGCCGGAGATCATGGAAATCGCTCACATCGCGCACCCGGTTCCGGGAGCCGTCCCCCTCGTGAGTGCTCGGACCGGCAGGAGCGGTCGAGCGGTGGTTGCGTGCTGCGTCGTTGAAGTCGCGCGTCCAGCCCATACCCCGACGTCTGCCCGTGACCCAAGGTCGGTAATCGTGTGCGAGTCAGCCAATTGGCTTATGCGGCAGGCAATTGGCTGTTCGTCGGACACCTGTGCGCGCCGACTACCGGTCGGGCTCAGGGTCCTTGAGCCAGTTGATGAGTTCGGTCGAGAAGCCGACCGGATCCTCCTCGTGGGGGAAGTGCCCCAGACCGTCGAAAAGTCGCCACCTGTACGGCGCCTCGACGTACTCGCCGGAACCTGCCGAACTGCGCGTCCGGACCGCCGGGTCGAGCGAGCCGTGGAGATGCAGTGTCGGTACACGTACCGGCCGCTTCATCCGCCGGTTGAACTGGACGCCGTCCGGACGCGCGAGGGAGCGCACCATCCAGCGGTACGGCTCGATCGAGCAGTGCGCCGTCGACGGGATGCACATCGCGCGCCGGTAGACGTCCACGGTCCGGTCGTCAGGGAAGTCAGGGGTGCGCGGACCGGACCAGTCACGGATCAGCCGGGCGACCAAAGCCGCGTCGTCCGCCACGAGCTGACGCTCCGGTACCCACGGCCGCTGGAAGCCCCAGATGTGTGAGCCGGCCCGTGACTGCGCGAAGTCCGAGAGCATCGAGGAACGCCAGCGGCGCGGATGAGGCATCGACGACACCACGAGTCGCCGGACCAGCTTCGGCCGCATCACCGCTGCCGTCCAGGCGAGATAGCCGCCCATGTCGTGCCCCACGAGGGCCGCGTCCGGCTCGCCGAGCGAGCGGATCACGCCGGTGACGTCCAGCGCCAGGTTCGCGGGGTCGTAACCCCGGGGCGTACGGTCACTGCCGCCGACCCCCCGGAGGTCCATCGCGACCGCGCGGTACCCGGCGTCGGCCAGGGCGGTCAGCTGATGACGCCAGGTCCACCAGAACTGCGGGAAACCGTGCAGCAGCAGCACCAGCGGTCCGTCGCCGAGCTCGGCGATATGGAAGCGCGCGCCGTTGGCCGCCACATCACGATGGGCCCACGGCCCCTCGATGCGGACAGGGCTGCCTGGACCGGCAGCCGCTCCCAGCGGCGCCACCGGGTCGGATGCGCTGAAATCAGGGTCGGTCATGTGGACGAGCGTGTCACAGAGACCGCCTTGTCCTGGACAGGGCGGTTCTCGATGGCCTTGTCCGCGAGCGTGCTGCCCTGAGCTTGCTCGATCGCACGCGCGCCGACGGCGGGGCGGGGATGCGGCTTGACGCCCTGCAGGACCGCCGCGGTCTGCTTGGCCGAAGCGATGGACTTCTCCGGCGGCTTGACCTTCTTGAACTTCGCGAGCCCGAAGAGGGCGAGCAGGATCCCCAGCAGGATGAACGCGCCGCCGACGATCAGGAACGACCAGGCGAGACCGAGCCCGAGATTGTGGATCCCGTAGGCCGCGGCGAAGCTCAGCACGGGGATCGCGAACAGGATCAGCACGCCTGTGACGATGAACGCCACGCTGCCGATCACGCCGCGCTTGACGTCCTGGCGCACCTCGGCCTTGGCCAGGGCGATTTCGTCGTGCACCAACGCGGACATCTCAGCAGTCGCCGAAGCGAACAACTGTCCGAGACTACGGTCGGTGCTGCCCGCATAGTTGCCGGGGTCGCTCATCCCTGACTCCCTTTTCTCTTCCGTACATCCGATGTCAGATCATGCCGGACTGTCCGGCTTGCTGCTCGCTGCCCCCGCCCGTTCGGCAAGGCGACGGTGCTCGGCAGCCTTCTTCTCGTGGAGCGCGGCCATCCGCAGGTGGAACTCCGGGTCGCCCTGCTCGTAGACGTCAGGTATCCCTGATTCGTCCGCGTCGAGCTCCTCGGCTTCGTACAGCGCCCTGTATCTGCGTACCCGCAGTTTGAGCAGTACACCGGAGAGTACGGCGGCAATCAGGGAACCGACGAGGACCGCCGCCTTGACGTCGTTGATCATGTCTTCGTCGCCGGTGAAGGCGAGCTCCCCGATGAGCAGCGAAACGGTGAAGCCGATGCCGGCCAGCGTGGCCACCGCGAAGACGTCCGCCCAGGCGAGTTCCTTGTTCAGTTCGGCCTTGGTGAAGCGGGTGACGAGCCACGTGCCGCCGAAGATACCGACGGTCTTGCCGAGGACCAGACCGAGCACCACCCCGAGCGTCTCGGGCCGGGTGAAGACGCCGGCCAGGGCATCGCCCTTGAGAGTGACACCGGCCGAGAAGAGGGCGAACAGCGGAACCGCGATGCCGGCCGACAGCGGGCGCATCAGGTGCTCGATGTGTTCGCCGGGGGAGTGCGCCTCGCCCTCGCGCTTGGTGCAACGGAGCATGAGGCCCATGGCGACACCGGCGATCGTGGCGTGGACGCCGCTGTTGTACATCAGCCCCCAGATGACCAGGGCGAGCGGGAGGTAGATGTACCAGCCCCGCACTCCTGTGCGCAGCAGCACATAGAACACGGCCAGGCCGGCGAAGGCGCCTCCGAGCGCCAGGAAGTCGATGTTCTCTGTGAAGAAGACCGCGATGATGAGGATGGCGAAGAGGTCGTCGACGACGGCGAGCGTCAGCAGGAAGGCGCGCAGCGCCGAAGGCAGCGATGTGCCGATGACGGCGAGGACGGCGAGCGCGAAGGCGATGTCGGTGGCGGTGGGGACGGCCCAACCGGCGGTGGATCCACCGCCGAGTACGACGGTCAGCAGGTAGACGAGGGCGGGGACGGCCATCCCGCAGAGCGCCGCGGCGACGGGCAGGGCCGCCGCCCGGGGGTCACGGAGCTCCCCGGCGACCAGCTCACGCTTGAGTTCGACGCCTGCGACGAAGAAGAAGACGGCGAGCAGCCCGTCGGCCGCCCAGTGGGCCACCGAGAGATCCAGCCCCAGGGCCCCCGGACCGAAGTGGAAGTGACTGACGGCCGAATAACTCGAGCCGAAGGTGTTCGCCCATATCAGCGCGGCTACGGCCGCGACCAGCAGGATGATGCCACCGACCGTCTCGGTGCGCAGGGCTTCGGCGACGTAATTCCGCTCGGGCAGGGACAGCCTGCCCAACAGGGTGCTGCGCCGGTCGGACGGGGGTGCGGGCGTGGCCACGGGGGAGACCTCCGGGTCGGTTCACGGCAGTGGTGGCATGGCTGATTCACCTGCCGACCAGACTTCCCGGCGCCCCTGTGGAGATGTCATATGTGGTTGTTGACGCTGACTGCTCGCGTCGACGGCTTTCTTTTTCGTGCTTCTTTGCAAGTGCTCCGTTGACGGAGCCACCACTCTACCTGGGGTATCAGAACGCTATCCGGATCCGGTGTGCGGCGCCCCGGCGCAGGGGCCAGCCGTCCTCGACGACGCAGCGGGCCAGACGCAGGCGGCCGGTCTCGGTCAGGGGTGCATTACGGTGGGGCATGAGGGCCTTCTGGTTGTTCGTGTAGATGTCGCAATCCACACCGAACCCGGAAGGCCCTCACTCGTTCAAGATCCCCCAGCCGTGATCACTGTCACCAACCTCCGTGGACAGAACACCTAGTCCTCGGAGGACGCGGCAGGAAGCTGCGTCTGGATGAGGGCCATGACCGAGGAATCGGTGAGCGTCGTGACGTCACCCAGTTCGCGGTTCTCGGCGACGTCGCGCAGCAGGCGGCGCATGATCTTGCCGGATCGGGTCTTCGGCAGTTCGGCCACAGGGAGGACCCGCTTGGGCTTCGCGATCGGCCCGAGCGTGGTGCCGACGTGGTTGCGCAGCTCGGCGACCAACTCCTCGGAGGCGGTGGCCGTGCCGCGCAGGATCACGAAGGCGACGATGGCCTGACCGGTCGTCTCGTCGTTGGCGCCGACCACGGCGGCCTCGGCGACCGAGGGGTGCGACACGAGGGCCGACTCGACCTCCGTGGTCGAGATGTTGTGCCCGGACACGAGCATGACGTCGTCGACGCGGCCGAGCAGCCAGATGTCACCGTCCTCGTCCTTCTTGGCACCGTCGCCCGCGAAGTACTTGCCCTCGAAGCGCGACCAGTAGGTGTCGATGAACCGCTGGTCATCACCCCAGATGGTGCGGAGCATCGACGGCCACGGTTCCGTCAGGACGAGATAGCCGCCCCCGCCGTTCGGCACCTCGTTGGCCTCGTCGTCGACCACGGTGGCGGAGATGCCGGGAAGGGCCCGTTGGGCCGAACCGGGCTTGGCCGCCGTGACCCCGGGAAGCGGCGAAATCATCATCGCGCCGGTCTCGGTCTGCCACCAGGTGTCCACAACCGGGCAGTTGTCGGCACCGATGTGCTTGCGGTACCACATCCATGCCTCGGGGTTGATCGGCTCACCGACCGAACCCAGGACGCGCAGCGACGACAGGTCGAACTTGGCGGGGATGTCGTCTCCCCACTTCATGAACGTACGGATCGCGGTCGGCGCGGTGTAGAGGATCGTGACCCCGTACTTCTGGACGATCTCCCAGAAGCGCCCCTGGTGGGGCGTGTCGGGCGTGCCCTCGTACATCACCTGGGTCGCGCCGTTGGCCAGCGGGCCGTAGACGATGTACGAGTGTCCGGTCACCCAGCCGATGTCGGCGGTGCACCAGTACACGTCCGTCTCGGGCTTGAGGTCGAAGACCGCGTGGTGGGTGTACGCCGTCTGGGTCAGGTAACCCCCGGAGGTGTGCAGGATGCCCTTCGGCTTACCCGTCGTCCCTGAGGTGTAGAGAATGAAGAGCGGCTGCTCCGCGTCGAACGCCTCGGGCGTGTGCTCGGGAGACTGCCGACCGGTGATCTCGTGCCACCAGACGTCCCGCCCCTCGGACCATGCGGTGTCCTGCCCGGTACGCCGGACCACGAGGACATGCTCGACGCTGTCGATGCGGGCGACGGCGTCGTCCACGGCGGGCTTGAGCGCCGAGGGCTTGCCGCGGCGGTAGCCACCGTCGGCCGTGATGACGACCTTGGCGTCGGCGTCCTGAATACGCGTGGCGATGGCGTCCGCGGAGAAGCCGCCGAAGACCACCGAATGGGCTGCGCCGATGCGGGCGCAGGCCAGCATCGCTACGGCTGCCTCCGGGATCATCGGAAGGTAGACGGCGACGCGGTCGCCCTTGCCGACGCCGAGTTCGATAAGCGCGTTGGCCGCGCGGGAGACCTCGTCCTTCAGCTCCGCGTAGGTGATCGCGCGGCTGTCGCCGGGCTCGCCTTCGAAGTGGATCGCGACCCGGTCGCCGTTGCCGGCCTCGACATGCCGGTCCACGCAGTTGTACGCGACGTTGAGCTTGCCGTCCGCGAACCACTTCGCGAAGGGCGGGTTGTTCCAGTCGAGTGTCTCGGTCGGCTCGGTGGCCCAGGTGAGGCGGCGGGCCTGCTCGGCCCAGAAGCCCAGCCTGTCCGCCTCGGCCTGCTCGTACGCCTCCACTGTCACGTTGGCGTTCGCGGCCAGATCGGCAGGCGGTGTGAACCGCCGCTCCTCCTTGAGCAGATTGGCCAGGCTTTCGTTGCTCACGACATCTCCCATTCCCAGGGTGTCCGTTGTGTCCCGGGGGACAGCTCATCAGGCTGCGGGCCAGGTGACAAGTGTCTGCCGGAAATTGGTTTAGACCTGTGTCTCGTGTAGGGAGCCACAGGGCCCGCTTCCGAAAGCAGCGCTGTGCGATGCGAAAGCGGGCCCACAAGGTCTCACGGACCGGGTGTGTGAGTGGTTCAGGCGCCGACCGCGGTGCCGGGGGTTGCGTGCAGAGCTTCGGCGCCGGGCTCCGCACCCCATACGGAGCCGGGGGCGACCCGAACGAAGACCTCGTCGGGCCCCGTTCCGGAACTGGCGCCTTCGGTCAGCAGATAGGCCTGCGCCTCGCCGACATGAAAGTACATGCCGTGCAGTTGCAGGGTGCCTGCCGCCAGGCGGCGGGCCACCGATTCATGCGCGCGCAGGTGCTCCAACTGCTGGACCACATTGGTGAGACAGAGCTGTTCCACCGCATCGGTGGGCAGTCGGCCGGCGATGCGCGCCCAGGAGTGGTGACGGGAACGCATGCGCTCCAGGCTCGGCAGCCCGTGCCGCAACCAGCGCCACAGAGGCGTTCGGGGCGTCTCCGACGCGGCTCCCAACAGGGCCTGCATCGCGCCGCATCCGGAGTGGCCGCAGACGGTGATGGACTCGACCTCGAGCACGTCCACCGCGTACTCGATGGCGGCAGCCACGGAGTCGTCGTTGCCCGTGGCGCCTCCGGTGTCCGGTGGCGGCACCAGGTTGCCGACGTTCCGCACGGTGAAAAGGTCGCCCGGGCCGCTGGCGGTGATCATGCTGGTGACCAGGCGGGAGTCGGCACAGGTGAGGAACAGCTGCGACGGCCGTTGCCCTTCCGCTGCGAGCCGGGCCAGTTCTCCCCGGACCAGCGGAGCGGTGGTGCGCTGAAACGAACTGAGACCGCTGAGAAGCCGATGGGTGCCGTGCCGGCGGCCCGCGGAGCTTCTCGGGGTCGTGGAAGGGGCAGCCTTCGAGACCAGATGCGAGCCAGGGACGGGGGTGGTGTGTGCCACGTCCGGCGCGCGGTCGTGGCAGTGATGGTTGCGCCACGGCGTCCATGGCCGACAGCAGGAATGGGAGGCGGATGCAGGCTCGGCGATCCGGCCACCGGAACGCCCGGTGAACTCGATCCGGCCACCCAGTGCGGTCTGTGCCGCGTACCAGTCCTGGATCGTCTCGTACGCCGCGTGGTCCATGAAGAAGCCGTCCAGCTCGACCACGGCGTCCACCCCTTGCGGAAGCTGTCCGAGCAGGCGGCTGAGGCGGGGGACGGCGAGGAAGGTCAGCTGACCGCGAGCGGCGACCAGATAGCGGCCGTCCTGTTCCGTCACGGTGATCCTCGTGCGGGCCAGCCGGTGCAGGGCGACACCCACGGCCACGACGATGCCGATCGCCACACCTTCGAGCACTCCGGCGAGAATCACGCCGCTGATCGTTGCGCCGTACACCAGGAACTCGCGGTGTCTGTGGACCTTCCGGATATGGGCGAAGCTGACCATCTGGATGCCGACCACCATCACCAGGGCGGCGAGCGCCGCCAAAGGGATCAGTTCGAGGGCTGTGACCAGCAGTATGGCTGCCAGCAGAACCCAGACGCCGTGCAGCACGGTGGAGGCACGGCTCGTTGCGCCCGCCCGCACATTGGCAGAACTGCGCACGGCACCGCCGGAGACGGGAAGCCCTCCGGCGAGTCCTGACACCGCATTGGCGACACCTTGGGCCCGCAACTCCCGGTCGAGGTCGGACCGTTTGACATGTGCGGGTGGCGCCGACCCGTCTTTGGGGGTGTCGGCTGACCGTTCTGCAGCCAGTTTGTCCACGGAGACCGCAGCCAGCAGCGATTCGAGGCTGGCCACGAGCATCACGGTGAACACGGCTGTTGCCAGTGCTGCTATCGGGCCCTGCGGCAGTTCGGGCAGTGCGTGCGAGCGCCATGACGGAAGGTCCACCCGGACGATCCCAGGGGTTGCCATGGTGGCCACAGTCGTCGCGACGACCACGGCGGCGAGCGCGGCAGGGACTCTGCCCAGCGATGTCCCGATCCGGCCGGGCAGGCGTGGCCATACGACGAGAAGGGCAATCGTCAGGGCCCCGATGAGGGGGGCTGCCGGCTCGAACTGCGCCAATCGGGCGGGAAGTGACAGGGCGTTGTCGAGGGCTGAGCTCTGCGGTGTCCCGCCCAACACGATGTGCAGCTGGGCGAGGGCGATGGCCACGCCGATACCTGCGAGCGTGCCGTGCACGATGGCCGGGCTGACGGCAAGGGCACTGCGGGCGGCTCTCAGTGAACCCAGCAGAATCTGCAGGAGCCCCGCACCGATGGTGATTGCGCACGTGGTGCGCCAGCCGTAGATCTGAATCAACTCGGCTGTGACTACGGTCAGTCCGGCGGACGGTCCACTGACCTGGAGGGGTGTGCCGCCCAGCAGTCCGGCGACGATGCCGCCGATCGCCGCTGAGACCAGGCCGGCGGCGAGGGGGGCATCCATGGCGACGGCGAGACCGAGCGACATGGGAACGGCGATCAGAAAGACAGTGATCGACGCGGACAGATCCGCACCCGAAACGCGGAAACGTCCGCGGCGGGGCGGTGGTGGCGGGCTGTGTGGACGCTTGAATCCCCAGGCGCGGGAAGCGCGCGAACTGCGGGACGTGTGGTCGTTGCGGACGCAGGCAGACATGTTCCCGTCTCCTCCGGGGCAGCGCGGTCGCGGTATGTGAGTGACGGCGGCCGTGGTTCACGGCGTGCAGCGGTGGGGTACAGCGGCGGGATTTCTAAACTCTCCGTAAATGAATCGTAATGGAGGGTAAAGAAGAGTGTCCATGTTTTCGAGCAAATAGCTCAGCCATTCACTCTTTCAAGTGAATAGGCATCTTTTCACCCGATTTGTAGTACTAATCCTGGCAGTGCTGTGTGAGGTTGACCGCGCCGTGTCGGCACTTCAACGCATGAATCCTGCAAGGAAGAGGTGGACGGATGATGGCCGTCACGAAGCGGGTCGCCCTGGGCGCCGTGGCCACGGCGCTGATCGTCGGCCTGGCCGGCTGCTCGGGGGCCGCCGGTCCCGTGCCCGAAGCGGGGAAGAAAACGGCCCCCGCCACGGAAGGGAACTCACCTGCGGCGGCGCCGAAGGGGGCGGTCAGCCTCATCGGCGACGGTTCCACCGCCTTCACGGGACCCCAGCCCGAACGCCTTGCGGCCAAGCGTCTCAAGCCTGGTCAGAAGCCCCCGCAGTTCGTGGTGTTCTCATGGGACGGCGCGGGTGAGGACAGCCAGAAGCTGTTCTCGCATTTCCGCGCGGTCGCGAAGAAGTACGACGCCAGGATGACGTACTTCCTCAGCGGCGTGTACCTCTTGCCGGAGGAGAAGAAGGAGCTCTACGACCCGCCTCAGCATTCGGCGGGCCGCTCCGACATCGGGTTCAACGACGCCGAGGGAATCCGCCGGACGCTGACGGAACTGCGCGCCGCGTGGCTGGACGGCAACGAGATCGGCACCCACTTCAACGGACACTTCTGCGGGCCGGACGGGGGAGTCGGCACCTGGTCGGTCGAGGAGTGGAAGAGCGAGATCAGCCAGGCGAAGTCGTTCGTCAAGAGCTGGAAGACCAACGCCCCGGCCCTCAAGGGTGAAGCACCCTTGCCCTTCGACTACGACCGCGAGTTGATCGGCGCCCGCACTCCGTGTCTGGAAGGGCAGAAGAACATGGTCGCAGCCGCGCGGACCATGGGCTTCCGTTATGACTCCAGTGGCATCGGCAATCAGGTCTGGCCTGCGAAGAAGGACGGGATCTGGGATCTTCCCCTGCAACTCGTCCCCATGCCGGGCCGCGCGTTCGAGACGCTCTCGATGGATTACAACTTCATGTTCAACCAGTCCGGCACGAAGACGCAGGGCGACCCTGACAAGCATGAGTACTGGGGTAATCAGATGCGGGACGGTCTGCTCCAGGCTTTCGACCGTGCCTACAACGGGAACCGCGCTCCACTGATCATCGGCAACCATTTCGAGTCCTGGAACGGTGGCACCTACATGCGTGCGGTCGAGGAGACGATCAAGACGGTCTGCACCCAGCGGGATGTGCAGTGTGTTTCCTTCCGTCAGCTCGCCGACTGGCTGGACGCGCAGGACCCGGCGACGCTCGCCAGACTCGGGACGCTGGAGGTGGGCCAGAAGCCCAAGCCCGGCTGGACTTCGTTCCTTGCCGGGGCCGCCCCGGGCAAGCCCGCAGGCAGCCCCGTGCCTGCCAGGCCGGCGGACCGGTCGGCAGGCAAGGGGACCGACGGGAGCGCGGACTAGGGATCGCCTCCCTGGCGCCGTTCCGGCCCGTTCAGGCGGGCTGGGCGGCGCCCGCTTCCGGGCAGTGCTCATGCAGGATGAACGAGGGGTCCACCTGGGCAGCCAGATCGGCCCCGGTCTTCTCGTTGCCCCAGCTCTCCGCGTTCTTCAGATGGAAGTGCACCATCTGTCGTGTGTAGCGCTCCCAGTCACGCAGCTCGTACGAGTCCTCCGCGGCGTTCTGCAAGGCCTGCAGCGCCATCCGGTTGTCCGCCTCGAGCAGCTCGAACGGGGCCGGGCGGCCCTTTTCCATCGTCCGGACCCAGCCGGAGTGACCTACGCCGACCAGCAGGTCATCGCCCACCTCGGCACGCAGGAAATCGAGATCGTCCTCGCTCTGCACCTTGTTGCCCACCACCTTCAGCGCGACACCGAAGTCCCGCGCGTACTCCTTGTACTGGCGGTAGACGGAGACACCTTTCCGGGTCGGTTCGGCGACCAGGAAGGTCATGTCGAAGCGGGTGAACATGCCCGACGCGAACGAATCCGAACCGGCGGTCATGTCGACCACCACGTACTCGTCCGGGCCGTCGACCAGATGGTTGAGGCAGAGCTCGACCGCCCCGACCTTGGAGTGGTAGCAGGCGACACCGAGATCGGACTCGGTGAACGGGCCGGTGGCCATCAGCCGGATCTCTCCGTCGTCGAGACTGACCGCGCGAGCGCAGGCGTCGTAGACCGGATTGTCCTCGCGGACGCGCAGGAGTCGGGACCCCTCCCCGGGCGGTGTCGTCTTGATCATGGTCGCTGCGGATGTGATGCGAGGGTTGCTTCCGCGGAGGTAGTCCTTGATGAGCGGCAGATGGGCGCCCATGGCGGGCAGGGCGGCGGTCTCGTTCTCGTCCAGGCCGAGGGCGGCCCCGAGGTGCTGGTTGATGTCGGCGTCCACTGCGACGACATGGGCTTCATTGGCAGCGAGGTGGCGGATGAAGAGCGAAGACAGCGTGGTCTTGCCGCTGCCGCCCTTCCCTACGAAAGCGATCTTCATATTCACTTAGGGTAGTGGTGTCATCGCTCGCTGCTGTTGTGCTTCGTGAAGAAGACCACTCCTGGGTGGTATACGCACCTGGGGCGCGTAGCCTCCCTACTTATGAGTACGACTTCCTCGGACCCGCTGGCCGCCCTTGGAGAACTGCCGGGGGTCACCGATGCGGTGGACTCCGTACGCAAGGCGGTGGACCGGGTCTACGGGCACCGGGTCATGCGGCGCCGCAGCAACGAGGTCACCGCGGAAGCGGCCCTGCGCGGAGCTCGTGGCTCGGCTGCGCTCTCGGGTGCCGACTGGAATCTCGAAGAGGTGCGCCGACGTACGGACTTCAGCGGTGAGGACGAGGCTCGCACCATCGGTGCCGCCCTGAGGCTCACGGCAGAGGCGGGGCAGCTGCTCTCCATCTGGAGGCAGTCACCGCTTCGTGTTCTGGCGCGGCTGCACCTGGTGGCGGCAGGCGGCGACACCCCCGAGGGCGCGGTCGGCAGGCCAAGGCTGGCGGATGAGCCGGTCGATGAGCCATTGATCGATGCTCCTGTCCCGGGCGCGGACGAGGTGTCCGGGCGGCTTGAAGGGCTCTCGCGACTGATCATTGCCGGCGGTTCGGCGCCCGCGCTGGTGACGTCCTCGGTGGTGCACGGTGAACTGCTGGCGCTGCGCCCGTTCGGTTCGCACAACGGCCTGGTCGCCCGGACCGCCGAGCGGATCGTGCTGATCGGCAGTGGGCTCGACCCCAAGTCGATCTGTCCTGCCGAAGTCGGTCACGCGGAGCAGGGGCGTGCGGCTTACGTCGCCGCCTTCGAGGGCTATCTGTCGGGGCAGCCGGAGGGCATGGCTGCCTGGATCACCCATTGCGGGCGCTCGGTGGAACTGGGCGTCAGGGAGTCCACGGCCGTGTGTGAGGCGCTGCAGCGCGGCGCAGCCTAGCCGCGTCCTCGCGGAGGGTTGCTTACGCGGCCGCGAATCGATGGCACCGTCGGCTGAGCGCTGCGGAGGTGTGCAGGGGCGCTGTGGGCGGGCGCTGGGAGAGGGTTGCGGCGGTACCGATTCCGGTACCGCCGCTGGCACGTCCACCCAGTTACCAAGCGTCCTCGATATATGCCCATCAGGTCGGGTTCTTTGCCCGTCACCTGGTGCGGCTGGCCCGTAATCGACGGGTCGACGTCGCGTGGGTGCTCGGCTTTCGTGCTTCGGTCCGTGGGGCCATATGTGCGTGAACAGGTCATCCTCTCGGATGTCCTTGGTCTCGCGGGCCGTTGAATCCTTTGTACTCCAGGACCGGAAGCAGTGGAAGGCCTGGCTGCACTTCTTTACTTTTATGTTCAAATGTAGTCGATTCGGACATGGCTGCGTGTGTGTCCGGAGGGGCTTCGTGTCTCTGAATGCGGCGGTGCCCGGTGGTGCCGCCGGCGGTCAGGCTTGTCAGGCAGTGAGCGAGGCGATGCGGCGGCGGTTGGCGTACCAGACGAGCCCGGCTGTTACGGCGGCCGCGCCCAGTGCGGCTGCGGCCACGAGCGCCGGGCGCGGTGGCATCGAGAACGTGGGTAGGCGCTGCTTGAGCCGGACAGGTCGATCGAAGACGAGAATCGGCCATTCCCGGAGGGTGGCCTCGCGCCGCAGTGCCCGGTCCGGGTTGACGGCGTGCGGGTAGCCGACCGCCTCGAGCATCGGCACATCGGTGGCGGAGTCGCTGTATGCGTAGCAGCGCGAGAGGTCGTAGCCTTCCGATTCGGCAAGACCTCTGATCGCCTCGGCTTTGGTCGGCCCGTAGGCGTAGTACTCGACCTCGCCGGTGAAGCAGCCGTCGTCGCCCACGACCATCCGGGTCGCCACGACCCGGTCGGCGCCCAGTAGCTCACCGATCGGTTCGACGACTTCAGCGCCTGAGGTCGAGACGATGACCACATCGCGTCCGGCGGTGTGGTGCTCCTCGATGAGAGTTGCGGCCTCGTCGTAGATGATCGGATCGATCAGGTCGTGCAGGGTTTCGGCGACAAGGTCCTTGACCTGCTGGACGTTCCATCCCTTGCAGAGCGCTGAGAGGTATTCGCGCATCCGCTCCATCTGGTCGTGATCGGCGCCCCCTGCGAGGAACACGAACTGTGTGTACGCGGTGCGCAGTACGGCGCGGCGGTTGATCAGCCCACCTTGATAGAAGGACTTGCTGAAGGTCAGCGTCGATGACTTCGCAATGACCGTCTTGTCCAGGTCAAAGAAGGCTGCTGTGCGCGGCGAGAAGCAGTTTTCCACAAAGGTGAGCATAGGGGCCCGCCATTCGGCGTAAAATCCGGCGGGTGGGTTTGCCTGAGAAGGCGCTCGGGTACACCATGGAAGTCACGGATCGTTCGCGACCGTGCTAACCCGGTCCGGCTCCTCCCCCCCCTGAGTCGGCCGTGGGGACGACCCCCGCTCTCCCCCCCGGCGGGGGTCGTCGCATGTCCGGATGCGTTTTGCGGCCAGGGAATCAAGGCTCTCCCCGCCTTGCTGCCGCCGTCGCCCCCTTCCTCTCAGGTGTTCGCTCGATCATGTCGCGTCACCGTGTGTAGCGGAAGGGGTGCGCTACGAAAGTCCCCTGTACGAGCTACAGGGATATTCACAGTGCCTGAGTTGTCCACAGTTTCTGAGCAAGATCCACATCTTTTTCCGGGGCGTTGCATGTTGATTCCACCCGCGAAGTCCGCGGGTTCCGGAATCGCGCATCTCGGAAGTGGTTCGAGATCGCTGCGAAACCGCACTGAAGGGACAGCAAGAGGGGGCAGAGATCGTGGCTGGATCTTTCGCGGGCGAAGGCCCGTCCGGCGCCGAGGGGCGGCGGGACGGACCGCTGGTCGTGACCGAGGACGCGGACCTGCTGGACGATCTGCTGAGGCTGTGCGCGGCGGCGGGGGCGGTGCCTGAGGTGCATCACGGCCCACCGGGCGAGAAGGGCGGCTGGGAGCGGGCGCCGATGGTTCTTGTGGGTGACGACGCGGCGCGTGGGTGCCGCGGAGTGTCCCGCAGGCCCGGCGTCATGCTCGTCGGACGGGACCAGGACGACCCGGATGTGTGGCGTCGCGCGGTCGAGATCGGGGCTGAATATGTGCTGAGGCTCCCCGACTCCGAAGGCTGGCTGGTCGACCAGATCGCCAATGCGGTGGAGGGTGTGGGACGATCCGCGCTCACCGTGGGAGTGATGGGAGGACGCGGCGGCTCCGGCGCGTCCACGCTGGCCTGTGCGCTTGCCGTGACAGCGGCGAGGTCGGGCCGCCGGGCGATGCTGGTCGACGGCGATCCCTTGGGTGGCGGGATCGACGTGCTGCTCGGTGGTGAGGAATCCGAGGGCTTGCGATGGCCGGATTTCGCCCGCTCGAAAGGGAGGCTGGGCGGAGGGGCTCTGGAGGAGTCCCTGCCCGCGTTGCACGGGCTCCGCGTGCTCAGCTGGAGTCGGGACGACGAGGTGATCGTTCCGCCGCAGGCCATGAGGTCGGTGCTCGCCGCGGCGCGCCGGCTCGGTGGAGTGGTGGTCGTGGATCTGCCGCGGCGGGTCGACGAAAGCGTGGCAGAGGCACTGGCGCAGCTGGACGTCGGGCTACTGGTCGTGCCCGGGGAGCTGAGAGCAGTCGCCGCGGCGCAGCGAGTGGCATCTGCGGCCCGAATGGTTCTGGAGGACCTCCGGGTCGTTGTCCGGGGCCCGTACACAGCGGGTCTGGACGAACAGTGGGTGGCGCAGGCGCTGGGATTGCCGCTCGTCGGCGACCTGCCCACGGAGCCTGGACTGGCTTCGGCACAGGACGGCGGTATGCCCCCGGGAGGGAATTCCCGCGGCGTCCTGGCCCGCTTCTGTACGGCTTTCTGGGAGCTGGCGGATGCTCCGAGCCGCTCGGGCGGCGTGCCGGCCCGGTCCAGCGGGGGAGAGACGTCATGACCGACGCCCTGCTCGACGCCGTACGTCAACGACTCGCTCGCAGCGGTGCGGCGCCCACTCCCGCAGGAGTGGCTGCCGCGCTGAGGGAGCAGGGCCGTTTGCTCGGTGACGCGGAAGTCCTTGGTGCGGCCGAGGAGCTGAGAGGCGAGCTGGTCGGCACAGGAGTCCTGGAGCGGCTGTTGGCCGACCCGGCGGTGACCGATGTGCTCGTGTCCGCCCCCGACCGGGTATGGGTGGACCGTGGCGGCGGACTCGAGCTCACCCGTGTCGTCTTTCCGGATGCGGCCTCCGTCCGGAGGCTGGCTCAGAGGCTCGCCGCAGTGGCTGGGCGCCGGTTGGACGATGCCCGGCCTTGGGTGGACGCCCGGCTGCCGGACGGGACACGCATGCATGCGGTGCTTCCGCCGGTGTCGGTCGGCTCGACGTGCCTCTCACTACGGGTGGTGCGGCCCAGGGCCTTCACACTCGCGGAGCTCGTGGCCGCGGGGACCGTCCCGCCCGGCGGCGACCGGCTGCTGAGAGCTCTGGTCGAGGCGCGGGTCTCGTATCTGATCAGCGGAGGAACTGGCGCGGGGAAGACGACTCTGCTGTCGAGTCTGCTGGGGGCGGTCGGTGAGCGGGAACGCATCGTGCTGGCCGAGGATTCGGCGGAACTGCGCCCGGACCACCCGCATGTGGTGCGTCTGGAATCGCGCCCCGCCAATCAGGAGGGCGCCGGGCGGGTGACGCTGCGGGACCTGGTGCGCCAGGCGTTGCGTATGCGCCCTGACCGGCTGGTGGTGGGAGAGGTCCGGGGGGCCGAGGTGACAGAGCTTCTGGCGGCTCTCAACACCGGACACGAAGGCGGTTGCGGCACCGTGCACGCCAACGCGGCCGAGCATGTTCCGGCGCGTCTGGAGGCTCTCGGAACGGCTGCGGGTCTCGACCGGGCTGCTGTGCACAGCCAGCTGGCAGCGGCGCTGTCCGTGGTCGTCCACCTCGTGCGGGATCGGGGAGGGCAGCGGCGTCTGGCCGAAGTGCATGTGCTCGAGCGGGATTCCGCAGGGCTGGTCAACACCGTGCCCGCGCTGCGTTGGGGCGCTGAGGGGTTCGAGCCGCAGCGGGGCTGGGCCCGGCTCGGGGTGCTGATCGGGGAGAAGCCGTGACGGCGCCCGGCTCCGACACCCTGATGCACGTGCCTGCGTGGGTGATGGCGGGCTGCGCGGGTGTGGCAGGTGGTCTGGCCGTGGCGCGGGACCCGGGGGCACGGCGGGCCCGGGTGTTGACGGCTCGACGGCGAGCGGCGCGGTGGGGGCCGACGGGCCGGGCCATGGCCCGCACGCTCCTCGACGGGCGGCGGGAATGGCTGTGTGCCCCTGTGGCGGCTCTCCTCGCCGCGCTGGGGGAATCGGTACTCCCTCTGCTCGCGGGCGCTGTGGCGGTGCCTCTCGTGAAGCGCTGGCTGCGGCAGCGGGCTCGGCGGCGAGAGCGTGAGGAGGCGGCCCATGCGGTGACCCGGCTGTGTGGGGCGGTGGTCGGCGAGTTACGGGCCGGGCGCGAGCCCGGACAGGCCTTGCTCGCCGCTGCCCGGGACGCAGGCGCACTGGGCGCTGCCGAGTCCGCGGTGCTGGCCGCTGCGCGGTTCGGCGGCGATGTGCCGGGCGCGCTGCGGCAGGCGGCGGCAGAGCCCGGCCTTGATGGGCTCGCGGGGATGGCTGCCTGTTGGCGGGTCGCGGTGAATGGCGGAGCCGGTCTCGCGGCAGGGCTGGCTCGTCTGGAGAGCGCGCTGAGGGGCGAGAGGCGACGGCGGGAGGCACTGCGGGCACAGCTGGCGGGCGCGTGGTCGACGGTGGCGGTACTGGCGTTGCTGCCGGTGGTGGGCCTGGGGCTGGGGGCGGCACTCGGAGCGGACCCGCTGGGGGTTCTGCTGCACAGCCCGGGCGGACTCGCCTGCTTGGTGACGGGCGGCCTGCTGGAGGCTGCGGGGCTGTTCTGGGCATCGCGGATCGTGAGGGCGGGGGAAGCGGCGTGAGCGGGGTACCCGGTGCGGGAGGACCGCTGGGGGCGGCCGCGACGGTGCTGGGGGCGGTAGGGGCGGCGCTGGGCGCAGCCGCGTATCTCACCCTCGCGCTGTCCACCCGGCGGCATGAGCGGGCGATACGCAGACGGGGGGCGTTGCTGACCGAGTCCGGTGCGAGCCCGCCGAGGCAGGAACCGATGAACCTGCGGGTGCTGGGCCGGAGTCGTGCTCGACGGTGGACGGTTTTGCTGGCCGCGTGGGCGGCCGGCTGGGTCATCGTCGGTGGCCCTGTCGGATGCGGGGTCGGTCTTGCGGCGGCTTATGGAGTACGGCGGTGGCAGCACTCGGCAAGGGGACGTGGCGCCGTCGGTAAGGAGGCCGAGACTGCTTTGGTCGCCCGGCAACTTCCTGTCGTCGCCGACCTGTTGGCGTCCTGCCTTTCGGCGGGCGCCGGACCGCGGGATGCGGCGGAGGCGGTCGGGGAGTCCATCGCCGGTCCGGTCGGTGAACGGCTGGCTCGCACGGCGGCCGAGATCTTGCTCGGTGGTGAACCGGCCGAGGCCTGGGGCCGGTTCGGGGAGATGCCGGGTGCCGCGCCGCTGGCCCGCTGTCTGGAACGGGCCGCGACGACGGGGGCACCTGCGGCAGAGCCGGTTTCCAGGCTGGCCGATGAGATGCGTGCGGAGCGGGCGAACGTGGCTGCTGCGCGAGCCCAGCGGGCTGGTGTGCTGATCACCGCACCGGTGGGGCTCTGCTTCCTGCCCGCCTTTCTGGCGATGGGTGTGGCACCGGTGGTGATCGGCCTGGCGACCGGTCTGTTGCAGGGCAACTGAGCAGGCACCGCTGCTCTTCTCTTCCGAAAGCCGGCTCCGACAGCCGGCTCCGAAGACCGATCGGGACGAGGACCGGCGAGCTCCCGAACGGAGCCGGGATGCGGCTCGCTCGGAGCGCTGAATCGAAGTCGAACGACAACAACGTGAGTTTTGGACATGGGGGTTGAGATGGGCAGGAAAGTCATGAAGCAGTCCCTGAACGTGCTGCGTCGTGCGTGGGAAGCCAGGTTCGGAAGGAGTGTCCGGTGCAGCGGACCGGAGCGGGGGATGACGACGTCCGAATACGCGGTGGGGACCATCGCCGCGTGCGCTTTCGCGGCGGTGCTCTACAAGGTGGTTACCAGCGGGGCCGTGCTGTCGGAGTTGCAGTCGCTGATCAAGGACGCCCTCGATGCGAAGTTCTGAGGTACCGCGGAGAGACCAGGGCGGCAGCCGGGGCGGCGACCGGGGCGCGGTGACGGCGGAGGCCGCGATGGCCATCCCGGTGCTGGTGGCGTTTGTCCTCGCCCTCGTCTGGGCGCTGGTGGCCGCGTCGGACCAGATCCGCTGTGTGGACGCGGCGCGGGCCGGAGCACGGGCAGCGGCCCGGTCGGAGACGGAGGCGGCGGTACGGTCCGCGGCGCAGGAAGCGGCGCCTGGCAGGGCCAGGGTCGCCGTGGAGCGGGCCGGGGGGCTGTGGCGGGTCCGGGTGGAGGCGCCTGCACCGGGGCCCGGGACGCTGGGCCTGACGCTGAGTGCTGAGGCTGTCGCAATGGCCGAGGACGCCGTGGGGACAGAGACTTGAGGGGGCTGAAAGGCGGCCCCGGGGCCGGGGAACGAGGGCTGGCGACCGTCTGGGTGGCGGTCACGACGGCGACGCTCTGCGCGGTGTTCGCGACGCTGCTCGCCCTCGGCCAGGCCGTGTCCGCCCGTCACAAGGCCGGTGGCGCGGCGGACATGGCGGCGCTTGCCGCAGCCGACCGGGCGCTGTGGGGTGCGGAGGTGGCGTGCGGGGCGGCACATGAGGTTGCCGTGGCCCAAGGAGCTGAGATCGTGCGTTGCGGGGTCCAGGGTGAGGTCGCCGACGTGACGGCCCGCGCGCGTTTCGGCCCGTACGCGCCTGAGGTCAGATCGAGAGCGGGGCCTCCGGGGGCCCCGCTGCGTCCGGTGCCTGCGACGGGGCCGTCACTCGCAGCGGAGCCGCACGCACATGACCTCACTCCGCAGGGCCTTCCGGCCGCCGGCCCTCCGCGCGCTCCGCCGCGTGGCCTTCCCCGGGGTCCGGCGGCGCGGTCCTGAGCAGTTCGGTCAGGAGGCGTACAGCGCCCCGTTTGTGCAGTGGTTCGTTGCCGTTGCCGCACTTGGGAGACTGGATGCAGGACGGGCAGCCCGCCTCACACTCGCAGGACGCGATGGCCTGACGCGTCGCCGTGAGCCATGCGTGGGCCGTGTGGAAGGCGCGCTCTGCGAAGCCCGCGCCACCTGGGTGGCCGTCGTAGACGAACACCGTAGGGAGGAGGGTGTCGGGGTGCAGGGGAACGGAGACACCACCGATGTCCCAGCGGTCGCAGGTGGCGAAGAGCGGAAGCATGCCGATGGAGGCGTGTTCGGCGGCGTGCAGGGCGCCTCCGAGGATTTCCGGGCTGATCCGGGCGGCATCGAGCTGGTTCTCGGTGACCGTCCACCACACGGCACGGGTGCGCAGGGTGCGGGGTGGCAGGTCGAGCTTGGTCTCGCCCAGGACCTCTCCGGTGATCAGCCTCCGTCGCAGGAAGGAGACGACCTGATTGGTCACCTCGACGGAGCCGAAGCAGAGCCGGCCGTCACCCCACGGGATCTCGGTGTCTGTCTCCAGCACGGCGATCGCTGTCGTGTCACGGGCGTTGGTCGAGTAGGGAGGGACGGCTTCCTCCACCAGGGCCACCGAATCGTCCAGATCCAGCTTCCGGACCAGGTATGTGCGGCCCTGATGGAGATGGACCGCGCCCTCGTGGACGGCGGTGTGCGCTGCTGATTCATCGACCGTGCCCAGCAGCCGGCCGGTGCCTTCCTCGACGATCTGGACCGGACGGCCACCCCCGCCGCGGATGTCGGTGAGGTCGGCGGCCCGTTCGCGGCGGGTCCAGTGCCAGCCAGTGGCCCGCTTGCGCAGCAGCTTCGCCGCTTCGAGCTGTGGCAGCAGGGCGGGCACCGCGGGGCCGAAGAGGGCGATGTCGGTTTCCGTGAGGGGGAGTTCCGCGGCCGCTGCACACAGGTGGGGAGCAAGGACGTAGGGGTTGTCCGGGTCCAGGACGGTCGACTCCACGGGCTGCTGGAACAGCGCCTCTGGGTGATGGACGAGGAAGGTGTCCAGCGGGTCGTCCCTGGCCACGAGGATGGCGAGGGCGCCTTGCCCCGAGCGTCCGGCGCGGCCGGCCTGCTGCCAGAGGGAGGCGCGGGTGCCCGGATAGCCGGCGATGATGACGGCGTCCAGGCCCGAGACGTCGATGCCGAGCTCCAGGGCGGTCGTGGCGGCCAGTCCGAGCAGGTCTCCGGAGTGCAGCGCTCGTTCCAGGGCCCGACGCTCCTCGGGGAGGTAGCCGCCGCGGTAGGCGGCGACGCGCCCGGGCAGCGAGCGGTCCACCTCGGCCAGCCGTTCCTTGGCGATGAGGGAGATGAGCTCGGCGCCGCGCCGGGAGCGCACGAAGGCGACCGAGCGCACACCCTGGAGGGTCAGGTCGGTCAGGAGGTCTGCGGTCTCGGCCGTGGCGGTACGGCGAACCGGAGCTCCCTTCTCGCCGTGCAGCTCGGTCAGTGGCGGTTCCCAGAGGGCGAAGACCATCTCACCCCGGGGCGAGGCGTCGTCGGCGACCTCTTTGACGGGAAGGCCCGTGAGGTGGCCTGCGGCGACCGAGGGCTGTGCCGCGGTGGCGGAGGCCAGGAGGAAGACCGGATCGGATCCGTAGCGGGCGCAGAGGCGGCGAAGGCGGCGTAGTACCTGGGCCACATGGGAGCCGAAGACGCCCCGGTAGGTGTGGCACTCGTCGATGACGACGAAGCGGAGGGAGCGGAGGAAGGAGGCCCAGCGGGGGTGGGACGGGAGGATGCCGCGATGCAGCATGTCGGGATTGGTCAGGACGTAATTGGCGTACTGGCGCACCCATTCGCGTTCTTCGATCGGCGTGTCCCCGTCGTAGACCGCCGGCCGGATCGCGGAGCCCAGGGGTGCCGCGAGCGCTTTCACCGCGCGGCGCTGGTCGGCGGCCAGGGCCTTGGTGGGGGCCAGGTACAGGGCGGTGGTCCCGCGGCCGTTCGGAGCCTGGGAGCCGTCGAGGAGGGTGCTCAGCACCGGAGCGAGGTAGGCGAGCGACTTGCCGGACGCAGTCCCGGTGGCGATCACTACGGACTCGCCGTCCAGGGCGTGCTCGGCCGCGGTGGCCTGGTGTGTCCACGGATGGTCGATTCCGGCCCGGCCGATTGCCGAGATCACTTCCGGCCGGATGCGATCCGGCCAGGTGGCATGGGTTCCCGCCCGCGGGGGCAAGTGCTCCGTATGAGTGATGCGCGTTGCCCGGCCCGCCGCTGCGGCGAGCCGGTCGAGAACCACCGTGGGAGAGGGGCGCGAGCCCGCGTTCTCGGGTGGTCGACTGGGGCGGTGATTCTTGGCCATCGGCACCGAGTCTGTCACTGGCATGACGGACAATGGTCCCAAGGCGTCGTGCATGGCTGCTGGTAAGTGATTGAATGCCATCGCGGCTGGCGATCCGTCCCCTGGCCTCCGTCGGGGAGACTGAGGGGCGACCGCTCGATAGCAAGGTGCTGGAGGATCCGTGGACCTGTCCCTGTCGACTCGCAATGTGTCCGGCCCTGGTGGCGACCGTACGGTCGTCGAGGTCGGTGGCGAGATTGATGTGTATACCGCGCCCAAGCTGCGCGAGCAGTTGGTCGAGTTGGTGAATGACGGCAGCTACCACCTGGTTGTCGACATGGAAGGCGTCGACTTCCTCGACTCCACCGGCCTCGGCGTGCTCGTGGGTGGCTTGAAGCGTGTCCGGGCCCATGAGGGCTCGCTGCGCCTGGTGTGCAACCAGGAGCGCATTCTCAAGATCTTCCGGATCACAGGTCTGACCAAGGTGTTTCCCATTCACACCACGGTCGACGAGGCTGTCGCGGCTACCGACTGAGCCGTCGGTGCGGGTCGGCAGCTCCAAGGCCGACCGGCACGCAGCGACAGACCGGCAGGCGGCAGCAGACGGGCCGCCACAAGCAGGCGGTCGACCATGTGGTCGGCTGCCGGCTTCGTCGGTTTCCGGAGGAGAATGAGAACAGGGGTACCGGGCACCACGCCCGGGCCCCTGAGAAGCACGCCCATACGTTCGAGGGGGATGGCATGCCAACCGTTGAACTCCGCTTCAGCGCTCAGCCCGAACACGTCAGGACGGCCCGCCTTGTGGCAGCCGCCGTGGCGCGCCGGGCCGGCGTCGACGAGGCGGTGCTCGACGAAGTCAGACTCGCGGTCGGTGAGGCATGCAGCCGCGCCGTGGGGCTGCATCGGAGCCATCACATCGCCGCTCCGATCACGGTCATTCTGACCGAGGAGGAGAAGGCGTTCTCCATCGAGGTCGGCGACGGGCTTCCCGCCCCGGGAAGCGACGGCTCGGTGCGGGGAACGTCCGGTGGTGGAGGTCTGGACGACCCTGAGATCGACGCCGACAGCGAGGACGAGATGGGCCTCGCGGTCATCAGCGGCCTGGTCGACGACGTGGAAGTCCGGACGGGTGCGGACGGTGGAGTGATCCGCATGACCTGGCCGACAGCCCTGGCTGTCGTGCTCCCCTGACCCATCCTGCCTATTCCCCACGCACCCCCACGCACCCCGCCACCTCACCTCACCTGGCGTTGGCCTGCTCCCTCTGAGTGTTGTCCCCCGCTTCGCCACGCCTGCGCAGCACCCGCCTCGCGCTTCGGTCCCTGTCGAGCAGGGGCCTTTTTCTTTTTCTTGATCAATGATCTCGGGAAATTCGTACGCGCCATACTTCTGTCCCATTACTGCATTCGGGTTCGGGTGCGAGTGAGATCGTTTGCCATTGGGTGGACGAAAGTCGATTTCATTGACCACCCACTGTTTTGATCAGGTTTTGCTCCCTACAATCCGTCCACGTCTTGAGCGCTCAGCTTCAAGGAGGACGTATGGCGGAGTTCTTCAACACCCCCCTGGCAGAACTGACGCACGTACCCGTACCTTCCGGCCGGTCCACCTCACTCGCATCCGCAGTACTCACCGACGGCAACCGGCTGATCATCGTGGTCATCGCGGTTGTCGCCCTTGCCGCGCTGGTCGTGGCCCAGTTGCTCGTACGCCAGGTGCTGGCGGCCGGTGAAGGCACCGAACGCATGAAAGAGATCGCGGCGGCGGTCCAGGAGGGCGCGAACGCCTATCTGGCCCGTCAGCTGCGTACCGTCGGCATCTTCGCCGTCGTCGTGTTCTTCCTGCTTCTGCTGCTTCCGGCCGACAACTGGTCGCAGCGCGCGGGGCGCTCGCTGTTCTTCCTGGTCGGTGCGCTTTTCTCGGCAGCCACCGGATACATCGGTATGCGGCTCGCAGTCCGTAGCAATGTGCGCGTGGCCGCTGCCGCACGCGAGGCGACTCCCGCCGCGGGAGAGCCGGCAAAAGATCTCACCACCGTTTCGCACAAAGCGATGAAGATCGCTTTTCGTACCGGTGGGGTGGTCGGCATGATCACGGTGGGCCTCGGCCTGCTGGGCGCATCCTGTGTGGTGCTCGTCTACGCCGCCGACGCGCCCAAGGTGCTGGAGGGGTTCGGCCTCGGTGCCGCATTGATCGCCATGTTCATGAGGGTCGGAGGCGGCATCTTCACCAAGGCCGCCGATGTGGGTGCCGACCTCGTGGGCAAGGTGGAGCAGGGCATCCCCGAGGACGACCCGCGCAACGCCGCCACCATCGCCGACAACGTGGGCGACAACGTCGGTGACTGCGCGGGCATGGCCGCCGACCTGTTCGAGTCGTACGCCGTGACGCTCGTGGCCGCGCTCATCCTGGGCATGGCTGCCTTCGGGGACTCCGGGCTCGCCTTTCCGCTGATCGTGCCGGCGATCGGTGTGATCACGGCGATGATCGGGATCTTCGCCGTCGCTCCCAGGCGCGCCGACCGCAGTGGGATGAGCGCCATCAATCGCGGATTCTTCGTCTCCGCCGTGATCTCGCTCGTCCTCGTCGCGGTGGCCGTCTTCGTCTTTCTGCCGTCCTCGTACGCCGAGCTGGACGGGGTCACCGATGAAGCCATCACCTCGCACGGCGGCGACCCGCGCGTCTTCGCGCTGGTCGCCGTGGCCATCGGTATCGTGCTTGCCGCCTTGATCCAGCAGCTCACCGGCTACTTCACCGAGACCGGGCGGCGCCCGGTCCGGGACATCGGGAAGTCCTCCCTCACCGGCCCGGCGACCGTCGTGCTCGCGGGTATCTCCATCGGTCTGGAGTCGGCCGTCTACACCGCGCTCCTGATCGGTCTCGGCGTCTACGGGGCCTTCCTGCTCGGCGGTACGTCGATCATGCTGGCGCTCTTCGCGGTGGCCCTGGCAGGGACCGGCCTGCTCACCACCGTGGGCGTCATCGTCGCGATGGACACCTTCGGACCGGTCTCCGACAACGCCCAGGGCATCGCCGAGATGTCCGGGGACGTCACCGGCGCCGGAGCCCAGGTCCTCACGGATCTGGACGCCGTCGGCAACACCACCAAGGCCATCACCAAGGGCATCGCGATCGCCACGGCGGTTCTTGCGGCGGCGGCGCTTTTCGGCTCGTACCGGGATGCCATCGCCTCGGCGGTCGACGACGTCGGGGCCAGGGCGGGAGAGCTCGGGCTGAGTCTGGACATCTCGCAGCCGAACAACCTGGTCGGCCTGATCCTCGGAGCCGCAGTCGTGTTCCTCTTCTCCGGGCTGGCCATCAACGCGGTCTCCCGTTCGGCCGGGGCCGTGGTCCACGAGGTGCGGCGGCAGTTCCGGGAACACCCCGGGATCATGGATTACACGGAGAAGCCGGAGTACGGACGCGTCGTCGACATCTGCACCAAGGACGCGCTGCGTGAGCTCGCCACGCCCGGGCTGCTCGCGGTTCTGGCGCCGATCGCCGTCGGGTTCTCCCTGGGGGTCGGTGCCCTCGGTTCCTACCTCGCGGGAGCGATCGCCACCGGCACCCTGATGGCCGTCTTCCTCGCCAACTCCGGTGGCGCGTGGGACAACGCCAAGAAACTCGTCGAGGACGGCCACCACGGAGGGAAGGGCAGCGAGGCCCATGCCGCGACGATCATCGGTGACACGGTCGGCGATCCCTTCAAGGACACGGCGGGCCCGGCCATCAACCCGCTCCTCAAGGTGATGAATCTGGTGGCGCTGCTCATCGCCCCCGCGGTGGTGCAGTTCAGTTACGGCGAGGACGCGAGCGCGGGGGTACGGGCCCTGGTGGCAGGGATCGCCGTCGTGGTCATCGTCGGTGCGGTCTATGTGTCCAAGCGGCGAGGGATCGCCGTGGGCGACATCGACAGCGACAGCCCGAGTGGCAGTCCGGGTGGTGGTGGCCCTGGTGGTGACGACGGGGGGAGCGGTCCCGTCAAGTCCTCCGGCCCTGCGGCAGTTTCGTGAGATCCACGGTCGGAGAGCGGTGAGCCGGTAGTGACGCCTGCTCAGCGCGGCGGCGGACGGCGCGTTCTGATGCGCAGTCCGCCGCTTCCGTGGCCTGGGGCGGACTTCGGTGGGGGAGGCGGCTCGTACGGGTGTCCGAGTGAGCAGGTGAGTTGTATCTCCCTCATTTTCCTTGGTGCAAATGGCTGCAAAAGCATATATATCGAATGCCCCGCGCCTGATTGTCGCCCACTCGACGTGTAAGTTCCGGGGCCGAGAGCCTTGGAAGGGACCCAATCCGGTGAACAAGAAGCTTGCAGCCGCACTGTCCGGCGGTGCGGTACTCGTACTGACGCTGTCGGGCTGCAGCGACGACAGCGACAACAAGGTGAACGACTGGGCGAAGAAGGTCTGCGACCAGGTTCAGCCGCAGTTGCAGAAGATCGCGAACGCCAATGCCGCGATCCAGCAGCAGACGGGCGACGCCAGCAAGCCCGCCGACGTCCAGAAGACCGACTCGGCCGCCTTCCAGCAGATCTCGCAGGCGTACAAGGCGCTGGGCACGGCTGTGCAGTCGGCGGGTGCGCCGCCCGTGGACGGCGGAGAGACCACGCACAAGGAGGCCGTGAAAGAGCTCAACGCTTCCTCGACGGCCTACGCGGATCTGAAGACGAAGGTCGACACGCTCGATCCGAAGGACCAGGCGAAGTTCGCCGACGGTCTCAAGGGCATCGCCGACGAGCTGACAAAGATCAGCACCAATGGTGACCAGGCGCTGAAGAAGCTTCAGTCCGGCGAGGTCGGTTCCGCGATGGCGAAGCAGAAGGGCTGCCAGAAGCCGACGGCATCGGCTCCGCCCGCCTCCGCTCCGTCCGCCCCGGCGTCGAAGTCCGCATCGCCTTCGGCCTCGGCAAGCGAGAAGTCGTAGCAGTCGAGAAGTCGTAGCAGTCGAGGAGCTGTAGAGGGGCGAGGAGCCGTAGAGGGGCGAGGAGTCGTAGCGGTCGAGACCCTCGCAGCTGCCCGGCCCCGCCCCACGTGGGGGCCGGGCAGCTGCCGTTGTCGGCGCGAGCGGACACAATGGGCGGGTGAGTACGACCAGCCTCCCCGCATCCGACCATGCCCCCCGGCTCCGCGAAGCCCTGATCGCCGCCGCGTTCACCGCCGATGGCCTCCTCGAACGGCTCGGCGCGCCCGCCTACGCCGCGCTCGCCCGTAGCGAAACCGTCCCGGCGCTCCGGGCCACCCGCGGGGATTCACCGCTCGACACGCTGGTGCGGCTGTTCCTTCTGCAGCGCCCCGTTCCGGCCGCCGCGGCCGCTGCCGCCCTCCCGCTGGAGGAGTGCGTGGAGGACGGCTGGGCGGTCCACGAGGGCGACCTGGTCACAGCGACTGTCGACGTACGGCCCTACGGCGGTCCCGAGGGGCAGGACTGGTTCATCGTCTCCGACCTGGGGTGCGCGGTCGGCGGGGCCGGCGGCATCGGCTCGCACGAGGAAGGTGTCGTCCTGGGCGTCGGTGGGGCCTCCACCACGCTCGCCGGGATCACGGTACGCAGGCCCGTGGCCGCCGCCCTCGATCTCGGTACCGGCTCCGGTATCCAGGCCCTGCACGCCGCCCAGCACGCCACCCGGGTCACGGCCACGGACGTCAACCCGCGCGCGCTGGAATTCACCCGCCTGACCCTTGCCCTGTCCGGAGCGGCCCCCGCCGATCTGCGCGAGGGCTCTCTCTTCGAACCGGTCGGTGCCGAGACGTACGACCTGATCGTGTCCAACCCGCCCTTCGTCATTTCGCCCGGCGCCCGGCTGACCTACCGCGACGGCGGCATGGGGGGCGACGATCTGTGCCGGACCCTCGTGCAGCAGGCCGGGGACCGGCTCAACGAAGGCGGTTACGCGCAGTTCCTCGCCAACTGGCAGCACGTGGAGGGCGAGGAGTGGCAGGACCGGGTGCGCTCCTGGGTGCCCGTCGGCTGTGACGCCTGGATCGTGCAGCGCGAGGTGCAGGACATCACGCAGTACGCCGAGCTGTGGCTGCGCGACAGCGGCGACCACCGCACCGACCCCGCCCTGTACGCCGAGCGGTACGCGGCCTGGCTGGACGAGTTCGAGGCCCGCAGTACCAAGGCCGTCGGCTTCGGCTGGATCACGCTCCGGAAGTCCGCCGCGGCTGCCGCCGGGAATCCCTCGCTCGTGGCCGAGGAGTGGCCGCACGCGGTGGAGCAGCCTCTCGGGTCCGCCGTCGAGGCGCACTTCACACGGCAGGACTACCTGCGGGAGCACGACGACGCGGCGTTGCTCGCCGCGCATTTCACGCTCGCCGAGGAGGTCGTGCAGGAGCAGGTCGGGCTGCCAGGTGCCGAGGACCCCGAGCATGTGGTGCTGCGTCAGCACCGCGGGATGCGCCGCGCCACCAAGGTCGATGCCGTCGGGGCCGGGTTCGCCGGCGTGTGCGACGGTTCGCTGCCCGCGGGCCGGATTCTGGACGCCATCGCCCAGCTGATGGCAGAGGATCCCGTGCTGCTGCGCGACCGCACCCCGCAGGCGATCCGACTGCTGGTGGAGGAAGGCTTCCTGAAGCCCGTGCGATGACGGGGTGACGCGGCGCGCTGGTGCCGGCAGTGCGTTTCCCCCGGTGCGCCGTGGTGCCGGCGGTGCGTGTTCCCCCGGTGCGCAGTCGCGCTCCGTCCCCGAGCTCCGTTCCCGCGTACCGGAGCCGCGTCCTCCGACGCTCAACCTCCCTCTGACCAGCCCTGACGCACACGGGCCCACGCCGCTCCGGCACGGGTCGCGGATTCCGCTCACGACCGTTCCCCGGGCAGCCGTCCGGTGTTCACCCCGGGTTCGTGCCGACGTGCCAGCCTCCCCTCTGCCGAGCCGCGCGCACAGCGCGACGGCACGGGAGCCACGTGAAGCGCGACGGCGTACGAGCGCCACGCGGCAGCCGAGGGGGAGAGCGTGAGGGGCACGGACATGGAAAG
Organism: Streptomyces sp. NPDC005794; assembly: GCF_042871445.1. Taxonomy (NCBI): domain Bacteria; kingdom Bacillati; phylum Actinomycetota; class Actinomycetes; order Kitasatosporales; family Streptomycetaceae; genus Streptomyces; species Streptomyces sp. NPDC005794. The sequence goes on from NZ_JBIAIN010000001.1 coordinate 427,825, forward strand.
CGTCACCACGGTCTTCGCCGGTGCGGCCTTCGCACTGTTCGGTGCCGCCCTCCTCGTCTGGACGGGGGCGCGCACCGTTCAGCGCGCGCCGGTGGCGCTCGGTGTGAGCCCCGTCGCCTCCACGGCTCTCGCCACGTTCTTCGGCGTACTCTTCCTCGTCCTCGGCGTGTGGTGCTTCACCCGCGTCTGATCCACGTGTCCGGCAGGGACGGCGGCGGCCGGACAGGCGTCCCGCACGGTTCCCCGACAGGGCCTCGAAACCCGCAGGCGACAGCACTGCGAGGAGCGGACCGGGCAGTCCGGGCGGCAGGAACGGCGGAAGTCGGGTTACCGTTCGAGTGGCCGTTGCGGGCTTTTGCCGTTTGACACGGGGGCGGGTTGTACCGTCACACTCCGCAGCGACAGCACCGCGCGCAGCGCCAGAGCGCTGCCCGGATGCCCACGAGTGCCGACCGGAGAGAAGAGCGAAGTTGTCCCCGACCAGCGAGAGCGCAGGCCGCCGACTCGTCATTGTCGAGTCGCCTGCCAAGGCGAAGACGATCAAGGGCTATCTCGGCCCCGGATACGTCGTCGAGGCGAGCGTCGGGCACATCCGCGACCTGCCGAACGGCGCCGCCGAGGTGCCGGACGAGTACACCGGTGAGGTACGCCGCCTCGGCGTGGACGTCAACAATGACTTCCAGCCGATCTACGTCGTCAATGCGGACAAGAAAGCCCAGGTCAGGAAGCTCAAGCAGCTCCTCGCCGAATCCGACGAACTCTTCCTGGCCACCGATGAGGACCGCGAGGGCGAAGCCATCGCGTGGCACCTGCAGGAAGTCCTCAAGCCCAAGGTCCCGGTCCACCGGATGGTCTTCCACGAGATCACCAAGGACGCGATCCGGGCCGCCGTCGCCAATCCGCGCGAGCTCAACCAGCGCATGGTCGACGCCCAGGAGACCCGTCGTATCCTCGACCGCCTCTACGGCTACGAGGTCTCGCCGGTCCTGTGGAAGAAGGTCATGCCGCGGCTCTCCGCGGGCCGTGTCCAGTCCGTCGCCACCCGTCTCGTCGTCGAGCGGGAGCGCGAGCGCATCGCCTTCCGCTCCGCCGAGTACTGGGACCTGACCGGCACGTTCGCCACCGGGCGCACCGGTGACGCCTCGGACCCCTCGACGCTCACCGCCCGCCTCAGCGCGGTCGACGGGCGCCGTATCGCCCAGGGCCGTGACTTCGGTCCGGACGGGCAGCTCAAGTCCGGCTCGGGCCAGACGCTGCACCTGGACGAGGCGAACGCCCGCGCCCTGGCGGCGGCGCTCGCCGACTCCACGTTCGCGGTCCGCTCCGTCGAGTCGAAGCCGTACCGCCGCTCGCCGTACGCGCCCTTCCGCACGACGACCCTCCAGCAGGAGGCGAGCCGCAAGCTGGGCTTCGGGGCCAAGGCCACGATGCAGGTGGCGCAGAAGCTGTACGAGAACGGCTTCATCACCTATATGCGTACGGACTCCACGACGCTCTCGGACACCGCGATCTCCGCGGCCCGCGCGCAGGTCACGCAGCTGTACGGGGCGAACTACCTGCCCGACAAGCCGCGGACGTACGCCGGGAAGGTCAAGAACGCGCAGGAGGCGCACGAGGCGATCCGCCCCTCGGGCGACCGCTTCCGCACCCCGGCCGAGACGGGCCTCACCGGCGACCAGTTCCGGCTGTACGAGCTGATCTGGAAGCGGACCGTCGCCTCCCAGATGAAGGACGCCGTCGGTAACTCCGTCACCGTGAAGATCGGTGGCCGGGCGAGCGACGGCCGGGACGCCGAGTTCTCCGCGTCCGGCAAGACGATCACCTTCCACGGCTTCATGAAGGCGTACGTCGAAGGCGCGGACGACCCGAACGCCGAGCTGGACGACCGAGAGCGCCGGCTGCCGCAGGTCGCCGAGGGCGACGCGCTGACGGCCGACGAGGTCACGGTCGACGGACATGCCACCAAGCCGCCGGCCCGTTACACCGAGGCCTCGCTGGTCAAGGAGCTCGAGGAGCGGGAGATCGGCCGCCCGTCGACGTACGCCTCGATCATCGGGACCATCCTGGACCGCGGCTACGTGTTCAAGAAGGGCACGGCCCTGGTGCCGTCGTTCCTCTCGTTCGCCGTGGTCAACCTGCTGGAGAAGCACTTCGGCCGGCTCGTCGACTACGACTTCACCGCCCGCATGGAGGACGACCTCGACCGCATCGCGCGGGGCGAGGCCCAGTCCGTGCCGTGGCTGCGGCACTTCTACTTCGGCACCGGCGACGACACGACCGGTGCGGGTGCCGCGTCCTCCGCGGGCAACGGCGACGGGGACCACCTCGGCGGCCTGAAGGAGCTCGTGACCGACCTGGGCGCGATCGACGCCCGCGAGATCTCCTCGTTCCCCGTCGGCAACGACATCAAGCTCCGCGTCGGCCGCTACGGCCCGTACATCGAGCGCGGTGAGAAGGACTCGGAGGGCCACCAGCGCGCGGACGTGCCGGAGGACCTGGCGCCCGACGAGCTGTCCGTGGAGCACGCGGAGGAGCTGCTGGCCAAGCCGAGCGGCGATTTCGAACTCGGCGCCGACCCGGTCAGCGGCCACCAGATCATCGCCAAGGACGGGCGTTACGGCCCGTACGTCACCGAAGTGCTGCCCGAGGGCACGCCGAAGACGGGCAAGAACGCGGTGAAGCCGCGGACGGCCAGCCTCTTCAAGTCGATGTCGCTCGATACGGTGACGCTGGCCGACGCGCTCAAGCTGATGTCGCTGCCGCGGGTCGTCGGTGAGGACGCCGAGGGCGTCGAGATCACCGCGCAGAACGGCCGCTACGGGCCCTATCTCAAGAAGGGCACGGACTCTCGTTCGCTGACGTCCGAGGACCAGCTCTTCGACATCACGCTCGAAGAGGCCCTCGCGATCTACGCCCAGCCGAAGCAGCGCGGGCGGGCCGCCGCCAAGCCGCCGCTGAAGGAACTGGGCACGGACCCCGTGAGCGGGGCTCCGGTGGTCGTGAAGGACGGCCGCTTCGGCGCGTACGTCACCGACGGCGAGACGAACGCGACGCTGCGGACCGACGACAGCGTCGATGACATCACGCCGGAGCGCGGCTACGAGCTGCTCGCCGAGAAGCGGGCCAAGGGGCCGGCGAAGAAGAAGACGGCGAAGAAGGCTCCGGCCAAGAAGGCTCCGGCCAAGAAGGCGACGGCGAAGAAGGCCACGACCGGGACGACGGCCAAGAAGGCCACGACGGCCAAGAAGGCGACCGCAGCCAAGAAGGCGCCCGCGAAGAAGACGGCCGCAGCGGCGAAGAGGACGGCTTCGGCTCCGTCCGAGGAGAACTGACCGTCGGGCATCGGTGCCGAAGCCGTGCGGAGCTGACCGCCGGCCGTTCGGGAACGCCGGAGGGGCCGGGACGTCCCGGCCCCTCCGGCGTTCGCGCGACAGGCGGCCCGCGTCCCTATGGGGGCATATGTTCGGACGCGGCCCCCGGGCACCGTTCCGTTCCCGATAGGCTGGGCGGATGACGCGAGCCGAGCAGCCACCGGTCGTGAGCCCCACCTCCGACACACTTGCCGCAGACTCACGCGAGCGCGCCGTACGAGCCCTTTTGCGTGTTCCCCCGCTCAGGCGGTTGTGGAGCGCCCAGCTCGTCGGCAGTATCGGCGATTCACTCGCCCTTCTCGTGCTTGTGCTGCTGTCGCTGCAAGCGGCGGTCCTCGAGGGCTCCTTCGGGACCGGATACCGCGGGGCGGCCTTTGCCGTCGCCGCCGTGTTCGGTGCCCGGATTCTTTCCACCGTGCTCTTCGGAGCCGTACTCCTGGGGCCTCTGACGGCGCTCACGGCGCCCGGCGGTCCCGTCGACCGCCGCTGGCTGATGATCGGGGCGGACGGGCTGAGGCTCGCTCTGCTGGTCGTCGCGCCCCTGTGGATCGACTGGATGCCGGACAAGGCACTCATGATGATCCTGATCACCGTCTTCGTCGCCGGGGTCGGCGAACGGCTGTGGGCGGTGGCCAAGGAGAGCGCGGCTCCCGCGCTGCTTCCCGCCCCGCCCCTGGAGGGCGCCGCCGTGCGCCCGCTGCCGGACCACCTCGACGCCCTGCGCCGGCTCTCCCTGCGGACGAACTTCCTGGCGGTCCCCGCGGCCGCCGCCGTGCTGGTGGTCGCCGCGCTGATCGGTGAACTGCTCGGCACCGGCTTCGAATGGTTCTCCCTCCACCAGGCCGCTCTCGGCTCCTACGTCGCGGCGGGACTCTTCGCCGCTTCCGTCTCGACCCTGTACTTCCTCGAATTCCCCGCCACCCGGACGCCCCGCCCGCGCTCGCCCCTGGAGGGGCTGCGCCGGCCGGTCACCGGAACGGGGTCCGACAAGGGCCGTACCGGCAGCGTCCCGCTGATCGTCGCCGCGTGCGCCGCGGTCGCCGGGGCCGTCGCCGCCGCTGCCGCCGTCTCGGTGCTGCACGCCGCCGACCTCGGTGGCGGGCCTGCCACCTTCGCCCTGCTGGTCCTGGCCCTGACCGGTGGCACCGCGCTCGGTATCCGTACCGCGCGCAAGGTGCTGCCCGCCCTGTCGCGCCGCCGGCTGCTGGCACTCGCGGTCGCCGTCACGGGTGTGGCCCTCCTCGCCCTCGGCCTGGTGCCCGACACCGCCACCGGGCTGCTGATCGCGCTGCTCGCCGGTTACGCGGCGGGCGTCGCCGCCCACATCGGGCATGCGGTCATCGATCAGGAGACGGAGGCATTCCGTCAGGCCAGGGCCACCGAACACCTCCAGGCCGTCGTCCGGGTGCTGGTCGCGCTCGGCGCGGTGGGCGGCCCGCTGCTCGCCGCCGCCATCGGGCGGCACCGCCTGGGGTCCGGTGACTTCGTCTTCGCGCACGGTGGTGCGGCCTTCGCGCTGATGCTCATCGGCGCGTTGCTGCTGCCCGTCGCGGTGATCGTCCTCGCCAGGACCGACGACCGTGCCGGTGTGCCGCTGCGCCGTGATCTGCGTGAGGCGCTGCGTGGCGGCGATCCCGCCGTCGCACCCGCGGCGAACGGTTTCTTCCTCGTCCTGGAGGGCGGCGACGGAGCCGGCAAGTCCACCCAGGTCGAGGCGCTCGCCGAATGGATCCGTGCCAAGGGCCACGAGGTCGTCGTGACCCGCGAACCCGGCGCCACCCCGGTCGGCAAGCGGCTGCGTTCGATCCTGCTGGACGTCTCGTCGGCAGGTCTGTCCAACCGCGCGGAAGCACTGCTGTACGCAGCCGACCGCGCCGAGCACGTCGACTCGGTCGTCCGCCCGGCACTGGAGCGCGGCGCGATCGTCATCTCGGACCGTTACATCGACTCCTCGGTCGCCTACCAGGGCGCGGGCCGTGACCTCGCCCCGACCGAGATCGCCCGGATCTCACGCTGGGCGACGAGCGGGCTCGTACCGCATCTGACCGTGCTTCTGGACGTCGACCCGGAGACGGCACGGGAGCGCTTCACCGAGGCGCCCGACCGGCTGGAGTCCGAGCCGGCCGAATTCCACACCCGGGTCCGGTCCGGCTTCCTCACCCTCGCGGCGGCCGACCCGGCCCGCTACCTCGTGGTGGACGCCGGTCAGGAACCGGAAGCGATCACTACCGTCGTACGCCACCGGCTCGACCACCTCCTGCCGCTCTCCGAGGCCGAGATCAAGGCCCAGGAGGACGCGCGCAAGGCAGCCGAGGAAGAGGCCAGGCGCAAGGCCGAGGAAGAGGCCGCCCGGAAGGCCGAGGAGGAGCGGCTGGAGCGTGAGCGGCAGGCTCAGCTCGCCAAGCTCCGCGCCGAGGAGGAGGAGCGCAAGCGCCGCGAGGAGGAAGAGGCGCGGCAGCGCGAGGCCGAACGGCAGGCGGAGGAGGCCCGGCAGCGCGCCGAGGAGGCACGCCGCCGTGCGGAGGAGGAGCGGGCCCGTCTCGAGGCCGAGGAGCGGGTGCGTGAGGCCGAGCAGGAGCGGCTGCGCCGGCAGGCCCAGGAGGAGGCGCGACTTCGCAAGGAGGCGGAGGAACTGCGCCTTGAGAAGCAGCGCAAGGCGGAGGAGGCGCTCGTACGGGCCGAGGAGGCACGCCGTCGCGCCGAGGCCGAGGCTGCTGTCCGGGCCGAGGAGGCCGCTGCCGCGCAGCGTTCCCAGGAGTCCGGCCGTTCCGGTTCCGGGTCCACGGGGCAGTCCGTACCGGACAACGAGCTCACCGTGCCGACTCCGATCGTGAACCCCAACGAGATCACGCAGCCCGTGCCGGTCGCCCGGCCGGACAGCCCGGCGCGCGACGCGGACGAGACGACCGTCCTGCCGCCCGTCCGGGACGCGGACGAGACGGCTGTACTGCCGCCCGTGCGCGACGAGAACCCCTCGGACCGGGTACCGCCGGGCGTCTTCCGCGACGAGCGCCGCGCTTCCCGCCCCGAGGGTGAGAACGAGCGCACGCGCGAGCTGCCCCAGGTCAGCGACGACCCGCAGGCCGGACGGGCGGCGCAGGGCGCCTCCGGCCGCCAGAAGCGGCCGCGTCCCGACTGGGCCGAGGAGACGCCGCTCGACGATCTGCCGTCCCTGGCCGACGAACTGCTCGGCGACCAGGACGAGGACCAGGGCGGCTCCGGACGCGGCGGGCGCCGACCGCGCCGCTGACGACGGGCGGGCGGTGGGCCAGGGGACGGAACGCCGGGACTGTCAGAGCCTTCCCGCACAATAGGGAAGCGCTGGGATTCCGGCGTCCCCGCACCACACCACCGGAAGGGCGGTGACCATGACCGTATGGGACGACCTGGTCGGACAGGACCGGGTGCAGGAGCAGCTCGGCGCCGCAGCCCGGGACGCCGACGCACTGGTCACCGCCAATTCCACGGGCGAGCCGGTGCCCCCCGGCTCCAAGATGACCCATGCCTGGCTGTTCACGGGCCCGCCCGGCTCCGGCCGGGCCACCGCCGCCCGCGCCTTCGCCGCCGCGCTCCAGTGCACCAGCCCTGACCGGGCCCTGGGCGGGGCGCCCGGCTGCGGCTTCTGCGACGGCTGCCACACGGCGCTGATCGGCACCCACGCCGATGTCGAGGTGATCCGCACGGATCTGCTCTCCATCGGTGTGAAGGAGACCCGTGAGCTGGTCCGCCGTGCGCAGTTGTCCCCCGCCGTGGGCCGCTGGCAGGTCATCGTCATGGAGGATGCCGACCGCCTCACCGAGGGCGCGGGAAACGTCCTGCTGAAGGCGGTGGAGGAGCCCGCGCCCCGCACGGTGTGGTTGCTCTGCGCCCCCTCCCTCGAGGACGTGCTGCCCACGATCCGCTCCCGCTGCCGTCATCTCACGCTGCGTACGCCTCCGGTGGAGGCCGTGGCCGATGTACTGATCAGGCGTGACGGCATCGATCCCGAGCGGGCCGCGTCCGCGGCCCGTGCCACTCAGGGGCACATCGGCAGGGCGCGCCGCCTGGCCACGGACGAGCGTGCGCGTGCGCGCCGTGCCGCCGTGCTCAAGCTCCCGCTGCGCGTCCACGACGTCGGTGGCTGCCTCAAGGCGGCCCAGGAGCTGATCGATACGGCCACGGACGACGCCAAGCAGGTCGCCGAGGATGTCGACGTCAAGGAGACGGACGACATGAAGGCGGCGCTCGGCGGTGTGGCCGGGGGCCGGATGCCGCGCGGGACGGCGGGTGCGATGAAGGAGCTGGAGGACAGGCAGAAGCGACGCAGGACGCGTACGCAGCGGGACAGCCTCGATCTGGCGCTGAGCGAACTCACCGGTTTCTACCGCGATGTGCTGGCTCTTCAGCTCGGCTCCCGGATCGCCCTCGCCAACACCGATGTACAGGATGCTCTCGACCGGATCGCCGAGTCGTCCACGCCCGAGCGCACCTTGCGCCGGATCGAGGCCGTGATCGCCTGCCGCCGTGCCCTCGACCGTAACGTCGCGCCCCTGCTCGCCGTGGAGGCGATGACGGTGACGCTCCGAGCGGGCTGAGGTCCGGCGTCGGCGTATCCCGTAGGGCTCCGCTCGGATGGTGAATTCACCCGTATGAGTGGGGAATCGGTTGGGTCGTCCCACGGCGGCTACGCTCCGAGGATGGACACCAGGCGCCTGCTCCGAATCCTTTCCACCGCGCTCGGCACTGCCGGCCTTCTCGTCTCCGGCTGCAGCAGTGGTGGTTCGGCACCGAGTGCGTCGGCGACGGGTTCGGCCGTCACCGAGGAACTCCAGCCGTACTACGGGCAGAAACTGCGCTGGCGGAACTGCGGTGTGGAGGGTTTCCAGTGCGCCACGATGAAGGCCCCGCTGGACTACGCGAAGCCTGACGACGGAGACGTCAAGCTGGCCGTCTCCCGTAAGAAGGCCACGGGGCCGGGCAAGCGGATCGGCTCGCTCCTGGTGAATCCCGGTGGTCCCGGCGGCTCGGCCGTCGGCTATCTCCAGGGGTACGCGGGCATCGGCTACCCCGCCCCTGTCCGTGCCCGGTACGACACGGTGGCCATCGATCCGCGCGGGGTGGCCCGCAGCGAACCGGTCGAGTGCCTCACCGGCAAGGAGATGGACGCCTACACGCAGGTGGACCAGACCCCGGACGACCGGGGCGAGATCACCGCGCTGAAGAAGTCCTACGCGAAGTTCGCCGACGGCTGTGCGAAGCGCTCCGGCGAGATCCTCCCGCATGTCTCCACGGTCGAGACGGCGCGAGACATGGACATCCTGCGCTCCCTGCTCGGCGACGAGAAGCTGCACTACGTCGGCGCCTCGTACGGCACGTTCCTCGGCGCGACCTACGCCGAGCTGTTCCCCACCCGGGCCGGACGCCTCGTCCTGGACGGGGCGATGGACCCCTCGCTTCCCGCTGTCGACATCAACCGCGACCAGACCGCGGGCTTCGAGGCCGCCTTCCAGTCCTTCGCCGCGGACTGTGTGAAGCAGGCCGACTGTCCGCTCGGCACCACGTCCACCGCCGATGCGGCGACGGCGCTGAAGAAGCTCTTCACCGATCTGGACTCCGCACCCGCGGCGACCGGTGAGCCCCGGAAGCTGACCGAGTCCCTGGCGACCACGGGTGTGATCGCCGCCATGTACGACGAGGGCGCCTGGCCCCAGCTCCGCGAAGCGGTCGCCGGCGCGCAGCGCGGGGACGGCTCCGGTCTGCTCGCTCTGGCCGACAGTTACTACGAGCGCGAGCCGAGCGGTGAGTACGCCAATCTCATGTTCGCCAACGCCGCTGTGAACTGTCTGGACCTGCCCCCCGCGTTCACCGGCACCGCGGCGGTGGAGAAGGCGCTCCCGGAGTTCGAGAAGGCCTCGCCGGTCTTCGGCAGGGGCTTCGCCTGGGCCGCCCTGAACTGCGGCTCCTGGCCCGTGGACCCCACCGGTACCCCGCACCGCACCGAGGCGGAGGGCGCCGCGCCGATCGTCGTCGTCGGCACCACCCGCGACCCGGCGACCCCGTACAAGTGGGCCGAGTCCCTCGCGGACCAGCTCTCCTCCGGCACTTTGCTGACCTACGAGGGTGACGGGCACACGGCGTACGGCCGGGGCAGCGACTGCGTCGACACGGCGATCAACACCTATCTGCTGGACGGCACGCCGCCCAAGGACGGCAAGAAGTGCACCTGACCTGGGGATACGGCGGTCAGGGCGGGCGGTGCGGAGCACCCCTGGAAACTGTGTAGAATTGGCGTCGCTGCTGACCGCACCATGGTGCGACAGAGCGTGCCGCCTTAGCTCAGTTGGCCAGAGCAACGCACTCGTAATGCGTAGGTCTCGGGTTCGAATCCCGAAGGCGGCTCTGTAGAAGCCTCAGGACTCACTCGCCGTGACCTGGGGCTTTTGCTTTTGTAAAGATCAATTCATGGCAGTTGGACGCCCCTTCCTGGGCGCCATGACCGCCTCCGGTGGACAACCGGTGGACAGGCGTGCAGCGAGCGCGCAGAGCGGTGGACAAGCGGGTTGTTGCCGAAGGGGGACGAGCGGCCGGGATCCGGGCCGCGTTCGCGCTTCACGTCACGTCGCTGCGGTCTTCCAGCGCATGGTCCAGCGGGCCTGGCCTTTGACTGTGGGGTCGAGCGACATGATCGCCATGTAGACGCACTTCAAGGCGCCCTGCTCATCCGGGAAGTGCCGGTGGGCTTTGACCGCCAGCCGGATCCTGGCATTCACGGACTCGATCGCGTTCGTGGTGCAGAACGATGCGGCGGATCTCGGTGTCGAAGCGGAGGAACGGGGTGAACTCCTCCCAGGCGTTCTCCCAGAGCCGGACGATCGCCGGATGCTTCTTGCCCCAGGCGTCGGCGAACTCGGCGAACCGCTCGAGTGCTGCCTCCTCGGTCGGTGCTGCGCAGACGGGCTTGAGACCTTCGCGATCTTGCCCCGGTCCTGGCGGGCGGCCATGTGTCTCCTTTCGATCTTTTGACTGCTCGTAGGCAGACGTCGGGAGCGAGCCGGATAGTCGGCCACGATGTACGTGGTGCACGGGTGCCGGGCTATCCAAGCCTTTGTGATCTCTCTACGGTGGGGTTCTGATCGATCTGGACAGAGGCGAAGTGCGAGGGGGGCTCTGTGGAAGCGGAGTTGGCGGCGCTTGCCGCGTCGGGGGCGGCGGCGCTGGTCGGTGCCATGGTTACAGAATCGTGGGAGCAGGCGAAGGCAGGGGTGGCGCGGCTTTTCGGCCGTCGTGGCCGATCCGGGGAGGAGGAGGCGGATGGCGACCTCCAACAGGCCAGCCAACGGCTGGCCGCAGCCCAGGAGGGGGGCGAGCGACGCGCTGCCGTGGACATCGAGGCCGATTGGCGGCTGCGGCTCAGCGGACTGCTTGAGGAGGATCCGGCTGCCGCACAGGACCTGAGGCAGTGGTTGGCCGACCTGAGCGGGGAACGTGGGCCGGGCGGCGCGGCCATCAGCGGGGGAGTCCAGTACGGGGCGTTTCAGAACTCCCAGATCCACGGCGGGATCACTTACACCGTTCAACCGCCGCCCCCGCCGGAGGCGCTGCCGGACGAGGTTCCCGCCCTGCGCGTTCCCTTTATCAACCGCACCGTTGACCTGTCCAGGATGGACGCGATGGTGAGCGCCGACGGCTGTGGTTCCTCGCATGTCGACGTGCTGGTGCTCGGTGGTACGCCTGGGGTCGGCAAGTCGGCGACGGCCAGCCGCTGGGCGCACGGGTCCCGGGAGCGTTTCCCCGACGGGCAGCTGTACGTCGACTTCGCGGAGCTGCGGGGTCAACGGGGAGGCGGTGACGTGTCCGCCGCCCTGGAGATGCTCCTGCGGTCGCTCGGCGTGAAGGACCCCTACCTGCCGCACTCCCTCGCGGAACGGACCCGGCTGTTCAGATCGCGCTCCGCCGGGCGGCGGATTCTGCTCGTCCTGGACGATGTCAACGAGCCCGCCCAGGTACGGGCTTTGGTGCCGCAGGGGTCCGGCAGCGCGGTGCTGGTCACCAGCAACGCCAAACTCGGTGAACTCGCCCTCGACGGAGCCAGGTTACTGTCTCTGGCACCCCTCGACATCCACAGCTCCCTGCGGATTCTTGCCGATCGCTGTGGCGACGACGCTGTCGCAGCGGAACCGATCGCCGCCGAACGGCTGGTCGCGCTATGTGGTGGGCTGCCTGTCGCCCTGCATGTGGTGGCTGCCCGTCTCGTGACCAACCGCCGCCTCACCATGGCCCGCCTGACCCAGGAACTGTCGGACGAATTCAGCCGACTGACCGCGATGTCCCTCCGAGGGGAGCACCCGGTGTCCGCAGTGTTCGACTCCACATACCGGCAGCTTCCGGCTGACGAAGCGCGTTTCTATCGACTTCTGGGCTGCCTGCCGTGCCGCACTTTCGACGCGGGCGCGGCGGCCGTTGCCACGGGAGTCGACGCGCCTGCCGCCCAGACCTTGCTGGACGTGCTTGAGGAAGCCGGCCTGCTGGAGGTGGCGGGCGACGACCGCTACCGCTTCCATGACCTCGTACGCTTGCACGCACGCGAGCGCGCGGAGGCGGAGGAGCCGTCCGGTACGCGGCGAGCACTGGTGGAGCGGCTGGTGACCCACTATCTGGCACTGACCGCGTTCGCCGACCGGGCGGTGCGGGCGGACCGCCTGCGCATCGCCGACGTGGGCGAATTGCTGCTCGGCGCCGCGGATCCGTTCGCGGCGGACGACACACCGCCCCCGCTGTCCTGGCTGGACGCCGAGCGGTCCAACATCCTGGCCGTGCTTCGCGAGGCGTCTCGCCTCGGTCTGCACACACCCGTTTGGCAGTTGGCCGAGGGATTCACCGTGCTCTTCCTGCACCGCAGACACCTCGGGGACTGGAAGGAATCACTGGAGCTCGGAGCCGCGGCTGCGGCGGCGTCCGACGAGCTCGTTCCCGCAGCCGAGGCGCGCCTGCGATCCTTGCTCTCTCGCCCCTTGATGGACCTGGGCGAGTACGAGCAGGCGCGTGTGCAACTGGAGAAGGCTCTCGCCTGTGCGGAGGTGGCCGACCGCACCGATCTCCGCGCATCCGTACTCGAGTTCTTCGGGCGCTACTGGGACCGATTCCATCCGTCCCGGGCCATCGAGATGTACGAGCGCTCTCTGGAGCTCAACACCGAGGCCGGTGAGGCGCGGGGAGCCGCCATCGCCTCTCTCTTCCTGGGCAGCGCACAGGACGCGGCCGGCAACCCGGCCCAGGCGCTCGTCACCCTGCGGCACGCACACCAAGCGCTGTTGACCGGCCGGAGTCCTGACCTGCGGATGGCGGCGCGGGCCATGCTCGCCATCGGCCGTGCGTACGACCACCGGGGCGAGACGGAGCAGGCGATCGGAACACTGAGTGAGGCGGCTCGCATCCTCCAGGCGCAGGACGCGACTCACTACGAGGCCGAGGCGCTGCTGGAGCTGGCCGCCATCGCGGAGCGGCCGGGCGGCGACCGTACTCACCTCCGGGAGCATCTGGCCCGCGCCGTCGAGATCCATCAGGACGGCGGCAGCCCGCTCGTGGAGCAGTAGCGGGAACGTCTGCGGATCCTGGACCGACCAAGCTGAGAGGGGCCCCGTCTCGCCCAGCCTACGAGAGAGCCGGCAGGTGGGGGTGGAGCCTGAGGAGAACGTCCTCGGTGCGTGCGGACCCGATCCGCAGGGTCACAGAAGCGTCCGACAGCGGCTGCGAGGCTCGAAGGAGCGCGTAGACCACGGCGGCTACGGGGCCCGGCCCCGGAGTGGGCCCCGTGACTGTCGCTGTCACGACCCGCCCGTCCCGAAGGCCGGCGAGGGTGGTGTGTGCGTCCGTGTCCACTGCGGCCAGGCGGCAGCCGGGCAGGCGATCGAGGGTCTCCGCGATCCAGCGCAGCGCGCAGACGTCGGTCGTCGCCGCGCGGTGGCGGAGCATGACGGACGCACTCTCGGTGAGGCGCCGGTCCTCTTCCTCTTCGTCGCAGGCGAGATGAACGAAGGTGGAGCCGTCTTCCGCCCCGGGCTCGGAAACGGCCGCGGGGAGACGGAGCACGCTGACCGCCGACCGGCCGCCGTCCGTTGAGACCGTGGTGGTCACCCGCCAGGACGTGCAGGAAGTCGCCGCGGCGTGCGTCGGCTCGGGCGGGCTGAGAACTGGTGCATCCGGAGATGCGGAGACCGGTTCCGTCAGCTTCATCAGCCGGTAGAGGTTGGCACGGAGGCGGGCGTGGGCCTGCCCGGGCTCCGCGAACGCCTGCTGAGCGATGGAGGCGCAGGGTGGTCGCTCGTGCGTGCTGACGGCGTCGGCGACCTGCTGGTGGAGTTCCGTACCGGGATCGAGGCGGGGTGCGAGCTGTGCCAGGGCGCCGGCCGCCGTCCTTGGCACGGAGTCTTCGCCGAACGCGGCAAGCAGTACGGGGGTGCCCAGTGAAGCTCCGTACAGCGTCACGGACCCGTGGTCGCCGATGACCAGGTCGGCGGCGACGAGTGCGGTCCGCCAGGAGTGGACGGGGGGAATGAGCATCAGGCCCGCGTCGAGCGCGGAGGCCAGCAAGGTACGGATCTGCCACGATCCGTGCGCCGCCCAGACGTTGGGGTGGACGATCAGCCCGACCTGGTACTCGTCGTACGGCAGCGAGGCGAGGAGGCGCGCCGGCAGGTCCGGGCACTGGCCGATGAGGGAGGAAGGGCCCCAGGTCGAACTGACGATGACCAGTCGGCGGTCCTCCGCCACACCCAGCGCACGCCGGTACGTGGCCCTGTGGGGCCGGCTGCTCAGGAGCTCGTCGAAGCACGGGTCGCCGACGAGGAGCGTGCGTCCGGCTGTCTTGGGGTGTGTGGAGAGAAGCTGCTCTTCCTGATCCGGGTGCGACACAGCAAGCCACGCACGGCCGGATTCGAGCAGAGCGTCGGATACGACGCCGGAGAGCCGTACGCGGGAACTGCGGGAATCGGGCACGAATTTCTGAAAGCCCACTCCGTGCGGCAGCACGAGGACCGGGCAGTCGCCGTCCGGGACCTCGATGTTCTCACTGGCGGAGAGGATGAGGTCGGGCGCGGCGCGGCCCAGCTGATCCCAGGGCATGATCCGGCATCCGGCGTCATGGAGCAGGTCCAGGACCCCGTCGCTGAAGGCCGAGGTCGGGTCGTAGGCGAAGACGACCGAAACGCGGCTGTCGTCGCGTACCAGCGCAGGCAGGCACTCGAGCACGCGGACGGTAGAGGTGACGGTGCGAGCAGCTACGACCAACGTCCTTTCGGCGCGGAAGGTGCTCCACCGACGAGCATCGGGCCCAACCGGAACGCGCAGGGGCGGTCTAGCGGTCATGGCCGCCCCGAATAGCTACGTGCGGCGTGGTCCGAAATGAGCTCGCGGCTCGCGGCTCGCGGCTCGCGGCTCGCGGCTCGCGGCTCGCGGCTCGCGGCTCGCGGCTCGCGGCTCGCGGCTCGCGGCTCGCGGCTCGCGGCTACGGTGCCCCTATCCCATCTCACGCCGACAAACAACCCTTCCAGGTGTCATTGATCCGGATGAATGGCTACACCGTACTGGCTGGTGATAGGCCAACCTCCACGGGCCGCGTGAACAACGCTCTGCGGCAGTCACTGCGACGGTTTGCCGCGAAAAGGAGCAAGGCCAGCCGTCGCCCCACTTGTGCTTGGCCTCCTCGTGGGTCCCGCTTGTACCTCCAAGAATTCGACCTCTCGTCGTCGAGGGCGAAGGACCGAAGGCCACTGCTTGTCTTCGGGAGGCCTTCCAGGACGACGGCATCATCGGTTCCGGCATCGTCGTCCTGATCTTGGCGATACGGTTGGCAGAGCTGCGAGTTGGGGGGATGGCTTATATGGGCCTCGGGCGAGCAGATGACGCGGAGGAGGCTCTGAGGGCGGCGGCCAACGCGGACGAGGCCCTGGGGCACCATCGGGGACAGGCGAGTGCCGTCGAGGCGCTGGGACTGCTCCGGCTGAAGCAGTGGAAGTATCCGGAGGCGCAGCGGTGCTTCGAGGAGGCCCGGGAGATCCTGAGCCGTATGGGGCAGGGCGATGACGGGTGGCGGGACCGACCCCGTGCCCTGGCCCTTCTCGTGCATCACATCGGCCGCGCGCAGGGCCGTCAGCAGCGCTTCGCCGACGCCGCCGGCCACCTCAACGACGCGCTGGCGCAGTTCCGTGCCCTGCCCGGTGGCGACCGCTACAACGAGGGCCGCGTGTACATGAGCCTGGGCGAGACGCACCTCGACGCGGGGGACACCGCCCTCGCACGCGTCTGTCTGGATAAGGCCATGGCCTCTATGGACATCGAGGGAGCCGGGCTTCAGCTTGCCGACGCTGCGGAACTGAGGGCGCGGTGCAACCGGCTTTCGGACCGCCGGGCCGAAGAGGCGGAGGACCTCTGCACCGCCGCCTCCCTCTACGAGCAGGGCGGTGACCAGGTGGCTCTCGCCCGGGTACGTGCGCGGCTTGCCGAGCTGGGGGACTGAAACCCCGGGCTGTGGCGGTCTTGCCCTACTCCCGGGGCGGGCCGATGTACTCGGCGGTGACGCGGTGCGCCGTGGTGCCCGTCCATACGGTGATTTCGGGGCCCGCCTCCAGCAGGGACTTCCCGCTGCCGGTCCAGGCGTACAGCGCGGAGGCATAGGCGGCGGGGTCGCAGAGGTCAGGCCTTCCGTCCGGGCCGGCAGCCGCGGTCAGGCGTACGAGGTCGCCCTCGCGGGTGCGTACGACGCAGCGGTCCGGTCCGTCGATGTAAGCGGTCAGGCCGCAGTACGGGTACTGGGCGAGCGCGTCCGATGCCCAGGCACCGGGTGGGCCGATCCGGGGGTCGTCCTCGTCTGCGCGCCGCACGATGACGTCCGCGATGCGCAGTCGGCCGGCCTCCCGCGTCTCCTCGTCGACCGCCGTGTGGGCGGCAGTGGCGTGCTCGGCCTCGTCTTCCGCGTGCCCGGCCTCGAAGCCGGTCTGGGCGTGGCGGACCACTGTCACCTCCGGCGGATCCACACTGACCACGTGGGTGAACACGCGGATCGGGACGGTGGGTTGGGCCGGCTCGTAGAGTGGCAGGGGCAGCGGAGCAAGCAGTGCTGGGCGGCCGTCGGGTTCGTCGATGCCTATGAGGTCGTAGAACAGGCGACGCAGAAGCGTGGCCGACTCGCCGGGTGACGAGCTGGTCTGTTCCGCCAGACCCGCGTACCGGGCGGGCTCATGGGATGCCATCGTCTGGTCGATCTGCGCCCGCAAGCTGCCACGGCGGAGCAGCTTGGGAGCCGTCCGGCCGAGGGCCGCGACCGGAGAGGACGGGTCGAGGGCTTCCCCGGGGAACGCCCCGAGCAGGACGGGGACGCCGATGGACGCCGCGTAGTAGGTGACGCTGCTGTGGTCTCCCAGAACGCAGTCAGCCGCGATCAGTGCCTGCCGCCAGCCTTCGAGCGGAGGAACGAGGGCAAGGCCCGCGCGCTGGGCGCTGTCCAGCCACGCCCGGACCTGTCCGGGGCCGTGGCCGTGCCAGATGTTCGGGTGCAGGACGGCCGCAGCCCGGTACTCATCGGCGGGCAGTTCGGCGGCCAGGCGCGGCAGCAGCCAGGGCAGCAGATCACCCCCGCTCGCTTCTGCTTCCCCGTTGTCGTCGCCGAAGAGCGAGCGTGGTGACCAGGTCGAACTGACGACGATCAGCCGCTGATCCGGCCCGACGCCCAGGGCGCGAGGGAAGCGGTCGCGCTGGGGAAGGGCGGCGAGGATGCGGTCGTAACAGGGGTCTCCGGCGAGGATGGCGGTGGGCGCCGCCTCGGGGCACGACGCGGTCAGTCTCTCCAGTTGTTCGGGGTGGGACAGGACCGTGGCGGCGGCAAGCGGGCGCCCGTCTTGGAGGAGCCATTCCGGCGACATACCGAAGACCGGTCTCCGGTCTCCGGTCTCCGGTCTCCGGTCTCCGGTCTCCGGTCTCCGGTCTCCGGTCTCCGGTCTCCGGTCTCCGGTCTCCGGTCTCCGGTCTCCGGTC